>DBCP01000018.1:15508-20321 GCA_002293105.1 Bacteroidetes bacterium UBA955 | reverse complement strand
GCAGCATTTGCCTTCAGTGCATGGGTGTGTTGCCATTTGTACAAGGGATGGGGTACCGAGATTTCTTCGTCGCGAAACAACCAATCTTTTTCTGTGTAGCGATGCTGGGTGATTTTGCCATGCCATGTTTGGGTGAATTTGCCAAAGCCAACGGCAAACTGAAGTTCATCGCCCCGAAACTGACCATCGTATTGAATCAATCGCATTGTAACCAACGGGGGTTTGAGTTTGAGCAACAGCGATTGGTCGAATTGCGACGCAACTGCGTCGCGCTGTGCCGATACTTGGGTGACAAATGTGAATTGCATCATAGATTTGTAGAATTAACAAACCATTTTCGATTTGTTTGGTTAAACTATCACTTCTTTAGATAAATATATGTCGCACCGCGTAGCCGTTTACCGAACCGCCCATTTCAATGCCGCCCATCGTTTGCATGTGCCGAGTTGGAGTGATGAGCAAAACAAGCAGTTCTTTGGACTCTGCAACAACGCCCATTACCATGGCCACAATTACGATTTGGAGGTTAGGGTAGAGGGTGAAGTGGATTCGGTGACAGGGTATTTGATCGATATGAAGTTGGTAAAGCAGTACATCGACGAGGAAGTGATTGAGCGATTCGATCACAAAAATTTAAATTTAGATACGGAGGAGTTTCGCGAATTGAACCCTACGGCGGAGAACATTGTGTATGTGATTTGGCAAAAGTTGCGTACGAGGGTCCCGATGGAAATGAGTTTGAGTGTGCGATTGTACGAAACACCCCGTAATTTTGTAGAATTCAATGGATAAAAAACTAGCGAACGAGCTGCTTAAGCAGTGGGAGGAGATGGGCGATTCGCACATTTCTGGGAAGCAAGACACGCCTTTGCGCGAGGATGCTTTTGTGATGGACGATGCCTTGAAGATTGAATTGATTGCCAAGCATTTCAAGGAGATCATGCACGTGTTGGGTTTGGATTTAACGGACGAAAGTTTGCAGGGAACGCCTTTGCGAGTTGCGAAGATGTATGTGAACGAGCATTTCAAGGGATTGGATCCTAAGAATCGTCCTGAACCAACCTTATTTGAGAACAGTTATAAGTATGCCGAAATGTTGGTAGAGAAGAATATTCAATTCCACAGCACTTGCGAGCATCATTTTGTGCCGATTTACGGATTTGCACATGTGGCCTATATCAGCTCAGGCAAGGTGATTGGTTTGAGTAAATTGAACAGGATTGTGGATTATTTTGCTCGCCGTCCGCAGGTTCAGGAGCGCATGACGGTTCAAGTTGCGGAGGAATTGAAGCAGGTTTTGGGAACGCAGGACGTGGCGGTGATCATCGATGCAAAGCACATGTGTGTGGCTAGCAGGGGGATTAAGGACAGTCACAGCAGTACGGTAACCAGCAGTTTTCACGGCAAGTTTTTGGATGTGGCAACGCGATCTGAGTTGCTGAAATACATTGGTGGCTAATTTTTTACCGCTGTTTTTGCTGAGCGAAGGCGGTGGGATTTGATAAAACAAAAAAGCAGCGAATTCGCTGCTTTTTTGTTTTTGTGGGCGACTAACCGGACTCGAACCGGCGACCCCTAGCGCCACAAGCTAGTGCTCTAACCACCTGAGCTATAACCGCCATTTATTGGACTGCAAAGATAGTTATTTTTTGAATATTTTTCAATTTCGACTAGAACCTTTGCAAAAATTGGCAATAATTTGATGCGACGCTTTAGGGTGTGTACTTTTGTTTCGTGGGCGATAGCAAAACGATATGGTGGTTGGCCGGTTGGTTTCCAAGTAGTTTGGATACGCAGGCGGGTAATTTCATCGGTCGGCACGCCGAGGCCTTTGCTGAAAATCAGCGGGCTGCACCCGCTGATTTTCAGTTCACCGTATTTCATTTTCCGGTATATCGGTGGGGGAAAGATATTAAGCCCAAGAATATTGTTACAATTCCCCATGTTGAGATTCGCTGCAGGCCCATTGCACAATTGCCTTGGAGAGGTTGGTTGATTAGGGGGATAAATTACTTCTACTATCGATGGGTTGCAATGCGAGAATTGAAAGCGACTCTATTGTTACAGGGTGTGCCAGATGTGGTGCATGTGCATTCGGCCGACAAAATAGCGCGATTGATTCCGCCATTGTATGAGGTGTTTAGGAAAGAGGGGAAGGGAGCGGTTCCACTTTGGTATACAGAGCATTGGGCGATATTTAATGAGGTGGTTTCTGATGGGTTTGGCAAACGGGGGTCGATTTTTAGGCGGGATTATTTTAGGCTTTGGGAAAAAGTGACAGTGTCTGCTCCGGTGAGTTTGGCGTCGCAGCAAAGTATGCAATCGTATTTGGGCGGTGCAAAGCCTTTTGTGCTGTTTCGGAATGTGGTGGATACCAATGTCTTTCGTCCGAAAGTCGCTGATGTGCCAGAAGATTCCGCAGAAAAGGCCAATTTGCCCTTCGCTTTTTTGCATGTGTCTTCCCTTGAGCCCCGTAAAAATGTCATGGGTATGTTGCGGGCGTTTGCAACATTAAAGCAACAACACCCCGATTGGCGAATGCAGTTTCGGATCGTGGGTGGTAACAATGAATTGTATTTGAGTCAGGCTAGAACAGCCGCGTTGGGCTTGGGCCTGTTGCATATTTTCCAACCTAGTGTGGCGTTTTTCGGTCCTAGAGATGCCAATGATGTGGCTTTTCAAATGCAATGTGCGGATGTGTTTGTGTTGTTTTCCGACATGGAAAATGCTCCCTGCGTGATTTCTGAAGCGCACTGTTGTGGTCTCCCCGTGATATCTTCATCGGTGGCTGGTGTGCCTGAAATGATCCATGAAAGCAATGGACTTTTGGTGCCTGCTACCAATGAAATTGCCCTTACTTTAGCCATGGAGCAGGCCTATTTGAATCACCAACAATGGAGCCGTGAAAAAATAGCCCAAGAGGCAGCGGCCAAATACAACCCTTCTGCGGTAGCCGCGGTATTGAATAGATCTTACCAAAATTTGATTGAGCCATGTGTGGAATAGCAGGTTGGGTTACTTTTACTGGGGCTCCCAAAGATCAGATGCAACAGGTGGGAGAGCGGCTCGCAACGGAACTATTACACCGTGGTCCAGATGGCTATGGGATTGAGATTTTTGGTGAAATGCAGGGCAATGCTTTGCTTGTGCATCGCAGATTGTCAATTCTGGGTTTGGGAGTTGCAGGTTCTCAGCCCATGCTCAGTATCGACGGTCGATATGCCATCAGTTTCAACGGCGAAATTTATAATTATCTCGAATTGGCGGCCGAATACGGCCTGTCTAATTTGTCTGGAACGGATACGGAAATTTTATTGCAATTGTGGCAATTGCAGGGCGTGTCGGTTGTTGCCCAACTCGATGGTTTTTTTGCCATCGCGATATGGGATAACCTTGAGAAAACGTTGACATTGGTCAGGGATAGAACCGGTGTAAAACCCATTTATTACTCGTTGAATGGTCAGGGGTTTTGGTTTTGTTCCGAGGAGTTTGCGTTGCTCAAAGCCATGGAATTGGTGGGTGAAAAGACGGCGGTAAACATGGATTCTTTGCAAGCGCATTTCTCGCGAGGCGATAGTGATAGCAGGGATTTGTATGAAGGTATAAAAACATTGGGGGCTGGTGAATGTCTCGTTTGGAGTGAGTTGGCTGGATTGGAAATAAATGCATGGCATTCGGGCGAATACATCTGTTTGGATGATGAGGCCTGGGTTCAACGATTGGGGCTGAAAGAAGCGCCTTCGACGTATTCTGATTTGTTGAGAGCGCAACTCAAATGGTCTATGAATAGGCGTTTGCGCAGCGATGTCCCCCTGGGTTTTGCGGTGAGCGGCGGTCTGGATTCGGCGGCTTTGGTGGGTTTAGCAAGAGAATTGTTGGGAAAAGAAGCCCATCTTCATGTGTTTTCAGTGATTTCTCCGGGCAGTGAGGCGGATGAAAGTGAGTATCAGAAGCAAGTAGTGGCAGCCGTAGGCGGTATTTGGCATACTGTGGATGTGGCTGATTTAGACGCCCATGATTTAGAGCGATATATTAGAACTACCCATCGAATTCCCGTTGCATGGAACAATATTGCGCACTTTGCTTTGTGTGAGAAAGTTCAAGAGGCGGGGGTGAAAGTGTTGTTTAACGGACAAGGTGCTGATGAATTGTTTGGGGGATACCCACACTATTACAAAGCCGCGTTTTGCTCGGAAATGGTCAGTTTATGGCCTCATAGAAAAAAATGGCCCATTGATTTTTTCTCAGCAGGAAAGCAGTGGTTCAAATATTGGTTGGGGATTTTCAAGGGTCAGAAATACATAGATTGTGCTGATGTGCTGATGCGGGCCGATTATTATGGTCCGCGATTAAACCAGCTGTTGCGATATGAGGACCGCAATGGGATGGCTTGTGGACTTGAATCTCGCAATCCCTTTGCGGATAATTGTCTGATGGCGGATGCTTGGTTAAATGCTTGGGCGGATGATACAAATCGTTTGGAGGGATCTTTGTCGTCGAAATTGGTGAATGGATATTCCAAAGGGTATTTGCGCAAAGCGGTGGAGGGATTGGTGCCCGAAACTGTTCTGTGGCGGGTAGATAAAAAAGGCTTTACTGTTCCGGCAGGGTCCAAGACTTTGTCGGCGTTGTTTCATTGGGAAAAGTGGATTCTGTCTAGCCGTTTGGATGGTGTTTCCGAGCGCGGGCAGCGCCAAAAGGCGCTGGCCCGCGCTCAGAAAATCGCGCAATCAAACGAAATTTATGCACAGAAAACGACCACGCATCGCCAACTATCCCCCAAAGAAGATGCCCTGCTAGCCCAACTCTTCCG
>DBCP01000018.1:5787-15335 GCA_002293105.1 Bacteroidetes bacterium UBA955 | reverse complement strand
TGTCTATTCTTCTGCTCAATCTGCAGTTGTTACTCATGGTGAGCGAACTCTTTGCAGGAGGCGCCCTGGCAAATTTGCTGTCGAAATATCCCGCAAAACGAATCCTACCCAGTGCGTGGCTCTTTTTGTTGTTGGTGCTTATCATTGGATACGTTGTTGGTTGGTTTGGTTACGTACTGCCCAATCAAGGCAACTTGCCCCTGAATTTTGATCACCCCAATATCATCATTCTCAATTTGCTCTTCTTTCAGGGCTTGTTTCTGGGGTCTTTGGGGATTCAATTCAATATCTATCAAGCGAAAGGCTGGGTGCAGCAGCGCAACAAATTACAAGTGGCCTTAGAAGCACTGAAACTGTTGGGTGTTGCCTTGTGTTTTGAGGCTATGTACGGATTCGTTTTTCCCAGGATTGACGCAATAGAATTGTCCAGGAAATCAGCCATTCAAGTTCCCATCGACCAAACCATCCATTATATTGGTGGGTTCAATGAAACAGCGGTGCTTTGGATCCTTGTGTACGCCTCCGGACTGGTGTGTTTGATTTCTTTGGGTGTTGTATTGAAACAAACCGGCGGGGTGTCTACAAGTGGAAAAGACATCATCGGCGAGGACAATTCCATCCGGCCGCCCAAGGAAATGTTCTCCAGCGGGTTTATGTCGCAAATCGGACATATTTTGTTGTTTTTACTGTATCGCTTGCCCCTGTGGTGGATCGCCGCCGAGTTTGGCAATGCTGAAGCCGGGGTTTTGGCCAATGCGCTCCTAATGGCGGATACGATTTGGATTTTTGGCAACTCCTTCGGGACCATTTTGCATTCACGCATGCTGCGTTGGGGTGCGCGCAAATCAAAATTTGGAAAGTTGTTGGGTCTGTATGTTTTGGTTTCTGGCTTGGGGACGTTGGTTGCCATCTTGAGTGCTTTGCTGCTCCCGCCGTCACTCTATGTTTGGGTATTTGGCAGCACGTTCTTCGGTTTGAAAGAGACCTTTGCTTTAATATCGCCTGCCGTCTTGTTTTTGGGGCTTTCGGCGCCTATCGGACATTACCTTCACGCACAGAATCGGTTTAAAGAACTTATCGTAAGCTATGGATTGTCTGTATTGGTGCTATTTCTTTGCTGGCAGGGAGTGGATGTGTTTATTTCTCACGAGGCTATTGGATACCACAACAGTGAATCATTACAATTTATGGATCACGTTATGTTGAACGCTAGGCAACATTTTGGCAAATTGATGGCGGTGAATATGGCGTTTTTTGTCCTCTTATTGTCTAATTACTTGCAGGTGAGAAAAGATATTCAATGGCAAGGTATCTCTTTTGTTATGAGGTATTTCGGGCAGCGTCGATTGGCCAAATAAACGGCCCTTATTGTATACTATTTGGAACAATCCCCCCATCTGTTGAGTGAACTAAAAGGATAAGTCCTATTTTTGCCTCACTTAACGTAATAACAGACCATTATGTCAACCCCTAACAACGGTGGAACTCCAAGATACAATCCGCTTGAGAGCATGCAGAGACGCTTCGATGAGGCGAAAGAGAAATTAGGATTGGACGATCAATTTGCGAATGTTTTGCGTGTCCCCGATAAAGTGGTGGCAGCGAATATTCCAGTAACCATGGATGACGGAACGATTCGCGTTTTTGAAGCGTACCGCGTTGTTCACAGCGTGCATTTGGGTCCTTCAAAAGGCGGTATACGCTACAGTATGGATGTTCATTTGGACGAGGTGAAGGCCTTGGCTGCATGGATGACATGGAAGTGCGCGGTTGTAAACGTTCCTTATGGCGGTGCAAAAGGGGGTATAAAATGCGATCCACGCAGCATGAGCAAAGGTGAGTTGGAGCGTTTGACCCGTGGATATACCTTGGCGATGCGCAACGTATTCGGTCCAGACAAAGATATTCCTGCGCCCGATATGGGCACCAGCGCCCAAGAAATGGCCTGGATTGTGGATGAGTTTTCAAAAATTTCTGGCCACACTGCCTATGCCGTAGTTACCGGCAAGCCCTTGGTTTTGGGCGGTAGCTTGGGTCGTGTTGAAGCAACAGGTCGTGGCGTGATGGTGAGCACCCGCAGTGCGATGGCGAAATTGGGTTTGAACCCAACCAGCACAACTTGTGTAGTGCAAGGTTTTGGTAATGTTGGAAGTATTTCAGCGAAATTGATCGCCCAGTTGGGTGTGAAAATTGTGGCCATCTCTGATGTGACTGGAGGATATTACAACCCAGAAGGAATTGATGTAAACGCTGCCATCGCTTATGTAGCGAACAGCGAGAGCAGAAGTTTGGATGGTTATACTGGCGGTAGCAAAGTAACCAATGCTGAGCTGTTGGAGTTGCCATGCGATATTTTGGTGCCTGCTGCCATGGAAGATCAAATCACACCGGAGAATGCTTCGCGCATCAAGGCGAAAATGATTGTTGAAGGTGCTAACGGACCAACAACGGCTGAAGCCGATTCGATTTTGAACGAAAAAGGCATTTTGGTGGTTCCTGATATTTTGGCCAATGCTGGTGGTGTTACCGTTTCTTATTTTGAGTGGGTACAGAACCGTTTGGGTTACTATTGGACAGAAGAGCGTGTGAACCGTCGTGCAGACCGTGCGATGAAACAGGCGTTCGATAATGTATATGCTACTGCAGAGAAGTATGGAGTGAACATGCGTATCGCTGCTTACATCGTGGCTTTGGATAAAGTTGCGAGTACGTTGAAATTGAGAGGGTCTTTCTAAGATGAGGTTACACAGAGAAGGATTTACCATCATATTTGTAACCACTTTGGTCTTGGCAATCTTGAACTTTGGTGTTCAATGGATGCTGGGCGAAGGTTTGGTCTCCCAGATTATTCTGGGATTGTCGCTGTTTTTCTTTATCATGGTTGTGCAGTTTTTTCGCAACCCTTCAAGGACGACTCCAAAAGGCGAGGGTTTGATTATTGCGCCTGCCGATGGCAAAGTGGTGGTGATTGAAAACGTTGAAGAAGGAGAGTACTTTAAAGACCAGCGCAAACAAGTTTCGATTTTCATGTCGCCCGTGAATGTTCACGTGAACAGGGCGCCAGTTACCGGTAAGGTGTTGTATCAGAAATATTTTCCTGGAAAGTACTTGGTGGCATGGCATCCCAAAAGTAGCACGGAGAACGAGCGCACCACTGTGGTGATGGAGGAGAATGGGAAACAAATCTTATTCCGACAGATTGCCGGCGCATTGGCCCGTAGGATTGTGTGTTATGCAAAGCCCGGACAATCGTATGAAAAAGGCGATGAGTATGGATTCATCAAGTTTGGCTCTCGCATTGATTTGTATTTGCCGTTGGATGCTGAGATTTTGGTGGAATTAGACCAAAAAACTGTAGGGGGAGAGACCGTTATTGCCAAGTGGTAATTTACATTTTGTTTTGTATCTTTGTATTAATCGATAAAAATCATGAAAAAAATCATTGCTTTTGGATTGTTGATTGCGGGATTTGCAATCGCTTCTCAGGCCCAAACTGCGGCCGAAACTGCCAATAATACACCTGCCATCGAAGTAGCACAGGTGGCTCCTGCCACTGCAGTGGCTCCAACCAAAGCCTGCTGCAAAAAAGAAGGTGCTGCTGCTGGATGTAGCAAAGCGGGTGCTGCCAACGGTGAAGTAAAGGCTTGTTGCAAGAAAGAAGGTTCAGCGGCTTCTGCTTCTGTATCTGCTCCCAAAGCGGCTTGCGCTGGTGCTTCTGCTGAGCATAAGTGTGGTGGCCATGGTGATGCTGCTACTTCAGCATCTGCTGTTGCCGCTCCAATCGCTGCCCCTGGTGCTGCTCCCGTGAAGAAAGCATGCGCTGGTGCCGCGGAAGGTAAGCCTTGCTGCAAGAAGTAATCTTCTTGCCCTTTAATAGAAACAACCTGATTTGGGTGTTTGCCAATTTGGTAGACACCCAAATTTATTTTGGGGGAGGTGTGATATTCCCTCTGCCATTTGGCTTCTGTGTTGTTCCTTTGTAGTTGCGATGGACAAAGGATTTCGGAGAATCGCTTTCACGATCATGGGGCTTACAGCCTTAACGGTGATTTCGGTGGGTGTTTACCTATGGTACAATTTTAATGCCCGTAGCCGCTTGGTGCTTGTGGTGCCTTCAACGGCGCAGTGGTTTTTGCATGTACAAACAAAACTGTTGCGAGGCGATTTTTCAGCATCAACAACGGCCCCTGAAGGTATCGATGTGCTCAGAAAAACGGTAGCCGCATTGCCCATATTTCAAGGGATGAAAGACGCTGGCGAACCTGGTATCGCCTTGTATTCAGATGTGGTGTCGTTTGGGATGCCGGAAGGACAATTTTTGGCCTTGTCGATTACTTCTGAAGAGAGGTTTAAAACGTTCATGAAATCGCTCAAAAAGCGAAATTTGCTGAAAGGCGGAATTGATAAGGGGCGATATTTCTATGCGGAATTTCCATCGGGGAAGGCGTATGTGGCTTTCAAATACAAGGCATTGGTAATTTTTAAACCGGGTGATTCTCGTTGTGATTACCATGTGGCGGAAAGCGCATTCGATCAAGTTTTTGCAGAGAAGACCCACACGATGATGCAGAATTCAACGGTACAGGCATTGTACGAGGATGAGCCAGAGGTGGTGTTTTACTCATCAGCTCCGGCGTTTGGATTGTCGCAATCATTGGATTTTCCTACGATAAACAACGAGCAGGCGGTTAGTAGTTATGTGAAATTTGCCTACCCCGGAAAGAAGGGGGAATTACCTGTTTCTCCATTGATGTTGGTTGCCAAAGCGGGCTATCCCATAGAATTGGAGAAGAGTATCGACAAAGAAAATCGAATGACGGCCCAAACCGCTTTGGATTTGATGGCGAAAATATTGGACTTAAAAATACGAGAAATAGCGAAATGAATATACAAGATCACCTTAAGGAACGGATCATGATCATCGATGGGGCCATGGGCACGATGATTCAAAAACACAAATTGTCGGAGGCCGATTATCGGGGCGAGCGGTTTGCCGATTTTGAGCATCCATTGCAGGGGAATAACGACTTGTTGGTGTTGACTCAGCCACAAATTATTTTGGATATTCACAAGCAATTTTTGGCGGCGGGTGCGGATATTTTGGAGACCAATACGTTCAATGCCAATGCCATTTCGATGTTGGATTACCACATGGTGGATTTGGTGAAAGAATTGAATTCTGCGGCGGCCGCGCTTGCGCTGGCCGCCGCCGCAGAATATACCGCCCTAGATCCCTCAAAACCGAGGTATGTGGCGGGTTCTATCGGACCTACCAACAAAACAGCCAGTCTATCGCCCGATGTCAATAACCCCGGGTACAGAGCGGTCTCTTTCGATGAACTCGTAACCTGTTATACAGAACAAACCGAAGCCTTGCTCGATGCCGGTGTGCACCTGATTTTGGTGGAGACAGTGTTCGATACGCTCAATTGTAAAGCTGCCTTGTTTGCCATCAATACAGTGAAAGAACAGCGCGACATTGATATCCCCGTGATGGTAAGCGGTACCATTACTGATAATTCAGGTAGAACGCTCAGCGGACAAACGGCGGAGGCTTTTTGGATTTCTATATCGCACGGAAACCTAATGAGTGTGGGCTTGAATTGTGCGTTAGGAGCGCCTCAAATGCGTCCGTTTATTGAAGAAATGGCCCGTGTAGCTTGGGTGCCGATTAGTTGTTATCCCAACGCCGGGTTGCCCAATGAATTTGGTGAGTATGATGATACCCCAGAAGGCATGGCCGCCGTTTTGGAGGACTGGTGTAAGCTAGGGTGGGTGAATATTGTGGGTGGCTGCTGCGGTACCACACCCGATCATATTCGCGCCATCGCTCAAGCCGCTGCAAAATACCCGCCAAGGCCTATTCCTTCAGTTGCTCAAGTGTCGGTTTGACACTTCTAAAAACGATTTTTTTATCTTAAATCTCCGTATCTTTGCACCATTATCATGGCTGACGTTCAAACTCAGAATTCGCCTGCAACATCATTTGATTTATTTGCAGGCCTAGAATCTACAAATCACGAACAAATCGTATTTTGTCAAGATCACGCAACTGGACTTAAGGCAATCATTGCCATTCACAACACTGTATTGGGCCCAGGCCTAGGAGGTACCCGATTTTGGCACTATGCCCACGAGAAGGACGCCATCCGCGATGCGATGCGTTTGTCGCGCGGTATGACATACAAAGCCTCGGTGGCAGGGTTGAATTTGGGCGGAGCGAAAGCAGTCATTATTGGTGATCCCAAAATGAAGTCTGAGGCCTTGATGCGCAAATTCGGTCGCTTCGTAGAGAACCTTAACGGTAAATACATTACTGCAGAAGATGTGGGAACTACTACCCGCGACATGGAGTATGTGAACATGGAAACCGATCACGTTGTGGGTTTGCCTGAGAGCATGGGTGGGGGTGGAGATCCATCGCCAGTAACCGCTTATGGTACTTACATGGGTATCAAGGCTTCTGCCAAACAGGCTTGGGGCAATGATAGCTTATCAGGGAAGTCTGCTGCCGTAATGGGTATCGGAAAAGTGGGTATGCACTTGTTGGAATATTTGCACAAAGAAGGCGTGAAGTTGTATGTGGCTGATATCAATGATTCAGCATTGCAAGCTGCGGCTAGTCAATTCGGTGCTACCATTGTAAGTGGCGAAGAGATGATTGGTTTGGACGTAGATATTTTTGCTCCTTGCGCTTTGGGTGGAATCATCAACGATGCTACCTTGCCAAAGTTGAAGTGTGCGATTGTTGCTGGTGCTGCCAACAACCAATTGGAAGACGAGAAAATTCACGGCGATGCATTGAAGGCCAAGGGAATTATTTATGCCCCTGACTTTGTGATCAATGCCGGTGGATTGATTAACGTATACTCTGAGTACAACGGATATGTTCGTGAAAACGCCATGTCTCAAACTGAGAATATCTACAACACCATCTTGGAAATCTACAAGAAATCTGAGCGTGAAAATGTAAACAACCAGCAAGCTGCCATCTTGCATGCCGAAAAGCGCATTCACGATATGATGTTGGTTCACAGCACCTATTAATTGAAATTACTTCCTCGGTTTGAGGAAAAAGAGATAGGGGGCGGCAATCGTGAGATTGCCGCCCCTTTTTTTATTAACTTCGCCACATGTGGGCATCCCATCCCAAGTATCGCATTGAATGGAATCGCAACTCGAGTGCGGCAGCCATGGCCATGGTTTTGGTGACCTTGGTGAATGTGTATTTGTCTAGCAGTATGTCGATTCCAGCAGGCGGACAAGATTCGTGGAATCACTATCTCTACGCGCGATGGGCGTGGCAACACCCCACACTTTTGCTTGATCAATGGGGCAAGCCATTCTTTACAACCTTGGCGATGCCTTTCGCCCAGTTGGGAATTGGCGCGGTGCTATTTCTCAATCATGCTTGTATCTTGGCCACAGCGTGGCTATCGTACCTTACGGCGCGTAAAATGGGCTTCAAAAACCCATGGATGGTCATTTTCTTATTCGCGTGGCAGCCCATTGTTTTGGCCAATGCACATTCCGTGCTTACAGAGCCATCCAATGCCTTGGTACTTGTTTGGATTTGCTATTTGTTTGCCGGAAATCGCTGGAAATGTGGTGCCGTTGTTGCGTCGTTTCTACCAGTCGTGCGAAGCGAAGGGTTTGTTCTTCTGGGTGCGATTCTTCTTTTTTTGGCCCTGAGAAATCGCTGGAAATATATGCCACTGTCGGTGGTTGGTGTGCTTTTGTATGGCATAGTGGGTGCGCTGATTAGTGGGAAATGGAACTGGCTCTTTGCGGAAAATCCCTATGTGCGACAGGAGGTTGATGGTGGGTTTGAAGCCGGACATGGTAGTTTTTGGCATTACGCGATGCACCAAAAAGAGATTATGGGAATCATCGTAGCGGCATTATGTTTGGTTTCTTTGGTATTGGTATTGATATATGTTGCGAAGCGACTGAAACGTAAGACCCCCGCTGCGAATAGTCAGATTGCACTTTGGCTTTGGTGGCCGTTGCTCGGATTTTTCTTTTTGGCACACAGTATTTTGTGGTGGAAGGGTGCCATGGGCTCCCATGGGCTGTTGCGTGTGTTCGTGACTGTTTCTCCGGTGATGGCGTTGCTATCGATGTATAGCTTGGATTTGATGATGCGGGTGGAAATTCAGTTTCTCAATCGTTTGCTCAAAGCGTTGGTTTCTGTGGGGATGTTTTTGCTGGCTTTTCCGGGTGCCGGTTTGCCTTATCCTTGGCAGTTGCAGGCATCCTGTGATGTGATTTATAATGGGAATAATGATGACAAGCCTGTGGCCCAAGCATTGCGTTGGATTGAACAATCGCCTGATTTCAAGGATGAAATTTTGGTTCATCAAATTCCGGCCATCAATGTGTTCAAACACTTAGATCCTTGGGGTGCAGAATCCCAGTTACATCCCATATCGGCCAATGGTGAATGGATGGATGTAAAGCCAGTGAATCAATGGCCTAACGCCAGTAAAACCCTCTCAATTTGGTCGGTGGATACCAAAGACAGTGGCGCCCATGACTGGATTCCGGTAGGATCGGTGATTCTTTGGGACAATTTTCACGCCCGCAGGGATGGCAACATGAATCGCGCTGCGTTGCTATCGCTCAAAAACTATAAAACCGTTTATACGGCGGGATTGTTGGATGCCGATACCACCAATGATGTGATCGTCCGAGCTAAGTTGCGTCCTTAGGCGACTGCGAATTTTCTTTTAAAATTATTTGTTCCTAACTGGTTCCAAATGGGGGATCAAATCCACACAGAGTGCAGTAAAAGCCTTGTTTAGTGCGATGCAATCGCTGGTGCTGTTGCTCAGATGCGGTGTAACCCGAACACCTCGAATGACAGGATGATCGATGCCCACTGTGAAAATGCCGAATTTGTTCATTAAGGTATTGGCGAGTTCTGTGGGGGTGTATCCGCTCAATGCGGCTGTGGCTATTGCTCCGCCTCTACTGAATGGCAATAATGGCGATTGAAGTTTGAAGGAATCCATATTCGTCAAGTCTGTTACGGCATTCATGTTGGCTTGATAGAGGGGGTCGTTGAGGATGCCAAATCCTTTACCAAAATTCTCCAAGGCTTGTTTGTTGCCAATCCACAGCAATTTGAGGTAAGTAAGGCGATTGTATTTGCTGGCACTTCCCAATAATCGGTGAAATTCAATGGCTTTGGGTATGGTCTGTAGCGATTGGATAGGGCGGGTTCCCTGGTGTTCGAATTTGCGGATGTCGGTACGATCGGCACTGATATCGCCCATGAGGGGCCAAATTTCACGAATATTTCGCTGTTTTAGGAATAAAAACCCGGCGCCAATGGGATTGCAGAGCCATTTGTGAAGGCTTCCACCGATGGCGTCGATGCCTGCGTTTCGCAATTCGGACATGTCCATTGGGGTATGGGCCAAACTGTGCGCAGCGTCAACCACAACGAATATGTTGGGGTTGATTTTCTTCGCCTCGCGGGCAATGGCTGCCACTGGGATAAGCTGTCCTGTAAGGTTGATCATGTGCGTGAGGTGCAACATTTT
>DBCP01000018.1:0-5640 GCA_002293105.1 Bacteroidetes bacterium UBA955 | reverse complement strand
TAGTCTTGGTCGCCAATAATGACCTCGTCGCCCGCTTGCCATTGGGTACCCATGATAATGATATTGAGGCTCTCAGTGGTATTGCGGGTGAATGCAACTTCTTCTGGAATTAATCCTTGAAAACCGGCAAATGCAATTCTGGCCGCTTCGATGGCTTGGGTCTGTGCCGTGCGCATGAAATGGCTGGTCTGCGTATTGATGGTGGTTTCTGCATCCTTGTGATAGCGAAGCGTGCCCTGGGGTTGGTGGCTAAAATAACCGTTTTCCAAATTGATGAATCCTTCGGGTCGGATAAAATTGGAAGCAACCGCGCCCCAATATTTTTCATTGTGGGGCGCGTTGGAGACATCGGCCCCTTGGGGAACAGTGTATTCGGCTGATTTTTTGCCTTTGGGTGGTTTGCTGGAATCGGGGTTGCCGGCCAAGGTTTGTGGCAATAAAGCAGTACCTACCGCTGTGGCACCCAAAGACTGGATGAAATGTTTACGCTTCACCCCCGAAAGATAAGAAATTCTTGATTAATTGGTTTTGATGTCCTGCAATCGCAACTGCAAATTCGTGCGTCCGTTGTACGTATTCTCCTCGATGCAATAGCAAGCGTGGAAAATTTGCGCATCGGTAACGGAGGGCCAATGTTCTGCCAAGCCAAATCCAATGGAATCCATGGGGCCGTTGGGGGTTTGTACCTGCATCTTCAAGTGTCGATCCTTCAATATTTTGGCGGTTTGATTGGCTTTCAAATTGTTGCTTCGGAATACAGGAATCGAATTTCCGGGGCCGAAGGGCGAAAGTTGCTTCAGGATCTTCATCATGCCTGGTGTGATCATGGATGTTTCCATTTCCATGTCGTATTCTACCACTGGTACAAGATCGTCCGCGGTAACAGACTCACGTACAATCGCTTCGAATTTGTCGGCAAATGCATCGAAATTCTCTACTTTGATGCTCAATCCCGCTGCGTATTTGTGTCCGCCAAACTGCTCAACCAATTCGCCACAGGCGCCGATGGCTTCATGAATGTCGAAGGTTTTGATACTGCGTGCACTGCCGGTAAGCATCCCATCGTTCAAGGAAAACACGATCGTGGGTTTATAGAATTGTTCCACCATGCGGGAGGCCACAATCCCTATGACTCCTTTCGACCAACCTTCGCCCTGCAATACCATGGAGTATTTGCTCATAAGGCGGGGGCTGTTCTGAACCATATCTACTGCATCACGGGTGATGTCTGAGTCCAATTCTTTGCGTTCGTGGTTCCTTTCTGAGAGGACTTTTGCGTATTTCTTGGCAGTGTTATAGTCCTTTTCGATGAGCACTTTTACCGCTGCTTTGGCGTCAGCGATTCTGCCGGCGGCATTGATGCGGGGACCAATTCCGAAGATGATGTCGGAGATGGTGTATTGCTCTTTTTTCGGACAGTCGTCTAATAAGGTTTGTAAACCGATACTAGGGTTCTCGTTGAGTTTTTTGAGTCCATAAAACGACAGTACGCGGTTTTCACCCCGGATGTCGACCAAGTCAGAAGCAATACTCACGGCCACCATGTCGAGATAGTCATAGACCATTTCGGTGGGCATGCCTTGTTTTTCGTTGTAGGCTTGAATGAGTTTGAATCCGATGCCAGCCCCTGAGAGTTCTTTGTAGGGATAGGTGCAATCACGGCGTTTTGGGTTGAGGATAGCGGCCGCTTTAGGCAGTGTATCGCCCGGTAAGTGGTGGTCGCAAATGATCATTTCCAGTCCCAGAGAATTGCCGTAATCGACCAATTCGTTTGAGCGGATACCACAATCGAGTGTGATGACCAAGGTGAATCCTTTCTCGGCAGCGTATTCAAGGCCGGCTCTACTAATGCCGTAACCTTCTTTGTAACGATCGGGGATGTAGTATTCGATGTTTTGGTTGAACGACTTAAAATAGGAGTAGACAATGCTCACCGCTGTGGTGCCGTCAACATCGTAATCGCCATAAACCAAAATACCTTCTTGGTTGGTAACTGCCGTCTGAATTCTTTTGATGGCAACGTCCATATCCTTCATTTCGAAGGGGTTGTGCAAATCTTCAAGTTTGGGGCGAAAAAATTTCTCGGCTTTTTCGTAGGTGTCGATACCACGCTGTACCAAGATGGTGGAGATGTATGGGTTAACACGAATGCTTTCGGAGAGTTGCAAGACCTGTTCCTGATTGGGTAGAGGTTTTGCGCGCCAACGATATTCCATAACTTTTGCAAAAATCGGCTTTTTTGAGCAGATAAACAACCCAAACTTCATCTGAAATTGTATATTTGTTTATCATGAAATCATGGATTTTTTTCGTCGTTTCGTTGTTTGCGGTTCAAGCCATCGCACAGCCTACGATAACGTCTAGTCAAATGCCGAAGTCGGGCGATACGCTGCGATATTCAAATGCATTGCCAACAGAGCTTCCGTCGAACTATGAAACTGGCGGCGCCAATATGTCGTGGGATTTTAGTGCCATGACGCCACAAAGGCAGCAGTTGTTGAATTACCTAAGCGCCACAAAGACGCCATATTCGTTTTATTTCTTTGGTCAGATCGGACAAAAAACGGCCGATACCATTGGTGCGGGTCCCATTACTTTAACCAATGTCTATTCATTTTACACCAACAGTAGCAAGGTGTTCAAAACAGAGGGCATCGGTTATCAATATTCTGGCTTCCCTCTGGCATCGATGTACAAGGATGAGGATGAAATTTATCAGTTTCCATTGAATTATGGAGACAAGGATACATCGACTTTCAATTTCAAGTTTAGTATTCCGGGCGATTTGTTTGCATTGGTGCAAGATGGCACAAGATATAACGATGCGGATGGTTGGGGTACGATTAAAACACCATTCAAAGAATACACCAATGTGTTGCGTTTGCGTACCTATGTAGATGAAATTGATACGGTTACATCGCAATTTGGCAGATTTCCGCTGCCGCGCAAAACCCTTTCTTATAAATGGTTGTCGTTGAGTGAACGCATTCCAGTGATGGAGGTGAGTGGAACGGTGAACGCCATTACAGGGACCTTTACACCAACCCAGGTGAGATACCGTGATGGGTTTATAGGAAGGTTGGATGCCAAAGAAGCCAACGGTATAAATCCACATTTCCAGGTATCGGTCTATCCGAATCCTGCCGTGGATATATTGCAGGTAGAGGGTGGAATGGTTTCGGATGTTTGGGTGGCTACCGATTTGGCTGGGACGGAATTGCCAGTGGTTTGGATTGCGCCCGGGTTAATGGATGTGCGCGATTGGAAACCTGGGGTTTATACATTGCGTAATGGCCATTGCATAGTGAAGGTTTGTAAATTGTAAATAATCAGTGTATAGCGAGCAAAAGGGGGCGGTAAGCCCCTTTTTTTTGTGTATCTTCGCTTCAAAATCTAATTAACGATTGTGAAAATAGCCGTCTTAAAAGAGACCCGTGTTGGAGAGAACCGTGTAGCCATTACTCCCCAGGTTGCAAAGAGTTTGATTCAAATGGGCAACGAAGTTTTGATAGAGTCGGGCGCTGGATTGGGCTCGCATTTTTCAGATGATTTGTACAAGGATGCCGGAGCGCAGGTGGTTGACCGCAGTGCGATGAAGGATGCCGCGATGTACGTTCAAATCAACATGCCCGAAGCAACTCAAGCCAAGCATTTGGCCAAAGGTAGTTTGTGGGTGAGTTTGATGTACCATCGCAGCAATGCAGATTTGATTTCTGCGTTCAATGCCGAAGGTGTTTCAGTGTTGAGTTTGGATGCCATTCCGCGGATTTCTCGTGCCCAGAGCATGGACGTGTTGAGTTCTCAAGCCAACTTGGCTGGATACCGCGCGGTGATCGAAGGCGCATATCACTTGGATAAAATTTTCCCAATGTTGATGACGGCTGCGGGAACTGTTACGCCCGCCAAGGTGTTGATTTTTGGTGTGGGTGTGGCCGGATTACAAGCCATCGCTACTGCAAAACGATTGGGTTCTGTGGTTGAAGCAACGGATGTTCGTCCGGAAACCAAAGAGCAAGTTCAATCCTTGGGTGGTAAGTTTATCGAAGTGAAAGGTGTTGAAGTGGGCTCTGAAGGCGGTTATGCCAAGGAAGCCACCGAAGAATATCGCGCAGCACAAAGAGAAGCTGTGAATAAGAGTTTGGCCCAGGCCGATTTGGTGATCACCACCGCGTTGGTCCCCGGCAGAAAAGCACCTATTTTGGTGGATGACGAGCAGTTGGGCTTGATGAAGTCGGGCTCAGTGTTGATCGATATGGCGGCCGAGCAAGGCGGAAACTGTTCTCAAACTGAAGCAGGCAAAGTGAAAGTAGTGGGTGGTGTGAAATTGGTGGGTGCAGTGAATATGCCCTCTGAGTTGAGCGCGAATGCCAGCGAGTTGTTTGCCAGAAACATATGGGAATTGTTGAAATTGATCGCCCCGAAGGGTGAGTTGATTTTGGATCGCAACGATGAAATTGTACAAGGCTGTTTGATTTGCTCGAATGGCGAAATTTATCACAACGCATAATTAGAAAACGATGGAAGCATTTTTTCAAGGCATTGCCGATATGATCGCGCAATACGAACAACAGAATATTTTGAACCTTATCTACTTGGTCGTCCTGATGATCTTCGTGGGTATAGAATTGATTTCACACGTACCGAGCGTGTTGCATACGCCTTTGATGAGTGGTGCAAACGCCATCCACGGGGTGGTATTGATTGGGGCCATCATTGTGATGGGCAATGCATCGCCAGACGATACACTTTCATTGGTGTTTGGTACATTGGCGGTATTTGTGGGAACCCTGAACGTAATTGGGGGTTTTGTGGTAACCGATCGCATGTTGGAAATGTTTAAGAAGAAGCCGAAAGGAGAAAAAGCATCATGATGCCGTATATGGAAATTGGATACCTCGTGGGCTCGGTGAGCTTCGTGGTGGGATTGAAAATGATGGGACAGCCAGATTCTGCTCGCAAGGGTAATTTGGTGGCCGCATTTGGAATGGCGATGGCGGTGATTGCCGCTTTGTTTTTCAATGCTAAAGGATTTCATGTGATCAACAATTTGACCTACATCATGGCTGCAATTGTGGCGGGAACAGTGGTTGGAACCTTGATGGCCAAGCGTGTTCAGATGACCGCGATGCCTGAAATGGTGAGTTTATTCAATGGTATGGGTGGTTTGAGCGCTGCGTTGATTTCGATCATCGAATGGCGTCATTTGTTGCATGAGGCAACCAGTCCTGAAGCGATGACCAATGCACCGGCCGTAAGCATGGGGATGTATATCCCGGTTATTGCGGGTTTGATTATAGGAACCATCTCTTTTGTGGGTTCTATCGTTGCATGGGGTAAGTTGAATGGCAAAATTGGCGACTTCCGTTTTCCATCGCAGCAAATCATCAACGCGGTGGTGTTGGTGGCTATTTTGGGTGTTGCTTACTTGAATTATGGTGAGTTTAATGCAACCCAATCTTCTTTGTACTTTTACGTAACCATTGGCTTGGCCATTGTATACGGGTTGTTATTTGTGTTCCCTATTGGCGGGGCCGATATGCCTGTGGTTATCTCTTTGTTGAACTCGTTTACAGGTGTGGCTGCTGCTTGCGGTGGTTTCTTGTACGAGAACAAAGTGATGTTGATGGGTGGTGTGCTTGT
>DBCP01000063.1:1148-4533 GCA_002293105.1 Bacteroidetes bacterium UBA955 | reverse complement strand
TTGGTTTTCATTGGAACAATCTCGATTTCAGCCAATGCGCAAACCAAAGTTCGATTGGCCACAGGCGTTAGCAGTCAGTGTTTGAAAGGATCTTTTACAGCTGAGGGAACATTGTTGAATGACTCTTGTGCACAATTCAAATGGTTTATTACTGGGAATGGTTCAACAACCTATGCCTATGGACCCAAGACAACTTATAATTTTCCTGCTGCGGGAACCTACACCGTCTGTGGTAAATTATACAACGCTTGCACCAAATTTGACACAACCATTTGTAAAACCATTACTGTAGTGAGTTGCGATTGTAAGTTGACGACAGAGTTCAGCTTCACGAATGATTGCAAAAAGGTAAAATTCAAAGCTTCTTCCAACCAAACTGGCACCAAGTACACTTGGAACTTTGGCGATAAAACAACCGGCACTGGCGTTGATCCAGTAAAGAGTTATTTGTCGGAAGGCGTTTACAAAGTGTGCGTTACTGCCACTTGGACTGATTCAACAGGCAAAACTTGTACAGCCACTTTCTGCAAAGAAATCAAAGTAAGCTGTGGCAAGCCATGTGAATTAAAAGGTGAATTTAGCTTCGTAAATACAGGTGGGAAGTTCCGATTCAAAGCGAGCAGCAACACAGGACATACTTACTCATGGGATTTCGGCGATGGCAAAACTGGCAAGGGCATCGATCCTTACCATGAATATGCCAAAGCAGGTACTTACACAGTTTGTTTGACCATCACCGACAAAACCGGCAAGTGCAAAATCAAGATTTGCAAAACTGTGACTGTTGGTAACCCTTGCGGCATCATCGGCGGCATGACCTGGAAAAAGACCAACGACACTACATGGAAGTTCTTTGCAAGTTCAAATACTGGATCAGGAACCACCTATTTCTGGAATTGGGGCGATGGCACCACTTCAACAGGAAAGGATGCCGTGCATGTTTACAAGAAATCAGGCACTTATGAAGTGTGTTTGAAGATTTACGATACCAAAAAGAAGTGTTTTGTCTATATCTGCAGAAAGATTGTTGTTACAATTGGTTCGGGCACCGGTACCAAATGCAATTGGGCGGCCCATGGTGCTAACTTATCGTACAGCAACCAAACGGGTTGTAATACCTATGTATTCGAAGGCAAAAACTTGAACTTGAATGGCGGAAACTGCATCAAATACACCATCGTTATCGGTAATAGTGGAGCATCCAAAACTTACAATTCTAGAGTGGCCACGCATACATTTACTAACAATGGCACTTATAATGTTTGTATCAAGTATTACGATTCTTGCAAAGGTTGTGACACTTTGATTTGCGCATCCGTGAAGGTAGACTGCTGCAAGGCCAAGGCCGGCTTCCAAGTGGATAGTGTTTCTGCCAACGGAAAAATGTATGTGAAGAATACAAGCACAGGTGCCCATGCGTATTCATGGAGCTTTGGAGATAGCACAAGTAGCAACGACAAAACTCCTTTGCACCAGTTTGCTTCTTCAGGAACCTATGTGGTTTGCTTAACCGCATATGATACTGTTAGTAATTGCTCAAATGTGTATTGCTACACTGTGAAAGTATTGAAGACCCGCGGAAAAACATCGATTCAAGGATTGCAAGGTAGCGCTTACCCCAACCCGTCAGACCAAGGTTTCTATTTAGACTTGACTGGTGGTACCGAGTATACGGTTTACAACACCACTGGACAGGTAGTTACAAATGGCAAAGGCAACAAACTCACTTATGTTGAGACTGCTAACTGGAGCGAAGGAAACTACCGCGTGGTATTGAAAAACGCGAATGGCACACAGACCATTTCAACGGTCATCGCCCATTAATTAAACACTTTTTCTAAGCCCCTGAATGTTGTGAAAACACAAATATTCAGGGGCTTTGTGCTGAATCAATAGATTCTCATTGTTAAAATCTGATCGCAAACAAGCCCAATGACTAAAAACAACTATTCCCTCGTTACCATATTTGTAAGTTTGGCCAACATCGCCCTGGCACAAAACCCCATCCCCAATGCGGGATTCAACAATTGGAATACGCAGACTTACGAGGTACCCAACAAATGGATGATGATCGGCAACACGTCGAAGGACATTTCCAAAACCTTGGGCAACGTGGCTGGATTTCGATTGAGCAATGACATCACATCCAAAACCGTGAGTTTTGCAATGAATGTGGGATCGAAATACCCTGACCCTCTAACGGGCGGATTTAGCATTTCTGGCACACCCACCAGCATCAAAATCAACTACAACAGTGAGAAATTGGGCAACGATACTGCGATGGTCATTGTGGGCTTCACAAAAGGAACCGATCCTATTCCCATGGTGTTGCAAGAATTTTTTATTTTACCGGATGCCAATGGCATGGGTGATAACAGCATAACCGTTCCACTCACATACTCCAGTCCCACCGCAGGATTGGTGGCTGATTCGGGATTCATATACATTGCCAGTAGTTTGCGTCGCCTCGCGCCCAACAGTAACGGTAGTATTGCCGTTTATGACATTTCTTTTCCTGGCGGACAAACATCATCGAATGGAAACTTGAACATCGAATCATGGGGCAATTTGCTCGTGCGCAAACCCAACCAATGGCTTACCTCTTTGGACGCTTATGAGGAGCGCGTGGGCAAAATGAGCGGCCTACAGGAATACATTTTAAGCTCCACCGATTCACGCACGGGATTGGCGGCACTGCTCAAACAGCGCAGCATCAATACATCAACTGGCGCAGAAATCATTCCCGCTTGGATGGTAACCAGAGACACCAATTTGTCTTATGCTGATATGGGCACGCCTTCGTTTGCCGTAAACCAGCGTTACAACAGCATTCGTGGTTATTGGAAAGGTGTACTTACTGGGGGCGATAGGGCCACGGTGATGGTAAACTTTTTCCATGCCGATACGCTAGTTGGATCGGGCATGTTTTCTCAAGATTCAAAGAATACCGTTCCTGGCAACTATATGTTGTTCGCAGAGAACATCGTTTGGGATAGTCGTTTCACCCTCACCCCTACCAAAGCCACCGTGGGCGTGTTCCTCACCGATTCTACATTCCAAGATGCCAGCAATGCGGTAAGTCAGATATTTCTTGAAGATTTGTGGTTAGATCAAAATTTCGCCAGCGTAAAACCCATCGCTCAACCTTTAAAAACAACTGTAAACTGCTATCCAAACCCAACGAGAGGCAAAGCAACCATCACCGGGGAAGACGACATTCAACGCGTAGTTGTATTCAATACAGCGGGACAAATAGTTTTTGCGGAGTCATTGACTGTAAAAAGCAAAGAAATCAACTTAGACTTCAGCCAATTTGCACAACAGAAGCAAGCGGGATTGTCGGTGTATTTTGTGCGGATTGAAACCCAAAACGGGATGAGTACAG
>DBCP01000063.1:0-1035 GCA_002293105.1 Bacteroidetes bacterium UBA955 | reverse complement strand
ATATCCTCGCGCTCGGATTTGCTGAATTTACGATTTTCTAGATCCTCTTTGCTGCAGCTCAGAAACAGTGAAGACTTCATTAGGTCTTCGGAGGAGACTTTCCGCGAAACCCACAATAAAATCATGGACAAATGAATACCGCCAAAGATACTTTGAAGCAATTCCACCGAGTACTTTTGAAACTGGTTATACCCTTGGGTAAAGTCCAAAAATCCATTCACAATTTCTCCAGGTACAAAATCGATGTCTGCCTCGCGCATTTCCTCAACGGTCTGACAGGTATTTTCGGGCAACGTAACCCAATCGTCTTTTAAAAATCGAATGAGCGGTGCGATACTCTCGTATTGCAAGGCGGCGATTTCGTCGTCATCAGACAAACGGTATGCGGCATCCCACTGAAGGTCATCTTCCACAAACAACTCGAATTGCGGCTGCTTTTCTTCACAAAAGGTACTGAGTAAACAATACACCAAACTCTCACGCAAATCGGCGTGCTGTGGCAATGCGTTTAAGTCGTTGGCGAGCAATTGAGCGACATCAGTAGGCCAAGGGATAAACTCGCCTTGCAAATGGGTTTTTAAGGCCGCTCCTTGCGCATTAACAACCACTGAGTAATCGCTGCGTAGCGTGCTAACTTTTAACGAAAACGGACCAAAGGAACTTTTCATGGGAGGACTAAGCTCCTACGTGCTTCAGGTGAAGCAAATGAGAGTGGACAGCGCTCAACATGGTTGGGAATTCTTTGTAGGTAATTTTGAATTCCTCGCAGGTTTCACGCACGATTTGGTTCAACTTGGGGTAATGAATGTGCGAAATTTTTGGAAATAAGTGATGTTCAACTTGAAAATTCAATCCGCCCAACATCCAAGCCAAAAATTTGCTCTTGGTGCCAAAATTGGCAGTAGTTTGAATTTGGTGGGTCGCCCAATCCGCTTCAACGGATGTAACTGGGGATGTTTTCTCAACAAACGTAACATCTTCAACCACGTGCGCCAATTGGAATACAACAGCAATGACAAAACCAGTTGTCATACT
>DBCP01000040.1 GCA_002293105.1 Bacteroidetes bacterium UBA955 | reverse complement strand
GAGGGCACTACGTTGCCGATGTTGTATATGCCCGATGCGTTGAAGGCCACTTTGGATATCATGCATGCGCCGGCGGAGCAAATCAAGATTCGCACCAGTTATAATTTGGCGGGAATGAGTTTTGCACCCGAAGAAATCGCGGCATCGATTGCCAAGTTTGTGCCTGGTTTTGAAATTTCTTACGAGCCCGATTACCGTCAGGCCATCGCCAACAGTTGGCCGGCTGTGATTGACGATACGGAGGCACGCCAAGATTGGGGTTGGAAACCAGATTTCGATTTGGACAAAATGACCGAGGACATGCTCAAGAATTTGCGCTTGCAGTATGCCCAAAATGGGTAATTCAAGAAATTTTATCGAGGATTAACCGATTAGGCTGGCGTAGCCTATGGCTTTGCCTATCATGGCGGTGGTGGTGGCTCTTTCAACCATTACATTCACCAAATCTCCAATTTTGTAGTCTTCACAGGGGAAAATGGTGACTGAATTTTGGTCGCTTCTGCCTTTCCAATCGAGGGTGCTTTTCTTTGAGTGGCCTTCGATGAGCACGGTAACTACTTTGCCAATGTAGGATTCGTTTTTGGCTTTGGATTTGGCGTTTTGTAGGGCGATGATTTCGCTTAATCGGCGCGATTTTACCTCGTCGGCTACGTCATCTACCAACTTTTTGGCCGCAGGTGTTCCGGGTCTTTCGCTGTAAATGTACATGTAGGAGAACTCGAATTCAGCCCAATCGATCAGGCTCAGGGTGTCTTGGTGTTCTTCTTCGGTTTCGCTACAGAATCCGGCGATGATATCACAAGAAACGCCACAATCGGGGATGATGCTGCGGATCATACGAATTTTATCCATGTACCATTCGCGGGTATAGTTTCTGGACATGATATCGAGCACACGGGTGTTACCGCTTTGCGCTGGAAGGTGGATATAATTGCACAGGTTTTTGTATTTGGCCATGGTGTGCACCACTTTCTCGTTGATATCGCGGGGGTGACTGGTACTGTATCGAATGCGCATGTGGGGCACTGCTGTGGCGCACATTTCGAGTAGGTCGGCAAAATCCACAGAACTGTCTTGCTCGTCTTGGGTGAGTTTTTTGAATTCTTTTTTGGGTCCGCCGCCAAACCAGAGGTATGAATTGACGTTTTGTCCGAGCAGGGTAATTTCTTTATAGCCGTTGTTTGAAAGGTCTAGCACTTCTCTTACGATGCTTTCTGGGTCGCGAGATCTTTCTCTACCACGGGTAAACGGCACCACGCAGAAGCTACACATGTTGTCGCAACCGCGCATAATGGATACAAATGCGGTTACACCATTGGAGTTTAGTCGCACAGGACTCAGGTCGCCATAGGTTTCTTCCCTACTTAACAACACGTTGATGGCTCTGCCACCATCATCCACTTCGGCCACGAGTTTGGGAAGGTCGCGATAGCTATCCGGTCCGGCCACTACATCTACGAGTTTTTCCTCTTCGAGCAATTTTTCTTTGAGGCGTTCTGCCATGCAGCCGAGCACCCCAATGATGAGTTCTTTGTTGTGTTTTTTGTTGCCGCGCAGGTGTTTCAGTCTTTCTCTTATGCGTTGTTCGGCATTGTCGCGAATGGCGCAGGTATTGAGAAAAATGACATCGGCATCGAGTTCGTCGTTGGTTGAAGCGAAGCCATGCTCACCCATGATGGAGGCAATGATTTCGCTATCGCTGAAATTCATGGCACATCCATAGCTTTCGATATAAAGCTTTCTAGAGGCTGTTGCGGTGGGTGGGATTATGACTTCTGACATATTGTAACTACAAAAATACGGGCTTTTTTGTTTCTTTGCAGTGAATGAGACATTTCAACACCTTGATTTTGCTTGCCTTTGTGGCTTTTGTGGGTAGGGTATCGGGCCAGACCAAGGATTCCGATAAGGGACAGTTTTCTGGAAATTTATTGATGAATTATCAGAAATATTTGCGCGACGATAGCATCGGAGCGAATACCAAGGTATACAAGGAGAACACGGCCAGCGCGGATGCGTGGTTGTTTATGCAGTATCGCGTAAAGGGTTATTCGTTCATTGTGCGATACGATGCGTTTAACAATTCGCCGTTATTGGATCCCCAAGATGCGTACACTGATCACGGCATTGGCTTTTGGCAGGTGAACAAAAGTGTTGACAAATTGGATATTACCATGGGTTCATTTTACGACCAATTTGGTACTGGGATTTTGTTTAGGAGCTATGAACAACGTCAGATTGGTATTGATTATGCCATGCAGGGCATGCGTTTGAAGTACAACATCAACGACAAGTGGGCGATCAAGGGGTTTGCGGGCAATCAGAAGGGGAACATCAAAAATCGCTTTGGCTTTGCCAAGCAAGTGATTAGTGGGATGAACATCGAAGGAAACATTCCCTTGGGAGAGATGAGCAAGTTTGGTGATTTGATTGTGGGTACATCGGCCATTAACAGAAGTTTGGACCGTGAAACGATGGATCGCTTGGTTGGTACAATCAATACGTATGATTTGGCCGAACGTTTCTATCCCAAGTACAACATGTACGGGTTCAATGGATATTTTGGTTACACCAAAGGCAATTTTGGTTGGAATGTGGAAGCCAATGTGAAGACGCCTGAAGCCATTTTGGGGATGAACGATCGCTTCAAGCTTGCGGGTGGCAACGTGCTTTATACATCGTTCAGTTGGGGTAAAGGTGGTTGGAAGCTGGGTAAGCAAAAAGCATCGATTGGGTTGAATTTGCAGGCGAGACACGTAGATAACTTTGCTTTTCGCACGGCGCCTACGGAGGCTTTGTTGAATGGGTTGGTGAGTTATTTGCCTTCAATGACCCGTCAAAACACCTATCGATTGTTGAGTCGATACAATGCACCCGGACAAGAACTTGGGGAAGATGGTATTCAGGGAGAGGTGGAATTCAAGCCGCGCAAGGGAACACAGATTTTCTTCAATGCGAGTTATGTACAGAGTTTGGCCAGCAATGGCAAGTTGAATACTGCTACCGGTGCTATGGAGGCAGAGAAACTGTTTAGCGAAAATTATTTGGAGGTGGTTCAGAAGTTGGGCAAGCACGATAAGTTGAAGCTTGGGGTACAGCGAATTCACTACAACCAAACCCGTTATGAGGATGAGCCAGAATATGTGCCAGTAGAAACGATTACACCCTTTGGCGAGTGGATGCACACCATGGACAAAGGAAGAAGTTTGCGCGTGGAGTGGCAGTATTTGAGCACAAAAAACGACCAAGGTTCATTTGCCAATTTGATGGTTGAATATTGGGCTACCAAACAGTTGAGCATTGCTGTGGGCGATATGGTGAACGTAGTACCACACCGATATGAGCGTATGATCATTGCAGATAAAGTTTTGCATTATCCCACAGTATTTGTAGGGTATACGGAGAAGAACACCGTGTTTACGTTGGCCTATTTGAAGCAACAACAAGGGGTGAACTGCTCAGGAGGTATTTGTAGAGAAGAACCCGCATTCAGCGGAATTCGATTCACAATAAGCAGCAATTTCTGAAGGTGTAATTAGGGATTATAGGTCCCAGACACGCGTGCGCCTTTCCTGGCTGTAGTTTTTGATGTTCATCCAAAAGGCGGCCACCAAATAAATGATGATGGGCGATCCAAGGGTGAAAAAACTGGCGTAAACAAATGACATGCGGACACTTTTCACCGAAATACCCATCCATTCTCCCAAATGACTGCAAACGCCGAACAGGGATTTTTCCAATGCGTATTTAATGAATTTCATGTTGTATCAAATATAGCAACTAACAATGGTGGAAAAAAAAGGTTTATGGTAAAATACTGTAATACTCTTGTAAATAACCTGTTGCCTCTTGGCTGAGCTTGCCATTGGATTCATAATGAACGATGGTTTTGGTTTCGCAGTTTTCGTATTGCAAGTATTGAGATGTGTTCTCAGGCATTGCTTTGGCTTGAATGATATGCAGATGGGGTGCTTTGGATTCTGTAGCGCGGATTTGCGTCAGTGCACGCAGTGAAAACTGGGCCTGGTTGAGGATGACTTCCAATGTGCGTTCATCTATGGGAGGATAAAGCAGAAACAGTTCGCCGTGGTGATTCAGGAGCTTGTGGCATGCAGTCAACAGCGATGCAAGGGTTAGGGTGTCTGAATGTCTTGCAAGTCTGCGGGTTTCATCAGCTGATGGCAGTTGCTGCTCAAAAAAGGGTGGGTTGCATACAATGGCATCAAAGGGCTGTGCGGGTGAATACGAAAGGACATCTGCTAGTTGGAAATGCAGTTGGGCTGGGAACGGAGAATTTTCCTTGTTTTGATTGGCTTGGACTATGGAATCTGGGTGAATATCGATGCCCGTAAATTGAATCTCCGGATGTTTTTGTGCGAGCATCATACAAAGCAGTCCGGTGCCGGTACCAATGTCAAGGACACTTTTTACTTGGAGGTTTGCATCGCCGTAGTTTGCTGATAAGGGAATCATCGCCCCGAATAGGCAGGCGTCTGAGGTTACAGGCAAAGCCACTTTGTCGTGCGCAATCGAGAATTGCTTCATGGTGAAGGGTCTTCTCGTTTTACTCATGGGTTGGGGAAGATATCGGCGATGATGACAGATTGAGGATCGGCGAAAAACTGCCATTGTTTGTGGGTGAGGGCCAAGACGTGATCGCAGTAGTTCAGCGATAATTGCAGGTCGTGGCTGCTGTATAAAATGATTTTGGACTCACTTTTTGCGAGCACTTTTAAGAGGTCTAGGAATTGAATGCGTGAGGGGTAGTCGAGGAAGGCTAGGGGTTCATCGAGTAGAATTACTTCACTGTCTTGGGCCAAGCAGCGGGCGAGCATGACTTTTTGTTTCACACCGTCGCTGAGAGATCCAAAGTTCGTTTGGGTGAGGTGTGATATGCCCGTTTTTTCCATGGCTTGTTGAACGGCGTTTGCATCTTCTACACTCGGATTCCGCCAACCGTTGAGGAACCTTTGTCGGCCCGAAACAACCATGTCGTACACGGTCATTTGCTCAATATTGGGCGGGGTAGCGAGTAGTATACTGGTGAGGGAGGCACGGATTTCGGCCGTTGCTATGTGTATGTTGGTGTTGTTGACATGCACGCTTCCTTCTGTGGCGGGCTGCAATCCGCAGAGGGTTTTAAGCAACACAGATTTGCCGATGCCATTGGGCCCGATGAGCAGAACCAAACTTCCGGGCAACAGCTGCAAATGGATGTTTTGGTGCAGCTGCAGGTTGCTTTTTGGGAATCCGGTGGAAAGGTTCTGGAGTTGGAGCATGATTTACTGCCACAAAAATGCGAATTTCGGAGGGTGAATTTACAGTTAGTATTGGCAACGGAGGAGAATATTTCATCGATTCAGTCGATGGCGGATGTAATTTGGCGCGACCATTACCCTGAAATCATCGGCATGGAACAGGTAGAATATATGTTGGGGCGTTTTTATTCTACAGATGGGATGTTGCAACAGATGCGGGATGGACAGCAATTTTACCGGGTGTTGGTGGATGGGAATCCATTGGGTTTTTTGGCCATTGAGGCTCGGGGCGAGGGTAGTTACTTTTTGAACAAATTGTACATTGACACTCGGGAGCAACGAAGGGGGTTGGGGCGTGCCATTTGGGAGGCTTTGTTGCTGTTGTTAACGGATATGCGGGCAATGCGTTTGCAGGTAAATCGCCAAAATTACAAGGCCATCAATTTTTATTTTAAGGTAGGTTTTGTGATTGAGCGGGTGGCTGATTTTGACATCGGCGATGGCTATTTTATGAATGATTTTGTGATGCTTTACCAACGTTAGGGAAATGCGTTTTTTCCTGTGGGGATGTTAGGGGGATTGGGGGGAGTTGAACTACCTTTGCGGGGTGTTAGCACTGAACGATTTTTCCTTTGAATTTGCAGGTAGATATTTGTTTAAAAATGCCTCTTGGCACATCAAGCCCAACGAAAAAATTGGGTTGGTGGGATTGAATGGAACCGGGAAATCCACCTTGTTGCGTTTGATTTCAGGCGATTACGAGTTGCGTGAAGGCACTTTTTCTAAGCCTTCCGATTTGCGGATTGGATTTTTGAATCAGGATTTGCTCAGTATGGATATCGGCGATTGTGTGCGCGATGTTGTGTTGAGTGGCAGGGATGATTTGGTACAATTGGAGAATGAAATCAATCGGTTAATCGAGAAAATTGAGGTTGAATACGATGATGTATCCATGCAGCGATTGGCCGATGCACAAGAGCGTTTTGGCGCTTTGGGAGGTTATGAGTGGCATGCCGAGGGCGATAAAATTTTGGAAGGATTGGGATTTCCCACCAGCAGTTTAACACGTTCATTGCGTGAATTTTCTGGGGGATGGCGTATGCGTGCGATGTTGGGAAAATTGCTTTTGCAAGCACCCGATTTGTTGCTGTTGGATGAACCTACAAACCACTTGGATTTACCCACCATTCAATGGTTGGAGGATTATTTGTCGAACTATGAGGGCACCTATGTCATCGTTTCGCACGATCCGTATTTCTTGGACCGCACAGTAAATCGCATTGCCGAGGTGGCGCATCAGCAGGTGTTTCATTACAAGGGTAACTACAACGAGTTTTTGGAGCAAAAGGAGGAGCGCGATGCGTTAATGATGCGCAAATACGAAAACCAACAGGATTTTATCCGTCAGCAGATGAAGTTTATTTCTCGATTCCGGGCCAAAGCCAGCAAGGCCACGGCGGTGCAGAGTCGAGTGAAAATGTTGGATAAAATTGACAAAATCGAGGTTAGACAGGATGAAAAGCGCGACTTTGATATTCGATTTAACATCCGCGTTACGCCGGGAAAGGTGATTGCCGATTTGCGGGATGTAACAAAATCTTATGGGGATTTGGAGATTTTGACACCTTCGGTTGGACAGATACTCCGGGGCGATAAAATTGCCTTGGTGGGTGCGAACGGAAAGGGAAAATCTACTTTGTTGAGAATGGTTCATGGTTCTGAGCCGTGTGGTGGTGAAATTGAACAGGGCTGGAATGTTGAATCGGCGTTTTTTGCGCAGCACCAGCTGGAGGCATTGGATTTGAAGAACGATTTGTTGACTGAATTGGGTACGGTGAGTGCAGAGTACACCGATTGGGAATTGCGCACAATTTTGGGTTGTTTCTTGTTCACGGGCGACGAGGTTTTCAAGAAGGTGAAGGTGCTTAGTGGGGGCGAAAAATCGCGGTTGGCATTGGCCAAGACGCTGATTACGCAATCAAACTTTTTGTTGTTGGATGAGCCCACGAACCACTTGGATATGTTCAGTACGTCGGTGTTGGCTGAATCCTTGATTGACTATGCAGGAAGCTGCTTGTTTGTATCGCACGATAGAACGTTTATTAGCAAGGTAGCCAACAAGATATGGTGGATTGAGGATGGTGTTTTGCGGGAATATCCTGGAACCTACGAGGAGTATAACGAGTGGGTATCGACCCGAAAAGTGGAAGATATGCGGTTGGCCAAATTGGATGATGGAAAGAAAAAAGTGGTGGCTACCCCTGTTGCTCAGTCAGCTCCGAGTAAGGATGCATCGCCCAAATCGTACAGTAAAAATGAATTGAAGAAGGTGGAAGATGCGATGAATGCAAAAGAGGCTGAAATGTTGGCGTTGGCGGAGGAAAAAATGGCATTGGAAATACAACTGCATGCCCCAGAAGTAGCTAGTGATTTCAACCAAGTAGCGCGGATTACCGAGCAATATGACTCGGTGAATGCGGCCCATGCATTGGTGAAAGCAGCGTACGAACGATTGTTTGAGTCTTGGATGCTGATGCAAGAGTCTTGATATTGGCCCTGAATTTGCTAAGTTTGCTTCGATGAGTAAAAAATGGCTCCTTTTGGGATGTTTTTGGATTTTGGGTCTGTTGCCTTTGATGGCCACAACGGATAGTTCCATTCGATATACCAATGCGATCTATGAGTCTGATATTCGGACGGTTCGCGTTTACCAAAAGAGCAGCGGTTTTCCTTTCCCCATTCTCACATTGGGCTCCGATGATGGTGTCGTTTTAGAATTTGATCAAATTCGCAGCGAGCGGGATTTCTATCAATATACCCTGATTCATTGCGATGCCAAGTGGAATCCCAGTGCTTTATCGCGCACCCAAACCCTTGACGGCATGGGATATGACAACATTGAAACAGCGAATTTTAGCAATGGAACGTTGATGCAATACACGCATTATGGTGTTGCTATTCCTGGTGAGCAAACCAAACCCAAATTATCGGGTAACTATTTGCTGTTGGTATACCGCAATTTTAATGAGGCAGATATCGTGTTTTCGCGGCGGATCATGGTTCTCCAATCGCAAGGTGCGGTGAATATACAGTTATCACAGAGCAAGCAGGTAGAGTTACGCAGCACCCATCAGCAGGTGAATTTCTCTTTTATCAAGAACGATGCGTACTTTATGCCCAATGCGATGCAGGATGTGAAGGCGGTGATATTGCGCAACGGGGAATGGATGTACGGCATTGATGATTTGAAGCCTATGTTTATTGTGGGCAATGAAATGCAGTATAACCACCAGTTGGGCAATCAGATGGATGGGATGAACCAATACCGGTTTTTTGATATCCGCAGTTTTCGTAGTTCCACCGCTGGGGTTAAATCGCGCATGAACATCGCCAATCAGAAACATGTGATTTTGGTGAATGACAAATCACGACGTTTTGAGCGTTACTTCAACTGGGCCGATTACAATGGTCGGGTTTTTTACGACAACAAGGATTTGCCAATGCCGGCGGGAACGGCGTTTGAGAGCGATTATTGCTTTGTACATTTCTCGGTGCAGGCCGATGCAGAACTCAAGGAACCCGTGTATGTGTACGGTGAGATGAGCGATTGGCGGATTTTGGAATCGCACCGCATGTATTTTAATGCAGACGCGAGGGCTTATGAAGCAGTGATTCCGTTAAAACAGGGCTATTATAATTATGTTTTTGGGGTAAAGAATGAGGAAACGGGGGTGCTGGATTTTTCGCCGTTTGAAGGACAGCATAGCGAGACCGAAAACAATTACATGGTATTGATTTACCACCGAAATCCGGCCATGGGATACGACGAGTTGGTGGGTTATGGATTGAAAAATACGACCTCTCTGAAGTGAGGTTTTAATGTCCGCTCGTAACCCTGAGCATTTCCGGGCTGGTAAGTTGTTTCCAAGCTTTTTCGCTGTTGATTTGGTATAGGTACAATCCGTTATAGGTATGTCCGAGTTTCTCCAATGGCAAATTCTCCCAAATAGATTTCACGGGTATTCGGAGTTGATCAACAGGGGTCAGGAAAGTCAGTTGGTTGGGCGAAATGCGGGTAAGAAAATAGCGAGGGATTTCGTGATTGAAGGCAAAATGTTGGGGGTAGAATTCAAAGCCGTATCTCCAGTGTTTGGGGTGGGGTGATTGCGCAAGCCAGTAATTGGCGATGGGCTCACCGAGAATTTCCCCGGCGGGGAGGTGATTCAGGTTTTTGTTGAGGAATTCTATGGCGGTGTGGGGATCGCGCTGCTCCCTTTGTAACCAAGCCGCCGAATGTCTAATCGAATAAGGCAGCAGCAAACTCGTTACGAACAAAATACCGAGGATTTTGGTGGTAATTATGGATTTTTGGGAGTTTGCCCATGTGGGGACTTTGACGGTTGTAAAGTCAATCGATTTCAGGTAATCGGCGATCACCAGCAATCCCCAAAAGTGTTGGATGGGATAGTATCGGTGTTGTGGTGTAAGTAGCATCATCATGGGGATTGATACCGATAAAAACAGGCAAGGAATCCAAGAAGCGAGCAAAAAGTGGGTAAAGCTGCTTCGAATTTTCCATTGGCGTATGAATAGGGCTATCGCGATGATAAAATAGGCCACGTGCAAAAAGGGTGTGTAGGGCTGTTCAATGGAGTACGGAATGAACCGGCCGACGAAAAAATCGGATATGTTTTGCAGGAGCGATTGGCTGCTGTGGTCGTCTGCCTGCATGAACAATTGGACTTTGAGATCGGTCCAATTGGGTTGAACAAGGATCCAAAACAATCCAAAAGGCAGGGCGCAACCCAACAAAAGAAGCAGTCGTTTCAGGGCCGTTTGGTTATCGCTCTGGTTGATGCCGAGCCAAGCAAGAAGTAGGGCCATTGCGATCAGGGGCCAGGTATAAAGGTGGGCGATGCCTAGGGTGCCGAGGATGAGTCCGATGGTGCCTGTCGCCGCGGCTGAGTATTGGGTTTGCGCACGATGCCACGTTGTGATGAGGGCGGCAAAAAGCAGCAGGATGGGTGTTTCTACGCGGAGGCTTCGGGCGATTTCGCCAGTGGATTTATCGAACAGAAACAGGGCGATTAACAACAGTGCCATGGAGGTGGCGTGGGTGTTATGGAAAATTCTGTGAATGAAGCGATAAAGAATGAGGGCGGTAGTCAGGTGAAATACAAGAAAGGGGAATCGAACGATCCATGGCGATTTGCCAAAATTGAGCCACAGGCAGTGCCATGCTTCGATGAGTGGCGGATAGCTGAGAAAGTGGGTTTCTGCGCCGGGGTTGGGCCAAAGGGGTGAGCAAAATTTTTGGGTATGGTGCCAAACCAGGGCGGGATCGAGGTTTTGTATTTCGTCGTTCCAAGCGATAGGTAAACGGTCGAGGTTGATCAATCCCAACACAGCCATCAATCCCAATAGGAAGTAAATCGCGTGATTGCGAATCCAAGATTGTGAGTTTATTGGGTTGCTGTTCGAACTCACCACGGTGGGTATGGGGTTTGTTGTTTATTCGAAACGAATCAAGACGAAGTTTTTGTCTACGGCTTGTCCTTTGGTTACATGTACGGAAGCCACTGTACCAGCGGTCGGTGATTTGATGGCGTTTTCCATTTTCATGGCTTCGAGGGTGATGATTTTCTCGCCCATTTCAACGGTTTGACCAACCGATACTAATACATCGAGGACCAAACCTGGCATGGGGGCTTTGACTTCGGATATTTTCGGCACCATGGCATTTTCTAGTCCCATTGATTTGAGGAGTTCATCCATGGGTTCGGTGATTTTTGCCGTGTATTTATGGTTGTTATAGAGGATGGTAACTGTTTTGGCTAAGCGATCAACCGACAAACAGCGAACTTGGATGGTCTGGTTATTCGTTTGAAGCAAAATGGTTTGGCTGCCTTGGGGAAACAGGGTCGTTGGGTTTTGGCCTGTGGCCGTCCATTGGTTGTTTTCTTTGGCGAATTCAACGGTATGATTTTGAATTTGTACCTTCATGATTATACGTTTCGGTCAATGACAAAATTGACCAGGTGTTGCAGGGTTTGTTTGTGTTCTTTGTTGGCGGGGATTGACTCCAAAATTTCGAAAGCGCGGTCGCGGAATTCGTTCATTTTGATGCGGGCGTACGACATTCCACCGTGAACGGTGATAAATTCCACGACGTCTGCAATTTTCTGTTTGTCGTTGACATCGCTGCGCATCAATTTCTTGATTTTTTTGACATCACTGGGCGATGCTTTAGAGAAAGCGTAGATGATGGGCAGTGTGAGTTTTTTCTCTTTGATATCGAGGCCGGCGGGTTTTCCAGATTTGTTATCTCCGAAGTCGAATAGATCGTCGCGAATTTGAAAGGCCAATCCAATGGCTTCACCAAACTGACGCATTTTCTTTTGAATTTCGGTGTCTGGGGTGGTTGAGGCAGCGCCTATTTCGCAGCACGAGGCGATGAGGGAGGCGGTTTTTTGCTTGATGATTTGGAAGTACACCTCTTCGGTGGCGTTCATGAACCGGGCTCTTTCGAGTTGCAGCAATTCACCTTCACTCATGTCGCGCACGGCATTGGAAACAATTTCAAGCATATCGAAATCGCGGTGTTCCACAGCCAGGAGCAACCCACGGGAAAGCAGGTAATCGCCTACCAAAACAGCAATTTTGTTTTTCCAAAGCGCGTTGATGGAGAAAAATCCTCGGCGTTGGAAGCTATCATCAACCACGTCGTCGTGCACCAACGTTGCAGTGTGAAGCAGTTCTACGAGAGAGGCTCCACGGTAGGTTCTAATATTGATATCGCCAAAGAGTTTTGCGGAGTACATCACAAAAAGGGGGCGGATTTGTTTGCCTTTCCTTTTAACGATGTAGGTCATGATGGTATCGAGCAGCGGCACACGCGTTTTCATGCTCTGTTTGAACATGACTTCGAAGGCGGTGAGCTCTTTCTCGATGGGTTTTTTAATGGCGTCTAACGAAAGACTCATGACTTGACGCGAAGGTAATATTTTAATTGGGTGTAATGAAAATTTGGTGGTAATTTGCTGATATGAAACAGCGATTGGCATTGGCGATGGTTATTTTGACCTTGGGGGGCTGCGGAATGTTTGGCGAAGGCAAAAAGAATATGAACGAAAAGCAGGGGACTAATAAGGCTTCGGGTGGTTTGGCGATTGACATTGTTGACAATGTGAACAGTGAGTTATGGCGCTTGCACCCAGCGCTAAACTACTTAAAAAGCGAATTGGGTGGAATGGCATTGGCCCAGGGGTTGTACCAAGGGGGCGATAGCACGGTGAAGGCGGATGCCGCTTTATTTTGGCAGGAAATTGAGCAAGAATACATGACTTATGAGCCCAATGTGGATGTGATCAAGGCATTGGATTCTGTGTTGCGATTGCAGCATGATGCGATGGCGGGCAAGCCGGCACGGATTACGTTGATGATGATCGGCGGCAATTGGTGTTCGGATACACGGGTGGGATTGCCGCGGTTGTGTAAGGTGTTGGACGTGTTGATGGCGAGTACCGAGGGCAATGTGGTGAGGAACCGCGAGGAGTTGGAATATGCGGGCGTTGTGATTAGGATGGATTATCGCCGGGTGAATCGCGACAAGAAACTGATTGATGGCGCCTTGGCAGGGGAGGTATACTTTGGTCAAAAGTCGGTGGTGATAGGCCGCGTACCGGAGTTATGTGTGGCACATTCTTGGAAATCTGTTCCGTCGCCTAGCGGTAATCCCGATGTAGATTTTGCGACGGAAATTTTGTATGTGGGTAGTATTGTAGAAACGCCCCAAGTGAGTTGGGAGGCAGATTTGTTGTCGCTATTGAAAAAACCGTAAGGTTTGTTTTCTTAACCTTACTTGGTGTTGGTTAACGAAAGATCAAGGGAACTTGATTTTTTGTTACGGGCTCGGCTTTCCAGAGGGTACAAAAGTGCGCGATGGTTGAGGCCTTACTGCGTTGGAAACTTCTGGCTTTGGTGTAAAGTGTGGTGAAAAGTGCCACAAGTGTCATGAGCAACAACCATGCGGGTATTGTTTGGGGGTATATCGCTTTGAAAAGGACCAAGTGGTTGATAAGAAACACGAAACAGGCCAAGATGAGCAATACGAAAAGCAAGAAGATACGTCGGTGTTGCCATGCTCCCAATTGTATTAGTACATAGATTTCGTTTTCAGAACCCCGAATTTCTCCTGTGCAAAAATTGACCAAGGCTTTATTTTGGGCGATGGTTTCGAGGGTGAAATCTTGGGAGGAAACTTCTCCATAAAACAGGCGTGGCTGATCGTTGGTTCGCTTGAATTCGGCATCGGACAGAAAGGTCTGATCCACGAGGTTTTCAGCAACTTGGTTTCTATTGAGTG
>DBCP01000100.1:3551-5636 GCA_002293105.1 Bacteroidetes bacterium UBA955 | reverse complement strand
GCAGCGGTTGGGTTTTTATGCAGGTAATCGTCAACGTTTTTCTTGACGAAATCGAGCATGGCAGTTTTGATACTTGGTCCGTCGGGACCCATATCTGCGCTACCCAATTTGGTTTTGGTCTGACTTTCAAACACCGGTTCCATGATGCGTATGCTGATGGCGGCGGTGATGGAAGCGCGAATGTCTGTGGCATCGAACTCTTTTTTGTAGAATTCACGGATGGTTTTCACGAAGGCTTCGCGGAATGCGGCCAAGTGTGTGCCTCCTTGGGTGGTATACTGTCCGTTAACAAACGAGTAGTACTCTTCGCCATAGGAATCAGTGTGGGTAAAGGCCAATTCTACATCGTCGTTTTTGACATGAATAACAGGGTAGAGTGCGGCTTCGGCAGTAACCTTGTGTTCAAGCAAATCGAGGAGGCCTCGCCGCGACGCATAACTTTCGCCATTGAAGCGAATGGTTAGGGCCGAGTTGAGGTAGGTATAATTCTTGATTTGCTCGCGCAGAAATTCATTGATGTAGCGGTAGTTTTTGAAGATGCTGGCATCGGGTTCGAAGACCATCATGGTGCCGTTTGGTTCTGTGGTGTCGCCTTCAGGGGTATCGATCATGAGTTCGCCGCGCTCAAATTCGGCCCGTTTGGTTCGGCCATCACGGAAACTCTGCACAACGAAATAATTTGACAGGGCGTTCACCGCTTTGGTACCCACACCATTCAATCCAACCGATTTTTGGAAGGCTTTGGAATCGTACTTACCACCGGTGTTGATTTTGGATACGCAATCAATCACTTTTCCCAACGGAATACCCCGACCCCAGTCGCGAATGGTTACTCGCTTGTCATCGATTGTTATATCGATGCGTTTGCCATTGCCCATCACGTGTTCGTCGATGGAGTTATCGACAATCTCCTTCACCAAAACGTAGATACCATCATCTGCAGCGGTACCATCGCCCAGTTTTCCGATGTACATACCGGGACGCAGGCGGATGTGTTCTTTCCAATCCAGACTCCTGATTTCGTCTTCGGTATACCTAGCCTGTTCACTCATAAATACAATATTAATGATTGGATTTCAACCACTATGCCCGAGTTTTTCACATCCTTCACTTATTTTCGCGTTATGAAATGGTATGGATTGATGGGTGTGCTTTTGATGATTTCGGGGTGCACTTCGAAATTTGATCAGGATTTTGCCAAGGTGGCTCCTTACGAGGCGATGATTGTGCCCAAAGTACAGTGGGATAAACTCCCCGATTCAGCCACGATTCCTTTGATGACGTTTGCCAAAGCGCATCCGGAATATAAGCACAGCAGCGATTTTGTGTATGTGTGTACAAGGATTGTGGAGCGACAAGGGATGGTATTTAAGGCTGCGGAATACAGCGAATATTACATCGAACAGTTCAAGCCATCGGGCAAGCCTTTGATGGAAATGTTGGTGGTGGCGTCACACTATTACGAGCAAGGCGGGGCCTTAGATAAGGCGTTGAAATACTATCAGCGATTGGCCAAAGAGTTCGCAAATGAAGAAGTTGGCAAGCAAGCGGTGACCATGATTGATATGCTGAATTTGGGACTTACAACCCCCGAAGCACAGATGAATTACATCCTGAAAAAGGCAGCCAAAGACTCAGGAAATACGGCGAATGCTCATTGATTCCTTCCATCGGATACACGATTATTTGCGAATTTCGCTAACGGATAATTGCAATTTGCGATGTTCGTATTGCATGCCCGAGGAGGACTACGATTTCACGCCGGCCAGTCGGTTGATGCAGGTGAACGAGGTGGTGGCGATTGCCAAGGCTTTTGTGGATGCGGGGGTAAAGAAAATTCGGTTAACCGGCGGTGAGCCGCTGGTGAGAAAGGATGCCGGAGAAATCATCCAACAATTGAGTGGCTTGGGCGTGGAACTCACAATGACCACCAACGCCACCCAAATTCATTTGTATGCCGATTTGATGTGGGAGGCGGGTGTGCGGAAAATCAACGTGAGTTTGGATACGCTCAACCGGGATACGTTTTTGTTTTTGACCAAGCGCGATTTGTTTGATCGGGTGAAGGAAAATATCGACTTGTTG
>DBCP01000100.1:2490-3451 GCA_002293105.1 Bacteroidetes bacterium UBA955 | reverse complement strand
CATGGAGTGCAGCTGCGCCGGTGGATGTTCGCTTCATTGAGTTTATGCCGTTTGAAGGAAATCGCTGGGAGCAGGAAAAGGTGGTAACTTGGCAACAGATGTTGGACGTTGTTCGCAATGCGTATGGTGCTGGGATTGAGCCACTGCCGCGCAAAGCCCATGAAACGGTGAAGCAATATCGGGTGATTGGCGGACAGGGAACGTTTGCGGTGATTAGTACAATGAGTGCGCCTTTTTGTGGCGATTGCAATCGGATGCGCCTTACGGCCGACGGGAAAATGAAAAATTGCCTGTTTAGCAAAGGAGAAACCGACTTGTTGGGCGCTTTGCGGAAGGGAGAGTCCTTGTTGCCCTTGATTGAGGACAACATTGGTCAGAAGGCGATGGCCTTGGGCGGACAGTTTACGGGTGATTTGGAGAACATTGATGCGGCGAGCATTGTGAATCGGAGTATGATAACCATTGGCGGATAGGGTGTAAATTGCAGCGGAATGACGCAAACCATGATTTCTGTGGCTGAGGCCAAATCGTTGATACGATCCTATGTTGGTCGGTTGAAGCCCGTAAATGTGTTACTGGGCGATGCCTTGGGTTGTTGTTTGGCTCAGGATGTGATTTCGCCGTTGAGCATGCCGGGTTTTGCGCAAAGTGCGATGGATGGCTATGCTTTTTCATGGGATGGATACAAGGCGTTTGGGCCTTTGGAAATTGCGGGAGAGGTAGCGGCGGGGGCTTCTGAATCTGGTCCAAGGCGGTCCTCAAATCAGGCGGTGCGGATTTTTACGGGTGCGCCAGTGCCTGAAGGTTTCGATACGGTGGTGATGCAGGAAAAGGTAAAGGTGGAGGGCGGATGGCTCTATGTGGAAGATGCAGCTTTGGTGCAAGGTAGAAATGTGCGATTGGTGGGCAGCGAAATTGCCGAAGGGGCCTTGGCGATGCAGGTAGGTACGGTGATTACCCC
>DBCP01000100.1:1731-2416 GCA_002293105.1 Bacteroidetes bacterium UBA955 | reverse complement strand
AGGCCGCGGATTGCGTTGATTGTAACGGGCGATGAATTGCAAACTCCCGGCGAGGCATTGTCGTTCGGACAAGTATATGAGTCGAATTCGCAGTTGTTGCAATCGGCGTTGCAGTGGTTGCGATTTTCGCAAGTGGAAATTCACTATGCAAAGGATGATTTGGCATCGCTGACCCAAACTTTGGCGGCGGCGTTATCCGTTGCTGATATGGTTTTGTTAACGGGTGGCGTGAGTGTTGGGGATTATGATTTTGTGCCCAAAGCCGCCGCCGCCGCAGGGGTAGAGGCCATCTTCCATAAAATCAAACAAAAGCCGGGAAAGCCCCTGTTTTTTGGGATGAAGCATGGTGTTGCTGATGCAAAATCGGATGTGGGTACAACGAATCAAACGGTGGTTTTTGGACTCCCAGGCAATCCCGCATCGGTGTTGACCTGTTTCTATCAGTACGTAACGGTGGCACTGGAACAACTCACAGGTACCCCGGTGGCACCAGTGGCTTGTCGTGCCCAGATCCAATCGGGGTATACTAAGCCCATCGGACTGACCCATTTTTTGAAAGCGGATTTGCAACTGCCGAAGGACGAGCAAGCGCCGATTGCCGTTTTTGTGATGGGTGCACAGGAATCTTTTCGCTTAAGTTCGTTCGCGGTTTCCAATGTCATCATTGAAATTCCTGCGGAGACCA
>DBCP01000100.1:560-1521 GCA_002293105.1 Bacteroidetes bacterium UBA955 | reverse complement strand
ATGAAGCCCATCGCGTTGGTGTTGAATCTGTTGGTGAGTGGGATGGCGTTTATTCAATTTTATCGTCAAGGTCATTTTTTGTGGCGATTGTTTTTGCCCATTGCTTTGTTTTCCGTGCCGATGGCTTATTGGGGCGGATTAACACCCCTGAAGGATCTATGGTATCAGCGTGGATTGGGAGTTTTTTTATTGGTTTCTGTGGCGATGATGTTGTGGCCTCTTGATTCTGGCGTGGGACAAGGCACATCGAGCAATGATGGGGATGTTTCAAACAATGGGGGCGGCACGCTGTGGAATCGACAAACAGGCATTGCGGCGTTTATGGGCGCGGTCATTGGCTATGTTTCTGGTTTGTTGGGCATTGGCGGAGGGATTTTGCTGTCGCCGGTGTTGTTGATGATTCGTTGGACCCAGCAAAAGCAAACGGCGGCGATCAGTGCGGCCTTTATTTTTGTGAATTCGGCAGCGGGATTGCTTGGGTTTGTGCAGCAGCATACGCCGTGGATTATAGATTCTCAAAAGACGGGCGGTGTGGCGGATGCCGAGATGGCTGGACGATGTGCTTTTGGTGATCCTTGGTTTGCGGTGGTGGCCATCCTCTCTGTCTTGATTTTGCCGGTTTTGTTGGGCGGTTTTTTTGGGTCGTGGTACGGCGCCAAGAAATTCGATCAAACCGTGATGAAGTACATTTTGTGTGTTGTGTTGTTGATTGCGGCAATCAAATTACTTTTGCCATGATGCAGGTTCAATTGATGAGTTACGGCGCCCTTACCGATATTACAGGTTCTGAAGTGTTTGAATTGGAAATTCCGCAGCAGGCATTGACCGTGGCTGAAATGAAGTTGCTTTTATTGGCGCGATATCCTGATTTGGAGGGGAAAACGTTTCGAATGGCGGTGAATGAGCGATTTGTGGGCGATGATTTTGAAGTCCTTTCTGGGGTAAAAATTGCGTTGATGCC
>DBCP01000100.1:0-479 GCA_002293105.1 Bacteroidetes bacterium UBA955 | reverse complement strand
ATTTTATAGCCGTACATTTGAATTGTCACAGTTGATGAAATCAGAAGTTAGCGCCAATTGAATAACCCGAAATATAGATTTGACGATGGAAATGGAGCCCGATTTCTTGGATAGATACCAACGACAGTTGATGTTGCGTGAGGTGGGTTTGAGTGGGCAGCGCGCTTTGCGTAAAGCCCGTGTGATGGTTGTTGGTCTCGGTGGATTGGGGTGCCCCGTGGTTCAATATCTCGCTGCGGCGGGTGTTGGGCATCTGGTTTTGGTGGATGCCGATCGGGTGTCGTTAAGTAATCTACAGCGACAAATTTTGTATACGCAAAAGGATGTTGGAGAGTTGAAAGTGGAGGTGTCGAGGGGCTTTGTACAAAGACAAAATACCCAAATAGAGGTATCGATACATACGGAAATGTTGTCTGCGGAAAACGCAACTGAATTGTTGGCTTTGGCGGATATCTTGGTGGATTGTACCGATAATTTTG
>DBCP01000109.1:9654-10532 GCA_002293105.1 Bacteroidetes bacterium UBA955 | reverse complement strand
GCCGCTGGGAGTAGAATGGCATTGCCACCAAAACCCATTATCAGCGAAACACCCATAGCTCCTTTTCCCATTTTCCCGGCTGCGCCGGCCTTGGTAAAAGTCAATATTGACACGGCGGGTATTCACCACCAATTCCCGGTCGTGTTATTGTTGTCGGGCAGCGGTCCGCAGGACCGCGACGAAACCCTAGGCGCACACAAACCCTTTGCCGTTTGGGCCGATGCACTCACACAATCAGGATTTGCCGTTTTAAGGGTTGATGACCGCGGGGTTGGAAAATCTCAAGGAGATGCCAAATTTTTGGCCAACACCACCACTGAATCTTATGTGAGCGATGCACTGGCCGCCATCAATTACTTGGGAAGTTTACCCATGATTGATACCACGCGGGTTTTTGTTATTGGCCACAGCGAAGGCGCTGCCGTAGCATTGATGTTATCGAAAAAACGACAGCTTTCAGGCATTGTAACCTTGGCAGGAGCCACAAGCACAGGTATCGAAACCAGTGTTTATCAAATTCAAAACGAATGGAAAAACAACGGTTACGATTCTTTCACGTGCCATCATTTGGGCGATGCGCAACGAAAGCTGATTTCGTTATCCATTGAACTGGGTGAAAGCAGGAATCCAGAAAACAAGGATCTCGCAAAACCAACCACAGAAGAAAAGGACCTATTCGCTTTGGCCTTTTCCAAATGGGTAAAATCCAGCGACAAGAACCTACAGAAAGCTTACAAAGTTTGGCGCAGTGATAATGCAAAAATCGCCAAGGTATACGGGGAGAAATCGGTTGAAACCTTCTTCGCAAAAAACTACATGCCATTGGGTTTCAATGCGTGGACGCGCTATTTCTTTCAGTTTGATCCGGTCCCCGATTT
>DBCP01000109.1:325-9569 GCA_002293105.1 Bacteroidetes bacterium UBA955 | reverse complement strand
AATCCAATACCCACTAGACAACTCGTAAAATCGATGGAACAAGCGGGCGTTGGTGTAACCTATGCCGAATTCCCGAGTGTTAACCACATGATGCAACAGGCAAAAACTGGTAAGGTGTCGGAATATTTCGATTTGGAAGAGACCTTAACTGCTGGCGTTTACATCAAAACCTGCAGCTGGCTTTTGGATCATGCGCGATTGCGTTGATGAGCCCATACTCACCTGAGGGCATTATACATACGAGTTTGCGCTGTTGAGAAATAATAGTCGATTGCGGGGATTAGCCCTCGAGATTGCACCGATTAAAAATCAATCCGGAATCGTTCCCGACGCATCTCTGAGTAATCCAGTGGGTTTTCAAAGTCCGTCACGAATTGCTTACGATTGCGAACCAAATGGATCGCATCATAAACCGCCGCTCGCATACTGCTCGGATCCGCAATCATTTTACCCGCAATGTCGTAGGCTGTGCCATGATCTGGGCTGGTGCGAATAATGGGTAAACCAGCGGTAACATTGACTCCATCCATAAACGCCATGGTTTTGAACGGGATCAATCCTTGGTCGTGGTACATCGCAATAACGGCGTCAAAATTCTTGTAGTTACCACTTCCAAAGAAGCTATCCGCAGAATAAGGTCCGTAAACCAACTTGCCCATTTTGAAATGCTTGGCGATGGCTGGTGCGATAATTTTCACTTCTTCATCGCCCAACAAACCTTGATCACCCGCATGCGGATTCAATCCTAACACAGCAATTCTGGGCTTCAACACATTGAAATCATTTCTCAACGCATCATACACCACCTCGATTTTCTGTTCGATTTTCTCTTGGGTTAGGTATTTTGAAAGCTGGGTAATGGGTACATGCTCAGTAACCAGGGCTACACGCAAATCTTCACAAGCCAGAATCATGGCATGTGATCGTGCACCCAAGGCATCAGCCAAATAACCTGTATGTCCTGTAAAATTGGAAGAATGAGGTGCCACCGTTGATTTATCGATGGGGGCTGTTACCAATGCATCCAAATTGTGGGCATCAGCAATCGCTTTATCAATGGCAAGCAATGCCTCTTTTCCTGACTCTGCCGATGCAGTACCAATGGTTAATTCCAATGCTTCGTCACTTGAAACAACCCAATTCAATTTACCCTCCTTGGCATCTGTTGCTGAGTTTACCAAATGATACATGGGCTCCTGTAAATTCAGGTGTTTTTTCCACGCAATGAAGGTTTTGGTATTTCCATAAACCACTGGGATACAGTATTTGTAGATAGATTGTTCGGCAAAAACGCGCAATATCAATTCCATGCCCACACCCGACGGATCGCCTTGTGTGATTCCCAATTTTACCTTTTGATTATCCATTGATATACTGTCTTAGAAACTCCAAAGTTAAGCGAACGCCAACACCTGTGCCACCTTTTGGTGTATAATGACTCGGGGAAGTTGAAAAAGCCGTCCCTGCGATGTCGATATGTGCCCATGGATAATCGGTAAAATGACGAAGGAACATCGCTGCACTCTGTGCCCCACCCTCTCCTTTTCCTAAGTTTTTAAGGTCTGCAATGCCACCGGTTATTTCCTCGTAATACTCTTCCCACAATGGCAATTCCGCCAATCGTTCGTAGGTGTTTTCTCCTGCTTTCTTCAACGATTTCACTACTGAATCAGGCGCTTGTGCCATCAATGCTGAACCATAAGTACCCAGTGCCCTTGCGGCAGCACCCGTTAATGTGGCGTAATCAATCACCAATTGCGGCTCGTATTTTTTGGCAAACGTCAACGCATCAGCCAATATCAATCTACCCTCAGCATCCGTATTTAAAACCTCCACGGTGGTTCCATCGTACATCGTGATAATGTCTCCCGGACAGGTAGCCATTTCCCCCGGGCGATTGTCAGTCGATGGCACCAACCCTACAACCCAAATGGGCCATTGCAATTTGGCAATCGCTTCAAATACAGCACCCACGACGGCAGCGCCACCCATATCGCACTTCATCATATCCATGCTATTTGGGGTGGGCTTTAAACTCAATCCCCCTGTATCAAACACTACACCTTTTCCCACCAAAACAATGGGCTGCTGATTTTTTGCCGTTGCTGGCTTGTATTCTAAGACCGAAAAAGTTGGAGGCTCTTGACTACCGCGATTCACAGCCAATAAACCACCCATTTTCAGACTTTCAATTTGGGCTTCCCCAAACACTTCTACTTTAAAACCCAATGATTGTCCCAACGCCTGAAACGCCTCGCCTAACCCTTGTGCATTCAATGAATTCACCGGCTCGTTTACCCAGTTTCTTGCCGTTTTTACTGCGTCGCAAACAATGAGCAATTCTGCCAATTTATCCGCTCCTTTACCTTCAATTACCAATGAAACTGGCTGCACTTTCTCACCTTTGGTGATATACTTATCGAATCGATAATCTGCCAACAGCATCCCTTCTGCAAATGCCAATGCCTTTTGGGCATCCCAATCCACGTTTATGATGCGAATTTCTCTGGCCGATTTTGGCAATTTTGACAAAACCGCAGCGCCATTTTTACGCAATTTCTCCCATTCAATGGCTGTGCTTTTGCCAGGATTAATCACCAAGGCAAAACAACCTTCCGAACCCATATAATAAGCGGTTGATAGGTCGTCGATACCCTTCCAATAATCATGAACAACTGAAGGCATTTTAACAGAACCCAAGGATTTGATCTGAGACGATAAATATATTTCGGCAACCATGTTGCAAAGTAACGGAATCGCTGCGGGATAGCCGAATTTTTTCCAATAATGCCCAAAGAGAAAAACACAATTACGAATTGTGAAGAACTGCACACCGACTTGCCCTTCACCAATGTATTTTTGCTTTATCGCATATGCAAAAAATCAGAGTCGGTATTTTCTTTGGTGGTCCATCTCGAGAGCGGGAAGTTTCCTTTGCTGGAGGACGAACGGTTTATGACAACTTAGACAAACAGCTGTTTGAACCCATCCCCATTTTCGTGGATTCTTTTGGCAACTTTTGTTTGTTGAACTGGGAATTCGTGTACAAGGGAAGTATTAGGGATTTCTACCCACCCACGTTTGTACATGTAAATGGTTATCGTAAATCATGCTTGCCGGATTTGCCTCATGGATTCCAAGTATATGCAGAGAGCATCCAATCCATCGCCGAAAGCAAAGATGAGCAGCGCAACGTGCTCAATGAAATTGGACAACCACTGACAATAGAAGAAATTCAAAGCCGCATTGATTTCGCCTTTTTGGCATTACACGGTACTTACGGCGAAGATGGTAGCATTCAAGGCTTGCTTGAATGGTATGGGATACCCTATTCTGGTTCAGGCATTTTGGCATCGGCCATGGGCATCAACAAAGCCATCCAAAAAGATTTCCAAACCACAGCCGCATTGTATGTCAATGATTACGCCACGCTACAGCAGCGAGATTGGCTTTCGGCCGATACAACTGAAAAGCAACAATGGTTTGTACAATTCAATGTGATGTTTGGTGAGCGATTTGTTGTAAAACCCGCCCACCAAGGATCCTCATTGGGTGTAAGCATATTAAAACACCCCAATTTTGATGCATTTTGCACAGCCATCGATTTGGCATTTTTCCGACTTCACCTACACAGCAGTGAATGGAATGAGAAGAATTCAGAGGAAAAAATCAAAGACATCAAACAACTTACCGATTTGCGCAGCGGATTGGGATTACCACTTCTGGCCGATGGCAAAGAGTTCTACCTTCCTTCAGACCTGTTGGATTATTTGGAGCAAACATTAAAAACGCAACCCACGGTCTTATTACAAGCACACGATAGCGAATCTATGGTTCTCATTGAATCAATGATTGAGGGCAAAGAATTTAGTTGCATTGTTGTAGCAGATGCAGAAGGCAACCCATTTGCATTACCACCCACTGAAATCAGAAAATCAGGTGATCTGTTCGACTATCGCTCCAAATACCTTCCTGGCCTGAGTAACAAAGTCACCCCCATTGAAGTTGACCCTGCTTGGATTACAGATATTCGCGAAGCTTGTTGCCATCTGTACTTACACTTTGGCTTTGAGGTATATGCACGCATCGATGGATTCATAACAGATGACGGTGAAATTTTCCTCAATGACCCCAACACAACCAGCGGAATGATGCCATCTTCCTTTTTCTTCCACCAAGCGGCAGAAATCGGACTCAACCCAAGTGCCTTTCTCTCATTGATTTATTTCAATTCATTGAGGGCACGAATCCACTCACACCCCAAAGGACAGCTGTTCAATTCGCTGTTATTGCAAAGCCAAAATTTGATCAAAAATGCCCATGGTCAATCTACCCAGAAAAAGAAAATTGCTGTGATTATGGGTGGTTACAGCTTTGAGCGACATATCAGCATGGAAAGTGGGCGAAACATTTACGAAAAACTGAGCAGCAGTGAGGAAATGCAACCCATTCCTATCTTTTTGGCTGGCGACTCTTCCTCGTACCGTTTGTTTCTGTTGCCATTGAACATGATGCTCAAAGACAATGCAGATGATATCCGCGATAAGATTTTGCATTATGCAATTAACCCTGCATTGGCTGATATTCAAGAAAGCAGTCTCTCACTAACAGAAGGATTGTTGGATGGCAAGCCCATTTTTGCTCCGCAGGAAATCGATTTGAATACATTAAAATTGATGGCAGAAGGCGTTTTCATCGCACTACATGGTAGACCCGGTGAGGATGGAACATTGCAAAAAGATTTGGCTAAAGTTGGGCTTTACCACAATGGTAGTTTGAGTCATTCCGCAGCCATCACCATCAATAAGTTTGAAACCAACCGTATTCTGCGTGAAAAGGGTTTCTTGGTTGCCAATCACGAATTGGTGCAAAAATCTGCGTGGCTTACCCAAGGTCCTTCACTCAGCGAGTCACTTTGTTCAGAGTTTGGTTTACCGCTCATTGCCAAACCCGCCGATGACGGATGCAGCGCTGCCGTTAGAAAGATAAAATCCGCCGACGAATTACATGCCTTTATGGGGGCTATTTTCAGAGATACCGATGCTTTAGATCCCAAACTGTGTGAGCAATTGGGAATCCGAACCACCGACGAAATGCCAAGAAAAACCGAATTGCTCATAGAACAGTTCATTGACAAAGCCGGCGCAGTGAGGTTCCTAGAAGTAACCGGAGGCATGGTAACACACGTTGACAGTGAGGGAAGTATTTCTTATGAGGTTTTTGAACCCTCTGAGTCATTAGCAGAAAGTGAAATCTTGAGTTTGGAAGAAAAATTCTTGGCAGGACAAGGCCAAAATCTCACCCCATCAAGGTTTTCAAAAGATCCTGTGGAACAATCCAACATCAGTCTTTCTGTGAGAAATACACTGGAATCAGTGGCTAAGGCACTGGATGTCACGGGTTATTGTAGAATCGATGCTTTTGTAAGAATTTTCGCTGATGGTGGGGTAGAAACCATTATCATTGAAGTGAATTCATTGCCCGGAATGACGCCTGCTACGTGTATCTATCACCAAGCTTCCATCAACGGATACAAGCCCTTTGAATTCATCCGAGAAATACTGAAATTTGGAGAAAATCGCAACGCGTGAAAAATTGGTTATATAATATCGGATTGGGTGGAGTCTTTGTAGCGATCTTGATAACATTGTCTTATTTCGGGTTAGATTATTACACCCGCCATGGTGATGCCATCATTGTCCCTAGCGTTTTAAAAATGAAACCATTTGAAGCGGAAGAAAAACTATCCGCGCTTGGCCTTCGTATGAAAATCAATGACACCGTTTACATAGACAACATGAAGCCTGGTGTTATTGTAGAACAATCACCAACCGCTGAGGAGGATGTAAAAACAGACAGAGTGATCTATGTAATCGTGAATGCCACATCACGCCCGCGCGTTGGCATGCCCAAACTCACCGATTGCAGTCTGAATTTAGCGAAAGCCTTAATCAAGAATGCCGGACTCGTTTTAGGTACAGTTTCTAGAGAATATGCTGAGTATGGCAACAATTTGGTCACAGCCCAACGCGTTGGAGGCCGCAGCATTGAAGCTGGCGAAAAAGTATTGAAAGGAACCGTGGTAGATATCACCATAATCGACTCGGAGATGTCGCCCAACAATGATTCTACTTCAATGATCGATCCAGTTCAGGGTGAAGCAGAAGACGAGTAATCTCTCTTTTCTGTCATTCTTAGTCACTGAAAACAAATATTATTGTGTTTTTTTCGTTAAATTAGCGTGTTGTTTGAAGCTTTGCACCCCTACAGTTGCTGAGATTTGGACCCACACAAGAACCAATGCGCGCCAAGAGTATCCTCTCTGTTGTACTTGTGCTATTTGTCGGACTGACAAAAGCACAGCCCATTGTGCGCCTACAACCGTTGATTCACCGTCCGTTTGTTGAACAAGACCAACCCATTGACAATCAAATTTCTTGGGGTATCTCAGACACACTAACCTTACCATTTTTTGAAGATTTTGCTCATGTTATTGGCTATCCCGACGAGCGAAGATGGACCGATAATTTGGTATGGATTAACAATAGTTTTCCAAAAAAAGCTCCCAATTTCGGGGTGGCCACATTTGACCATCTAGACGCTCACGGAAATCCTTACCACACCCTAGACAAACGAGTGATGGTTTTTGCGGATAGTTTAACATCCCAGCCCATCAACATCCAGTTTAAGCGAGTTGGAAATCAAACCATCAATTACAAGCCCACCGATTCTATTTACATTAGCTTTTTCATTCAGCGCCAAGGGATTGGTGATGCACCAGAAGCCGAGGATAGTTTGATACTATATTTTAAGAATATTCAAAATGAATGGGTAAAAACTTGGGGCATAGCCGGTGACTTCGCTGGTGATTTTCAAGAGTTTTTTGTACCAATAGCACATTACGATTTCCTTATCCCAAATTTCCAATTTCGATTTGTAAACTTCACAAAAGCAACAGGAAACTTAAACCACTGGCATCTTGATTACGTTCGCATAGAGAAAAATCGAAAAAGTGGCGAGAAAACCATTCAAGACGTAGGCATCAGCCAAGTGAATCACGGCATGTTCATGGACTACTCCAATGTGCCTTTTTCCCATTACCGATACAATAACAGTGTTCGCGGCATCGGCCCAACGCTTGTCGCCAAGAATTTGAACAGCATCGCCGTACAAACCCGCTTTCAACTGAACGTATTTAATCAATTCAACAAACAGTTGTACAGCAAACCCTTTTCGGCAAGTACCCGGAACTTAAAAGCACTGGGCGATACCACCGAAAAATACGAGTCCCTATTGTACGACACCCTCAGTACGGCTACACCGAAAATAAAATATGTTTTCAGCGTAAATCCCCAGAGCAACGACATTACGCCAGACAATTACAACAGCCAAACAAACAACAATACCATCATCCAATCGCATACTGTAATGCCATGGTATTCCTACGACGATGGCAGCGCTGAAGGTGGTTTTGGATTGGACTATGCCTTCTTGGGTAACTTAAAGGGACAGTTTGCAATGGATTTCAACGTCATCAAATCTGATTCTTTGCGCGGATTGGCGGTGTATTTTAACCAAAGTTTGACTGATGTAAGCGCTAGAAGTTTCAAATTGCGCATTTGGAAAGAGATTAGTCCGGTGGGTAGACCAGACAACCAAGACAAACTGATTTACGAAGTATCGATGGCACGTCCTGTTTACTCAGACTCCATCAATGGGTTCTCTTATATTTTCTTTGATTCAGCGATTTACTTACCTGCTGGTAAATACTATGTTGGATGGTTGCAACATATGCCATATGTATTGAATATTGGGTACGACAACAACTACCGTTATCAGGGCAAAGACCAGTCGAACCCCCATTTGTACAGCAATTTATTGGGCAGTTGGGAATATGCGGGGGGTGATGCCAAAGGCACGCCCATGATCAGAATGTTGTTTGGTGAACGGGTAGAATATGCCTTTAGCAATCCAAAAATCAAGCACCCAACCTTGGCATTGTATCCCAACCCCTGCAAAGACTACATTCATCTGAATGGTACCCACGTAGAGGGATCTAAAATTGAAATTTGGGACATTTCGGGGAAATTACACCTCCACGCCGATTACTCAAATCGTATATTTGTGGGAGATTTGATGCCCGGACATTACTATTTGCGTTGCATTGGCAATGACCGTCAAATCTCATATAACCACTTTATCAAGATATGAGTACAGATATTTCCGTAGTTGAATTGAAAAAACGTCTCGATGCAGGCGAAACCATTAACCTGATTGATGTACGTGAACAACACGAATACGACGAGTTCAATTTGGGCGGTGATTTAATTCCCTTGGGTACACTTCCTGGAAAATTAGAGGATCTAGAAGATCTGAAAAACGAAGAAGTTATCGTTCATTGCAGAAGTGGCGCTAGAAGTGGAACTGCAAAAATGTTCCTTATCCAGAGCGGATTCACCAATGTGCGAAATCTATTGGGTGGCGTTTTGGATTGGCAAGCCCAATTCGGACAATAAACAGCACACAATATGCTTACCTCGCGGCATTGGGTTGCATTCCTTGCGATCGCCGGCATTTCGGTGGTGGTTTCTTCCATCATTCAATGCAAACCCGCAGCAACCAGTCCAGCCTTCAGGAACTTGGGCGATTCAGCGACTTATGTAGGCATTCAAGCGTGTAAAGGTTGTCACTCCGATAAACATGCCACCTTCCTCGAAACAGGTATGGGCATGAGCTTTCACAAAGCAGAAAAGCAATATTCAAAAGCCAATTTTGTGGGCATCAAGCCGGTATACGATAAAAAGTTAGACCTCTACTATTTCCCCTACTGGCAAAACGAATCGCTCTTTATTCAAGAATTCAGGCTTCAAGGCAGGGATACCGTCCACAATCGTCGAGAGAAAATCACCCATATCGTTGGAAGTGGACAGCACACGAACAGTCACTTTTGGACCGATGGCGAGCACCTCTATCAAGCACCCCTCACCTTCTATACCCAAAAAGGCATCTGGGATTTGCCACCAGGTTATGAAGAATTCAATACACGCTTCAACCGCAAGATCGATATCGAATGCATGAGTTGCCATACAGGAATGCCCAAAACCAAAGAAGGCTCTGTCAATGTCTTTGAGAAACTCCCGCTGGGCATCGACTGTGAACGCTGTCATGGCCCAGGTTCTTTGCACGTACAAGAAAAATCGAATGGCATCATTGTAGATACCCGAAAACACACCGATTGGTCAAT
>DBCP01000109.1:0-186 GCA_002293105.1 Bacteroidetes bacterium UBA955 | reverse complement strand
GTGTTCACCGTTTTCATGCCCACCTACAAGGGCGATGCGGCTTTTGTTATGGCTGGACATGCAGAACGCTTTCAAATGAGCGCTTGTTTCAAGGGATCAAACAAGGGCGATCTCAACAAGTACAATGCCAACATCAATTTCACGTGCATCAACTGCCACAATCCCCATGTGAGCGTGAAGAAAACC
>DBCP01000164.1:7957-19468 GCA_002293105.1 Bacteroidetes bacterium UBA955 | reverse complement strand
TGAGCATCCACCAAACACTTATCGATGGTTCTTGGATGCTCAATGGCATTCAAAATAGCTGTTTTGGTAATTTCATTGAATACAATTCGCTTGGTATTCTCAGCTTTTAAACCCAAAACCTCAAACAAATGCCAACTAATGGCCTCTCCTTCCCGGTCTTCGTCCGATGCCAACCATACCGTTTCGGCATCCTTGGCGTATTTCTTTAATTCTGCAACGAGCTTCTTCTTTTCATCGGGCACCTCATATTTGGGGGCGAATCCATTTTTGATATCGATGGCTGAATCTCCGGACGATAAGTCGCGGATGTGGCCCATGCTAGATTTTACAATAAAACCTTCACCGAGATACTTCTCGATGGTTTTGGCTTTGGCGGGTGACTCTACAATGACTAGGTTCTTGATTGACATGAATTATTTTCCGAAAATGACTGGTTTTTGAATTTGACCTCCGCTGCTGCGCAAGCTCATGATATATAAGCCTTGCGTGGGCAAAGATAAATCCGACATAAAAATGGTATTTGTAGATTCTGCAAGTTTGCCTTCATAGATATTCGCTACCTTTCTTCCTTGCATATCGAGCAGTTCAACAACCACAAACTCATTTGGTTTGGTATTGCGAATCACAATTTTCGAATTGGCTTCTACGGGATTGGGACTAATTTCCATGATTTGAAGTTCTTCACCCAAGGTATTTAAGCCAGCCATGTATTGACCTAAGTTGATATTGTCGATGTAGATAGGGTTACCACCTTCACTCGCAAAATCAATTCTAAAGGTAAGGTTGGTATTGAGACCCAAGCCGATGGAAGACAAACTAGGAAGACCCATCACTTTCCACTGGGCTGTTTTGGTTGGTTTGAAGTTGTTCGTGTAAACTTGGCCAGAATAACCCAGTGCAGGACCAGAACGCTCCATGATTTGCTTGTATGATGCACCGCAATCTGTGGACACAAAGACACGTAGCACATCTGTTATGTCAGCGCTTGGCTGGCAGTAAGATGCCATGAATGTAAATTTGGGTGTGAGTGCTCCCATGTTTGAAATATCAACACTGGGAAGGGTTACGCTATAGGTATTTCCAATATTAGATCCAGTGATCACCGGGGCTTTGTAGCAATTGGCCCCAAGGTAGCTGGTGGTATTTTCCAAAACAAATCGAGATCCTGCGGGAGATGAATGAACAAACTTCTCATCGGTGGTAAACGTTGTTGGATCACCCTTCTCAAAACTCTGTTCAAAGTTTGCCTTGTTTACCGCAACCGCCTTCAACACGGTGATATAATTGGTTTTCGTGGTTGAATTGCTCCCCTTGGTATTTTGTACCGTCAAGGAAACGCTGTAGGTTCCTGGCGTTTGGTAAGTTATCGTTGGGTTTTGCACGGAAGAACTCGGCTGACTAGAACCCGCAAAACTCCAAGACCAAGCAGTAGGGGCAGATTTACATGTTAAATCATAAAACTTGACCGATTGACCGGCACAAATCACCGTGCTGCTCGATGTAAAAGACGCCACCGGTGCTACCGAACCTGGCACAACCCCTGTTGCAATCAAATTGGCGGATGCAACAACAGCGGCTCGCGGATAGCTTGTATTCTTCAACACATTGTGCATCCGGGTTTTTTGTTTTAACGTAAACAAGGTCTGACAACCACCATTGGAATAATCCATGTAGTTTTCCCACATATCTGGCAAATCGGGAAATTCATTGGTACAACTGTTTCCACTTGAAGGACAAGAAGCATTGACGAAGGTTCCATTCACTGGAGGGGTATCATCGATTTGGTCACCACCATCGCATCCATCTTGGAACGTGTGATACAATCCCAACCAATGTCCAACTTCGTGTGTGAGGGTTCTACCACTGTCTGAAGCTACCGCAGTTCCGATGGTTCCAACACGATCCGATTTCATTACGATTCCGTCGCGGGTAGCATTCGTGGCCCAAGGAAAAACTGCATAACCTAGCACTTCGCCACCGTCCACGCCACCTGAAATGGATGATACTACCCAAATATTCAAGTATTTCTTGTAGTTCCAATTGATTAAAGACTTTACCTTTTCGGTGGACATGCTCATCTGCACACCGGCAGAAGAGTATACACGATTGATCCCTTCTGTACAGTTTCCATTGGGGTCGATTTTCGCCAATTCGAATTTAATCTGACAATCAGCCGCCAAGCCAGAGAAAGCAGCGCGCAATTTGGTTCTATTGCCATTGAGCAGGTTGAAATCATTGTTTAGTACGCGCAATTGATCGAGTATTTGTTCGCGAGAAATATTCTCCGGTCCGTTGGTATGAATCACATGAAACACTACGGGAATGGTATAGATTGCCGCGCGAGATTCCAACGTATTCTCCTTTAACAAGGCATTGATTTCTGCTTCTGCCACAGATATTTGAGGATCTGATTGCTTCAATTGCTGGTGATATTGATCCGAACCACATTTATGTTGGGCGTTCACACCTTGAATAATCCCAATAAATCCTAGCCCAAGGGCCACACATATCTTACTTAGTCTCATTTTCGTTCCGCAAATTAAATTGAAAGTTTTTTGGTTTAAGGCATTAACTTGTAAAATCAATGACATCAATTTTCTGGGAAGGGTTGCTCAGCCCTGATATTATTTCCCTTGAAAATACATCATCTGCGCTCCGTAGGGCAACATGGAAACAGCAACGACGTCGATTCGCGGAATCGATTTATCTCCTGATTCACGCAAATATCGTTGCGCGGCTTGTTGAATTTTATGCCTCTTTCGGTAATCCACGGCAATTTCTGGGGCATTCATTCCACCCTCATGTCGCGTTTTCACCTCTACAAAGACCCAATCTTGCTTGTCCTTACACACCAAGTCAATTTCAAATCGACCCACCTTTCTGTTTTTCTCTATAATTTGAAACCCTTTTAACCAAAGCCATTCTGCCGCCATCGCCTCACCTTTATTACCAATGTTTTGTGCGATGGTCTTCCCTCTGTCCACATGCATGATGCAAAGTTTCATCCAAAAAACAACTGCCACAACTACACCCTTATAAATTGGCTAAATTTGCAAAATGTTACCTTGCCAATTGCATTTATTGCAAAACGAACCCTATGATCAAACCTGGGATTTTCAAAAAAGGCTATTCAATACCATGATTGCCCAAAAATCGGCCAAGGAAAATACAACCCCCTTACATTTAGTCATGATTGAGCACCCCCACGTGTATACGTTTGGAAAAAGTGCTGATCGCGAAAACCTTCTCGCCTCTGATGATGCATTGAACAACATGGAAGCCAAGGTATACGACATCGAACGCGGCGGCGATATCACCTATCACGGTCCCGGCCAGTTGGTGGTTTACCCCATTTTTGACTTGGAAGCGTTGGGCATGGGTATAAAGACATTCGTTCAGAACATTGAACATTGTATCATCCAAACATTGGCTGATTATGGTATCACGGCGGGTACCATCCCTGATCGCATTGGTGTGTGGATCGACATCAACCAACCCAATGAGCGAAAAATTGCGGCGATAGGGATCAAATGCAGCCGTTTTGTCAGTATGCACGGCCTTGCCCTCAATGTCAATACCGACCTCGCTATGTTCAATCACATCGTGCCTTGCGGGATCGTAGACAAAGGTGTCACGAGTATGGAAATGGAATTGGGCGGAAAAATTGACATATTCGAAGTAAAAGAAAAAATGGGCAAGCATTTTGCAAGTACCTTTGGGTTAGAATTTATATCATGAACAGCAAAACCATCCGTACCCTGATTATCGTAGGCGTTTTATTGATCACATTTTTGTGGATCAAAGGCAGTTACAACACCTTGGTTGATAACGATGTAAAACTCACCACTTCATGGAGTAACGTAGAAGTGGCCTACCAAACCCGCGCCGATAAAATTATTCAACTTATCGAAACCGTTAGCGCTGAAGCCAAATTTGAAAAAAGCACCTTGACTGAAATCACCAATGCCCGTGCCAGCGTTGGTCAGATCAAAGTGGGTAATGAACAGCTCACGCCGGAAAGCATTGATAAAATTGCCATGACACAACAATCTGCTTTGAGTCGATTGATGGTTGTGATGGAGCGCTACCCAGATTTGAAATCTACCAAAGGCTTTGAAAACGTTCAATTTGAAATTTCTGAAACGGAAAACATGATTCGAACCGCGAGAAATGATTACAACGCTGCTGTTCAAACCTACAACTTGAACGTGCGTAAATTCCCAAGCAACATTTTTGCAGGCATTTTTGGATTTGAGAAAAAATCGGGCTTTGCGGCCGACAAAGGTGCTGAAAAACGTGTTGATGTGAAGGGTGCGTTTAGCGAATAACATGCTTGGACCTTTCGCTTTGGTGATTTCCCGTGTAGCCATTTTGTTGGGATTTCATCGCAAAGAATCCCTGTTTTCCGAAGCAGAATCGGCTGAAATTGTATCGGCAATCGCCCAAGCGGAAGAAACCACTTCAGCAGAAATTCGCGTGCACATCAGCCACAAGTTCAAAGGCGATGATATCGTGGCTGCGGCGTCTGCAACCTTTGCCAAATTGGGTATGCAAAAGACCATTGAACGCAACGGCATTCTTATCTATTTGGTTCCCAACACAAAGCAATTTGCCATCTTTGGCGATGCTGGAATCAATGCAAAAATGGCTCCAACCGATTGGGATGGCATTCGCGACAACATGCAGGCGAAATTCAGAAATCAAAACTTCAAAGGGGGCGTGATCCTCGGCATTCAGGAAATCGGCGAGATTTTGGCGACCCATTTCCCACCCACTGATAGCAACCCCAACGAACTCAGCAACCAAGTATCGACCGATGCGTAGCCCAATGACAACCATTATTTTACATCGCTCATGGGCGATATCATTGCTACTCATTGCATTGGCTATACTTCCCTATTCTTCGGCCCAGGCTGAGCAAGTATTGCCAAAATACAAAGGCCACATAAACGACTTTGCGGGGGTTTTAAAGCCCGATGAAGTCAAGGCCTTGGAAGAGCGATTGTATCAGTTTGAAGATTCCACCTCGGTACAAATTGCGGTGGTCTTGGAAAAATCAGCCAATGGCTATGCGGCTGTAGATCGAGCCATGTTTTTGGCCCGCGGCTGGGAGGTTGGGGTTAAAGGCAAAAACAACGGTATGCTTTTGTATATCGCCATCGATGATCGGAAATTCCATACCGTTACGGCGGACCAATTGCAAGACCGTTTGAGTGCAAGCAGAATCGGACAGATTCACAACGACTATTTGGTACCCAACATGCGTAATGGCAATTATGCATTAGCGATAGACCAAACTGCGATGGCGTACGAAGAAGCCATTCGCAATAAATTCAAGGGCCGAGCCACTAAAAAAGGCAAAAAAGGCGGTGGCGTATGGACCATTTTCGCAGCATTGGTGATTTTATTCCTAATGGCTCGCAGCGGCCGTGGCGGCGGCGGTGGCGGATATTCACGCAACGGACATTACAATGGCGGAATGGGCAGTAATCCCTTCCTTTGGGCAGCTCTAGGCAGCAGTTTGGGTCGCGGTTTTGGCGGAGGGTCCTCTGGAGGATTCGGCGGAGGCGGCTCTAGCGATTGGGGCGGTTTTGGTGGCGGCGGCGGCTTCAACGGTGGTGGTGCTGGCGGAAGCTGGTAAATCATTGCAAAATACCAATTCACCTTTCTTTCCGATGGATTGTTTTGTACCTTTGCAAATTCCATGAAAAACGGACTTTCTAAGCACATTCATCAGCCCGATGCAAACGAACCTCGCATCGAGATTTTGGGTGCCCGTGAACACAATTTAAAGTCCGTGGATTTGGTCATCCCACGCAACAAATTGGTGGTCTTCACCGGCCTTTCAGGATCCGGTAAAAGCTCGTTGGCGTTTGATACCCTTTTTGCTGAAGGACAGCGTCGCTACCTTGAGAGTTTCTCAGCCTACGCCCGTCAGTTCATCGGCGATATGAAACGTCCGGATGTAGACAAAGTCAAAGGGCTGAGTCCCGTTATTAGTATCGAACAGAAAACCGTTAGCAAAAACCCCCGCAGTACGGTGGGTACGGTGACCGAAGTATACGATTTTCTCCGTTTGTTGTTTGCCCGCGCCGGCGATGCCATCAGCTACCTCAGTGGCGAAAAAATGGTCAAACTCACCGAACAGCAGATCATTGATGCCATGGTCAACAAATTTGAAGGACAGAAAGTTGCCATCCTCGCACCCGTGGTGAAAGGACGTAAAGGCCACTATCGCGAACTCTTCGAACAAATCAAGAAAAAAGGTTATAACAAGGTCCGCATTGATGGCCATGTTACTGATATCACAGGCAGTATGCAGGTGGATCGATACAAAATCCACGACATTGAAGTGGTGATAGATCGTTTGCAAGTACAGGGTGTATCCACCGGCAGGCTCAGCGAGAGTGTAAAAATCGCGATGAAAATGGGCGGTGGCAATATGATGGTTCAAGATGCCGATGAAAAAGTGGTTCCCTTCTCTCGTTTTTTGATGGATCCAATTTCTGGTCTCAGCTACGACGAACCCCAACCCAACTCCTTTTCATTCAACTCTCCCTATGGTGCCTGTCCGAATTGCGAAGGCATGGGCGAAACTGCCGAGGTGAATGTTGAATTCATCATTCCCGATCGCACCAAATCAATCAACCGCGGTGGCATTGTTCCCATCGGAGAATTGCGCGAGAATTGGACGTTCAGTCAACTCAGGGCCTTGAGCAAAGTGCTCGATTTTAGCCTGGCCGATTCCATTTCCAAACTCTCCGAGCAACAGATTGAGTGCATTTTGTACGGCTATGATGAAACCATCATGGTAACCCATGTAAACCATCAGGGACAAAAAAAGACATACGAAAGCCAATACAAAGGCGTAGTGCACTACATCACCGAGAACTATTTCGAATCCGAGGACGACAAACTACGTCAGTGGGCCGAAGAGTTTATGCACCAAAAAACTTGTGATGTTTGTCATGGCGCGCGTTTGAAAAAAGAGTCGTTGCATTTCATGATTGCCGAAAAGAACATTTCTGAGTTGGGCGGCATGAACATCGATGTATTGAAGGCTTGGTTTGATACGGTTGGTGAGAAATTGACGGAACGACAGACCACCATCGCCACGGAATTGATCAAGGAAATTCGGGCACGGCTCGATTTTTTGGTGGGTGTGGGATTGGGATATTTAACGTTGAACAGTCCAGCCAGAACCCTCTCGGGTGGTGAAGCGCAGCGTATTCGATTGGCGACCCAAATTGGCAGTAAATTGATGAATGTGCTGTACATTTTGGACGAGCCCAGCATTGGTTTGCATCAACGCGATAACGAACGATTGATCCAAAGTTTGCGCGATTTGCGCGACATGGGGAATACGGTGTTGGTAGTAGAGCACGACAAAGACATGATGCTTGCCAGTGATTGGTTGGTTGAAATTGGTCCGAACGCCGGCGTGCATGGCGGTCAGATCGTTGCCAGTGGCGAAGTAAAAGATTTCATGGCCTCAGACGCCATCACCGGCAGGTATTTACGCGGTGAGGATAGCATTCCTGTGCCATCGCAACGCAGAAAAACGACCAAAGAAAAGTTGATTTTGAAGGGTTGTACCGGCCATAATCTGCAAAAAGTAAACTTGGAAGTACCCATTGGATTGTTTGTGGCTATTACCGGCGTGAGTGGCAGCGGAAAATCGAGTTTGATCAACGAGACCCTCTACCCTGCTGCGCACAACAAAGTATATGGTTCAAGTTATAAACCTTTGCCCTTTGCCAGCATTCAGGGGCTCGAGTTTATTGATAAAGTCATTCGGATTGACCAAACGCCGATCGGACGTACGCCAAGGAGCAATCCTGCTACGTATGTGGGTGTTTTTCAAGAGATTCGCAACCTATTCACCAATCTTCCGGAGGCAAAAATCCGCGGATACAAACCCGGTCGATTTAGTTTCAATGTAAAAGGCGGGCGGTGCGAAGCATGTGGTGGCGGTGGCAGAAAAGTCATCGAAATGAATTTCTTGCCAGATGTAGAAGTGCTGTGCGATGAGTGCCAGGGCAAACGCTATAACCGCGAAACGTTGGAAGTGCGGTACAAGGGTAAGAGCATCAACGATGTTTTGGAGATGTCGATTGATACTGCCGTGGAGTTTTTCGAGCACATTCCGTTGATTTACAGGAAGGTGAAGACCATGCAGGATGTGGGATTGGGTTACTTAACACTAGGACAGTCGAGCACCACAATCAGTGGCGGAGAAGCGCAGCGGGTAAAGTTATCGACCGAATTGAGCAAACGCGATACGGGTAAAACGCTGTATATTTTGGATGAGCCCACAACGGGATTGCATTTCAACGACATCAAACAGTTGTTGGGGGTATTGAATATTTTGGTTGAAAAGGGCAACACGGTGGTGGTGATTGAACACAACATGGATGTGATCAAAGTAGCGGATTGGGTGATTGACATTGGACCCGAAGGCGGCAGCGGTGGCGGACATATACTTACCGTTGGCACGCCCGAGCAGGTGGCAGAATTTGAGGCCTCACACACAGGTCGATTCCTGAAATTGGAACTTAATTCTTGATTTTAGATCCATTTAGCGATGGCGATGGGCGTTTACCGGAGATAAAGCGAGGTCTTTTGTTCAAAATGCCGTTTATTCCTTGCATCAAAACAGAGAAAAAAACGAAGAAAACCGCGATTCCATCGTATTTTTGCAGTATGGACGCTAGCCCATTGCACGCAATCTCCCCCGTAGACGGTCGTTATGCCGCTGGGACCCAAACATTAAAGTCCTTCTATTCAGAAGCCGGATTGATCCAATACCGCATTCGTGTTGAGGTTGCCTACCTTTTTGCGTTGGCAAAAGTCATCCCCACTGTAGATTGGTCGGCCCTGATTGCCGCTCAAGAAACACTCACAAATTGGAGCGCCTCATTGCCATTGAGTGATATCGAACGGGTAAAAACCATCGAAAAGACCACCAACCACGACGTGAAAGCCGTGGAATATTGCATCAAAGAGAAACTGGATGAATTGGGATTGCAAGCCTACAAAGAGTGGGTGCATTTCGGACTTACCTCACAGGACATCAACAATACGGCCATTCCATTGAGCTTCAAGAACGCAAGCACAGACGTTATGTTGCCGGCCCTACAGAATATTGTCAACATCATGAAGCGACAAGCCCAAGATTGGAAAGACATTCCATTGTTGGCCAAGACGCACGGACAGCCAGCCTCTCCCACCCGTTTGGGCAAAGAGTGGTATGTGTTTGTGGCCCGACTTGAATCTCAATTGAATTTACTGGCAACCCTTCCCTTTTCCGCAAAATTTGGTGGTGCAACGGGCAACTATAATGCACACCAAGTGGCTTTCCCGCAAATCAATTGGCTTGAATTTGGTGACCGCTTTGTGGGCGAGGATTTGGGACTGTATCGGGTATCATTTACCACACAGATCGAGCCCTACGATTTCATGGCGGCTCAGTTCGATAATTGGAAACGAATCAACAACATTTTGATTGATTTCAGCAGAGATGTTTGGGCTTATGTGAGCATGGAATACTTCAAGCAAAGGATTAAGGAAGGCGAAGTGGGTTCCAGTGCGATGCCCCACAAAGTCAACCCCATTGATTTCGAAAACGCCGAAGGAAACTTGGGTATCGCCAATGCTTTGTTCGAGCATTTGTCGGCCAAACTCCCGATTTCTCGTTTACAGCGCGATTTAACCGATAGCACAGTACTCAGAAATTTGGGCGTACCATTTGCGCATACGCTCATCGCACTGAACAGCTTAGAAAAAGGATTGAACAAATTGCTTTTGAACGAAGAGGCGGTGCGAGCTGATTTGGGGAACAACTGGGCTGTTTTGGCCGAGGCCATTCAAACCATTCTGCGCAGAGAAGGCTACCCCAACCCTTACGAGGCCCTAAAAGACCTAACCCGCACCAACGCAAAAATCACCGAATCTAGCATTGCCACATTCATCACCGAACTGAACGTATCAGATTCTGTTAAAAATGAACTCAGACAAATCACCCCTTACAACTATACTGGCACGCATCCAAACTTGGATTAATTGGGTTCGTCGGGCTTGGTTTGAAGAAAGCCGGGGCAAACGCATCGCCAAGAAAACCGCCTGGATTGGGGGCATTACCCTCACTATTTTATTGGTGGTGTGGATTGCTTTGCGTGGATTTTTGTTGAACTGGGCCTTCGACAAAGCCGTTGCCAAACTCGATCGCAAAGGATACACCCTGCAGTGCGAAGACAAAGGATTCACCTACTTATTCGGCGTACAATTACAGGGCCTATCGCTTACCCACAAAAAGCACATTGATACACTCCCAGGCAAAACCTTGTTTGCTTGCAAAGAACTGGCCGTTGGATTGAATGTTTGGAAGTTTTGGGACATTGGTTTATCGGGCTTTGAAACCAAAAACCTCTCATTGGACTTGGTAAACCTCCCCAATTATTGCAACTATTGCGATTTACTGGGCACCGATGAAAAGGCAACAAATACCCAAAATCCACAGCGAGATCCCGTAGTGAGCTTGTTTAGACAGTTAGAAAACTGGATTGGCAAAGCCCCAAATCATTTGGAAATGTTTGGCACCCGCCTTTCCCTGACCGATACCACCGGGAAAATCGCGTTGGAGCTTCCCAATACGCTTTACAGAAATGAAGCCATCAGTCTGCAATTGAAGGCAATCTCTGAAAAGGTGGTGACCGACGCTGAGCGCAAAGAACTCCGACGAAGACGCAAAAGCGACATTGATACCCTACCGGCTGTGAACCGCAAGCAAATCGAATTTGTGATGCAGGGCGATTTGGACAAAGACGATCTAACTGGACATGTAAGCATTACACCGGCCAACAAGCAGAAATACGTAAGCATCCCTTTGGTGTTGAATGGGTTGGGATTCCAAAAGGCCGAGTTCGAAGTATCAGAGCTGGGTGAATCATTCGGCGCGATCCATGCTGATTTACAAGGTGGATTTATGGGTTTGCAGGTTGATGACGAACGCATTTCTGACACGCTGGTACAAATCGATTCGGCCCACGGTAGATTCGTTTGCGATGTTAAAGATGGATTTTTCGAGCTCGACAGTCAAAGTACCGTTCGCGTTAACCAAATTTCAGCCAATATTTTCGCCCAGTACCAAGGGGGAAACAACCCAAAATATGCCTTGGGCTTATACATGCCTCGATTGTCGGCCAATGCGTTTTTCTCTAGCTTACCTGAGGGATTGTTTCGAAACATCGGCATTCCCAAAGCCACCGGGACATTGGAATATCGCTTTCAGTTTGCCATGGAACACGAGAAACCCCGTGATTGTGTTTTGGAAAGCCGAATGTGGCCGAGTACCGATTTTACCATTGTTCAATGGGGCAATGTGGATCCACGCCTCATGAATGGCTCTTTCACCTACACCTATTGGGACAAAGGCGAGCCAGTTGCGAGGTTTGAAGTAGGCGGTGAGAATGGCAATTTCACCCCCTTAGAATCGATTAGTCAAGATTTGGT
>DBCP01000164.1:6698-7885 GCA_002293105.1 Bacteroidetes bacterium UBA955 | reverse complement strand
ATGGATGCTTTCCGTTCCAGTATTGCTCAAAATTATCGTCAAAAGCGATTCGCCCGCGGTGGCTCTACCATTTCGATGCAGTTGGTGAAAAATGTGTTCTTGGGACGCAGAAAAACCATCGCCCGGAAAGTGGAAGAAATTTTACTTACTTGGTTGATGGAGCGCAGGTCTTTGGTGAGCAAAAACCGTATGATGGAAGTTTACTTGAATGTGATCGAATGGGGTCCGGGTATTTTTGGTGCTACGGAAGCCGCACGATTCTACTTCCACAAACACCCAAGCGAACTTACGTTGGGCGAATGTACCTTTTTGGCCAGCATCATTCCAATGCCCAAAAAAGTGCGCTGGTTCCTGGATTCCAACGGCTGCGTAAAAAGCAACAATGGCCATTTCAGGGCCCTAAAAAATCGCTTATTGGCCAAGGATTCAGGGAGTATCGATACCGCTGTTTTTCAAGTGTGTATTCATCCGGATGCCTGGAATCGATTGAAAGGTCCGGCCAAAAAACGCGAAGACATCGAAAACCCACTCGATGATGAAGCCGAAGAAACAGAAATACCCTTGGAAGCCATCGAAGAAGGCATGGATGTGATTGACGATCGATCACGAAGGTAGGCCCGCCTTTTTGACACATAGAAATTCGATTTGCGTGGAATTTCACCGACAATTTGACGCGATTGTTCACAATTGCCTTAATGGAATCCAATTTGAGCACATGCAAGCATCATGAATTTACAACAATTTACCATCAAAGCACAGGACACGTTGTCAAAGGCCCAGCAACTGGCCATCGCAAACAAGCACCAAGCGATGGAGCCCACGCATTTATTGCTGGCCATGATATCGGAGGATGACGAGACTTTGCAGTTTATCGCCGGGAAATTGGGTGCGAATCTCTCCCGAATAGAGCAAGCTGCACAAGCACAATTGCAATCGTTGCCCAAAGTTGAAGGTGGACAAGTATATTTATCTCAGGCTTTGAATGCTGTAACCGTTGCTGCTGAAAAAGTCATGTTGGAAATGAAGGACGAGTTCGTTACCAATGAACATTTGTTGGTGGGGATTCTTGAAGGAAAGGACATAGCAGCCAATGTATTGAAAGATTCCGGCATCAAGCGTGGCGATTTGCTCAAAGCCATTATCGCCTTGCGGGGCGGTGCGAAGGTGAGTTCGCAGACCGATGAAAA
>DBCP01000164.1:0-6614 GCA_002293105.1 Bacteroidetes bacterium UBA955 | reverse complement strand
GACCCAGTGATTGGTAGGGACGAAGAAATCAGGAGGGTATTGCAAATTTTATCGCGTAGAACCAAGAACAACCCGGTATTGATTGGCGAACCCGGCGTGGGTAAAACGGCCATTGCAGAGGGGTTGGCAATGCGCATTATACGGGGGGATGTTCCGGAAAATTTGAAATCCAAGGTCATTTACAGCCTCGATTTGGGTGCATTGGTGGCAGGCGCGAAATACAAAGGCGAATTTGAAGAGCGATTGAAAGCGGTGGTCAAAGAGGTGACGGATGCTGCCGGCGAAGTGGTTTTATTCATTGACGAAATCCACACATTGGTGGGTGCTGGTAGAAGCGATGGCGCCATGGATGCTGCCAACATCTTGAAACCCGCATTGGCCAGGGGTGAATTGAGGGCCATCGGAGCTACAACCTTGGCAGAATATCAGAAATATATTGAAACCGATAAAGCCCTGGAACGGCGTTTCCAAAAGGTCTTGGTTGAAGAACCCGATACGCAAGAAGCCATCTCCATCTTGCGCGGCTTGAAGGAGCGATATGAAGTTCACCACAAAGTGCGCATCAAGGACGAAGCCATTATCTCGGCGGTAGAAATGAGTCAGCGATACATCAATGATCGTTTCCTACCCGATAAGGCCATCGATTTGCTCGATGAGGCCGCATCAAAACTGCGCTTAGAAATGGACTCTGTTCCTGAGGAACTCGACGAAATGAACCGTAAAATCATGCAGTTGGAAATCGAGCGGGAAGCCATCAAACGGGAAAGCGATACTGCCAAACTCGCCAAATTGAACGAAGAAATCGCCAATTTGATTGAAAAACGAAACGCGCTCAATGCCCAATGGGAAAATGAAAAAGGGGTTCTATCGCAAATCCAACAGAAAAAAGCCACCATTGAGGCGCTGAAAATAGAAGCGGATCAAGCGGAACGCGATGGGAACTATGGTCGTGTGGCTGAAATTCGCTACGGACTTATTAAAAAGAACGAAGAGGACCTTTTCTCGCTCAGTTTGAAATTGGGCGATGCCCGAAGTGGTCAGTTGATGGTGAAGCAAGAGGTGGATGCGGAGGATATCGCGGAGGTAGTGAGCAGATGGACAGGCATACCCGTGAACCGAATGCTACAAAGCGAGCGCGAAAAGCTGCTTACCCTAGAACAAGAGCTACACAAGCGTGTGGTGGGACAAGAAGAGGCCATCGCTGCCCTATCCAATGCCATTCGCAGAAGCAGGGCCGGATTGCAAGATCCGAAAAAACCCATTGGTAGTTTCATTTTCCTGGGCACCACGGGTGTGGGTAAAACCGAAGTTGCCAAAGCATTGGCCGAATTCCTATTCAACACAGACCAAGCGATGGTTCGGATTGATATGAGCGAGTATCAAGAGAAGCATACCGTTAGTCGCTTGGTAGGCGCCCCTCCGGGCTATGTGGGCTATGATGAAGGCGGACAGTTAACGGAGGCCATTCGACGCAAACCATACAGTGTGGTATTATTGGATGAGATTGAAAAGGCGCATCCCGATGTGTTCAACATCTTATTGCAAGTACTAGACGATGGAAGACTAACCGATAACAAAGGCCGAACAGCGAATTTCAGGAACACCATCATCATCATGACAAGCAATTTGGGATCTGATATCATTCGCGAACGTTTCGAACACATCGACAGCGGTGACCGCGATGCAATTGTTGCCGGTGCCAAGAGCGATGTATTTGAATTGCTCAAACGGAGCATCCGTCCCGAGTTTTTGAATCGCATCGATGAGGTGGTCATGTTCGAGCCGTTGGGTAGAGATGAAATACACCAAATCGTGGAATTGCAAATGCAGATGATGGTTGTGCGATTGAAACAGAACGGCATTGATTTGACAGTGAGCAACGCGGCGATTGATTGGTTGTCGCAATTGGGCTACGATCCACAATTCGGTGCGAGACCGTTGAAGCGTGTTATACAAAAAAGGGTTTTGGACGAATTGAGTAAGCAAATATTGATGGGCAAGCTCTCTAACCATGGCAGGGTGCACATCGATTTGGACGGATCCCAATTGACTTTCGGGGGTGCATAAGCGAACCAATGCCAAAAGGCAGAACCTACTGAGACATAAACATAAACCTACACAGATTTGCGCAATTCGCAATCTTTGGCAAACGATTTGCATAGTTCGTTCGTCTTGACAACCATGAAACCAACCCGAATTTCCGCTCATTCACTCGTTGCTTTATTATTGATTGTGCTCTCGGGAATTCCAATGGCAATGGCACAGACCAAACCTGCGCCCAAACCCATGGCTCAGCCTGCAGACCCAATTGCATCAAAAATAAATCCAACCTTAACCCCAGACGGGCTGAAACCAGACACCCTCTACCCTACCTCAAATTTGGTAAAGGATCGCAGGTTTGTCTATCAGTTGATTACCCAAGAATACATCACCAACGAGAATGACTATTTCTTGGATATCAAATTGGATACATGCTTTTTGATTTTTACGGCCATGGAGGGCGAACGCATGTTCAAGATGGTCTACTCCGCCGATGAGTATGGCGCCAAGCCTTGGATACGCGCCAATGGATTGCAGACACTGCCTTTTGAAATTCGCTTCAACGAGCGCGGTGCAGTGGAGGAATTATCAAACTGGAGAGTGCATCGCGATGCAATGATGACGTCGATGTCGGTCCAAGCCCAAAACAAAATCATTACATCCGAGGAATTCGACATTCAGCGGGTGAAGATGAATAATGAGAAGATCATGCGTCGTTTGGCCATGGAGGACTTGATGTATTTGTTTGAACTGAGCGACGATTCTATCAGGGAAGATGGCGAGTACATCCGTATCAAACCGGTTCGGTCTCCTTTTAGTGGTGAAGACATCTATTTACAGGGCAATTTGATTACGGAGCGCTTGCCAGGCACCAAAAATTCAGTGAAATTTTTAACGAAGAATGCTGCGGGGGTGCATGAAAAACCCATTTTATTGGCGGAGTGCAACGAGTATGCTTTGGCGGCAAGCGACGGCACACAGCCCATTACAGAGATTCAGCGAGTGGGATTAAACAACGAGGTAGAGTATCAGTACAATTTGTTGCAAAAGGTCATGTCGCGCGTGATCTTCTCGGATGTATTGGCAATCAATTTCCAATCGCGGGGTAACATCAGAACCTACTCTTTATGGGATAGGAAATAGACTGAGAGAATTCCACCGGTGGGAATGCATCGTTGGTTATAGCGGTGTTCAGCGATATTGGTGCACTGGGCACAAAAAAAGCCCCTCGTTCAAAACGAGGGGCTTTTTGTTTGAAATTCAGGAGGGATTAACCGTTCATGATTTGATCGAAGATGGCTTTGAAGCCAGCAGGATCATTCATGGCCAAATCGGCAAGAACTTTACGGTTGATTTCCAATGCGCTGGTGTTGAGCTTGCCCATGAATTGGCTGTAGCTAACTCCGTTCAAACGGCAAGCGGCATTGATACGCACGATCCACAAGGAGCGGAATTCGCGCTTTTTCGCGCGACGATCGCGGTAGGCATAGGTTAAACCTTTTTCTACGGCGTTCTTGGCAACGGTCCAAACGTTTTTACGACGACCAAAGTAACCTTTGGCGAGTTTGAGGGTCTTTTTGCGGCGAGCTTTACTCGCAACGTGATTGACTGATCTTGGCATAGTATTTTAGTTTAATGGCTTGAGCGGCTATCTATTTCAAAGGCGCTTTTGTGCTCCGGCCAGGTTTGTTTTTAAGTTTATTTTCCGAGGCGAAGCATAAATTTCACATTGCTCATGTTGGTTTCATCCACAATGGCATCGTGACCCAAGGCGCGTTTACGCTTGGTTGATTTCTTGGTCAAAATGTGATTTTTGAATGCTTTGGCTCTCTTTACTTTTCCAGTACCGGTTACTGTGAACCTTTTCTTGGCGCTGGAATTGGTTTTCATTTTAGGCATATCCTGAATTCTTAATTTTTCTTTTTTATTTTTTCACTTTTGGCGCCAACATGATGGCAACCTTTTTTCCTTCTTCTTTGGGCTCTGACTCCAACTTGGCATATCCTTCATCGATCAATACGTTGGCGTATCCCATCAACAAATCAATTCCACGCTGTTTGTAGATAATGCTTCTTCCACGGAAGAAAACATAGGCCCTTACTTTGTGTCCCTGCTCCAAGAAATGCTTGGAATGCTTGATTTTAAAATCAACGTCATGCTCATCGGTATTTGGTCCGAATCGAATTTCTTTGATTTCCTGTTTCACCGCATTGGCTTTGATTTCCTTCTGCTTTTTCTTTTGCTCATACAAGAATTTCTTGTAATCAACAATTTTACAAACTGGAGGATCGGCATTGGGTGAAATTTCTACCAGGTCGAAACCCAATTCATAAGCAACCTCCAAAGCTTTTGCCGTGGGGTATACATCCACAGGCATATATTCTCCTACCACCCGCACCATGGGGGCAGTAATGAGCTCATTGATCTTGTGGAGAGCTTCCTTTTTGACGAACGGTCTTCTACTATATCCTGGTTTCATCTATCAATATATCAGCCAATTGCTGAATTCCCATTGCACCCAAATCGAGACCGCCGTGCTTCCGAACAGATACTAGTTGTTCGTTGGCTTCCTTCTCTCCTACAATCAACATGTAGGGGATTTTGGCAATTTCGGCGTCACGGATTTTCTTACCCGCTTTCTCGGCCCGAGTGTCCAAGGAGGCGCGAATATCGTGCTTTTTTAAGAAATTAACAACACTTTCAGCGTATTCTATGTATTTATCGCTAATCGGCAACACCACAACTTGTTTGGGGGCCAACCACGTTGGGAAATTACCCGCATAATGCTCCAACAGGAACCCGATGAATCGCTCATGCGTGCTCAACGGCGCTCTATGAATAATAATGGGTCTCTCCTTCTCGTTCTTTTCATTGATATAACTCAAATCGAAGCGCTCTGCCTGGGCAAAATCTACTTGGTTTGTTGCCAAAGTAAACTCCCTACCTATCGCACTCCATACTTGAATGTCGATTTTGGGACCGTAAAACGCGGCTTCATCTTCAACCTCTACATAGCTCACACCCATGCTTTGTAGCACTTTGCGAACCATGTTTTCAGTCTTCTCCCACAACTCGGGCATATCGATGTATTTCTGTCCCAACTTCTCAGGATTGTGTTTGGAGAATCGCATCACATACTTATCGATACCAAACTTCTCGAAATACTTCAAATAGAGTGCATTCACCCCTTTGAATTCTTGCTCAAACTGTTCTTCGGTACAGTAAATGTGTGCATCGTTCATTTGCAAACTGCGCACGCGCATCAAACCAAACAACTCACCACTCTGCTCATAGCGATAACAAGTACCATATTCAGCAAAGCGCAAAGGCAATTCCTTGTATGTATGCGGAAGGGCTTTGAAAATCTTGTGGTGATGGGGGCAGTTCATTGCCTTTAAGTAATATTTCTCTCCATCAATTTCCATCGGAGGGAACATACTGTCTGCGTAATAAGGCAAGTGACCGCTTTTCAGGTACATGCTTTCTTTGGCAATGTGTGGCGATTTCACACGCTGGTAGCCGGCTTCATTTTCTGTTTTTTTGGCATATGCTTCCAAAGCTTCTATGATGATACCACCGTTTGGCAACCACAATGGCAATCCTGGTCCCACATCATCGTCAAACGTATAAATTTCCAATTCCTTTCCCAACTTGCGGTGATCGCGTTTCTTCGCTTCTTCGATACGCTCTAGATGTTCATCCAACTCGGATTTCTTGGGGAATGTTACACCATAGATCCTTGTCAACTGTTTGTTCTTCTCATTACCACGCCAGTATGCACCGGCTGTGTTGAGCAACTTAACCGCTTTGATATGTCCGGTATGGGGAATGTGGGGACCGCGACACAAATCGGTAAAATTGCCTTGCTCGTAGAAGGTAATACTTCCATCTTGCAAGTCTTGCAACAATTCTAATTTGTATGGATCGCCCTTTTCCGTGAAGTAGGCAATGGCGTCTGTTTTCGAAACTTCTTTGCGAACGAAAGGACTGTTACTTTTGGCGAGTTCAAGCATCTTCTTTTCCAAGGCATCAAAGGCCTCAGAGGAAAAATGAGTGTCGCCAAAGTCTACATCGTAATAAAAGCCTTGTTCAACCGGCGGACCGATGGCCAACTTCACACCGGGAAACAATGCTTCGAGGGCTTCCGCCATCAAGTGTGCGCTGGAATGCCAATAGGTTTGCTGTCCTTCTTTGTCCTTCCACGTCAACAACTGCAATGTAACATCTTGATGAATTGGGCGGTTGGCATCCCAAACCTCCTTATCGACTTTGGCGGCGAGCACGTTACGGGCCAAACCTTCAGAGATCGACAGTGCCACATCCATGGCTGAGGATCCTGAGGGGTAGCTTCTGACGGCACCGTCTGGAAAGGTTATGTTAATTTGCATTGCGTTTGATAATAAACAAGGTGGCAAAAATACTGAAAGGATTTGGGATTTGGAGGGAGAAAGATTTGCGTTTTTTACAAAATTCTTTTGGACGTGAACTTGTAAGAGATAATTTCGATTGCTATATTTGCAGCCCCATTGGTGAGGTGGGTGAGTGGCTTAAACCACCAGTTTGCTAAACTGACG
>DBCP01000122.1:2529-2799 GCA_002293105.1 Bacteroidetes bacterium UBA955 | reverse complement strand
CAACATCACTTTTGTGGCCATGTTTACATAAGGGAAATCGTAGGCTTTACAAATGAAAGGCACAGTTCTAGATGCCCTTGGATTGGCTTCGATCACATATACTTTTTCATCTTTAATGGCAAACTGAATGTTCATCAAACCTCGAATATTCAAGGCATGAGCCAATTTTTCGGTGTATTCGATCATTAGGTTTTGCACGTTTTCACTCAATGAGAACGGAGGGAGTACAGCGCTTGAGTCACCAGAGTGAATACCAGCAGGTTCGATGTG
>DBCP01000122.1:2004-2414 GCA_002293105.1 Bacteroidetes bacterium UBA955 | reverse complement strand
AAATCGCCCAGCAATTTAACCACGGCTTTTTCCAAATCTTCGTCGTTGATGACAATCACCATCCCTTGTCCGCCCAATACATAACTGGGACGAACCAACACAGGGTAACCCACTTGATTGGCGATCACAATGGCCTCTTCGGCATCCAATGCCACGCCAAACTTGGGGTAAGGAATATCCAACTGAGCAAGCATTTCACTGAAGCGACCGCGATCCTCTGCGATGTCCATGTTGTCGTAGCTGGTGCCGATAATTTTCACCCCTTTTTCATGGAGTTTTTCGGCCAATTTCAATGCGGTCTGTCCGCCCAACTGAACGATAACGCCTTCGGGTTTTTCGTGTTGAATCAACTCCCACAAATGCTCCCAATAAACGGGCTCAAAGTAGAGTTTATCCGCCATATCGAAATC
>DBCP01000122.1:0-1908 GCA_002293105.1 Bacteroidetes bacterium UBA955 | reverse complement strand
ACACAGCTGTAATCAAATTCGATCCCTTGTCCGATGCGGTTTGGCCCACTTCCAAGCACGAAGATTTTTTTCTTATCGCTCACGACGCTTTCATTTTCACCATCAAACGTTGAATAGAAATAGTTTGTGGGACTCGGGAATTCAGCGCTACAGGTATCAACCATTTTGTAAACGCGGCGGATACCCAATGAAAGGCGTTTATCACACACATGTTCGGCGGTTGTATTTCCACCCATCAACCAAGCAATTTGTTCGTCGCTGTATCCTTTTTCCTTTGCGATTTTCAGCAGAGAGGCAGGAATGTTTTCGGTGTTATAGCGACGAATTTCAGTTTCTGTTTTTACCAGATCGGCAATCTGTTCCAAGAACCAACGGTCTATCCGCGTGATTTTCTGAACACTGCTAATGGGAACGCCCAATGCCAATGCATCTTTCACTTGGAAAACACGATTCCAACTGGCGTATTCCATACCGTGAACCAATTCTTCAAGGTTGCGACTTACTTTATTGCCATCAGCACCGAGGCCGTGGCGGGAAATCTCGAGACTCTGACAGGCTTTTTGGAGGGCTTCTTGGAAGCTTCTTCCGATGGCCATGACTTCACCAACCGATTTCATTTGGAAGCCAAGGCGGGTATCGGCCCCATGGAATTTATCAAAGTTAAAGCGAGGAATTTTTACGATGACGTAATCCAAGGCGGGTTCAAAGAAGGCACTGGTGGTCTTGGTAACGGGGTTCTTCAATTCATCGAGGTAGAAACCAATGGCCAATTTCGCCGCAATTTTTGCAATGGGATAACCGGTTGCTTTTGAAGCCAACGCGGAACTTCTACTTACCCTTGGGTTAATCTCGATGGCGATAATTTCCTCATCTACAGGGTTTACACTGAATTGCACGTTGCATCCACCAGCAAAAACACCCATACTACGCATCATCTTGAACGCCATGTCACGCATGCGCTGAAAAGCGGTATCGCTCAGTGTCATAGCAGGGGCAACGGTGATAGAGTCTCCGGTGTGAATTCCCATCGGATCAAAATTTTCGATCGTACAGATTACAGCGATGTCGTCTTTGCTATCGCGCAGCAACTCAAATTCATATTCTTTCCAACCCAGTACAGCTTGTTCTACCAAAACTTCGTGGACGGGGCTGGATTCTAAACCATATTGAAGCGCACGGTCAAATTCTTCTTTTTTATATACGATGGCACCCCCGGTTCCTCCGAGCGTGTAGCTAGGACGGATTACCAAAGGGAAGCCGATGCGTTGTGCAATTTCTTTGCCTTCTAGGAAGCTGTTGGCGATCTGACTTTTTGCAACACCCACACCCAGTTCAACCATCAATTGGCGGAACTTCTCACGATCTTCCATCTTATCAATGGCGGCAATATTTACACCGATAATTTTGCAATTGTATTTATCCCAAATGCCCAATTCGTCGCACTCTTTGGCCAAGTTCAACGCGGTTTGTCCGCCCATGGTTGGCAAAACCGCATCGATATCTTGTTCCTGTAGAATTTTTTCGATGCTTTCCGGAGTGAGGGGTTGCAAGTACACATGATCAGCATTCATTTTATCGGTCATGATGGTGGCCGGATTGCTGTTGATCAAGGATACTTTGATGCCTTCTTCGCGAATACTTCGGGCTGCTTGGGTTCCTGAATAATCGAATTCGCAAGCTTGTCCGATGATAATCGGCCCGCTGCCGATGATGAGTACGTGTTTGATTGAGAGGTCCTTTGGCATGTTTCCAAAAATTGTACAAATTTAGGGTATCCCAATCGTAAAAGGGGTTTAATTTTCCACGATTTGCTTAGAATCGAAAGAAATTATGGGATTATGCGAGTAATAGGGGTAGAATTAGGTATTCTAGAAAGAAGAGACCCCAGTAAAACATGTAAAATCGTTT
>DBCP01000140.1:17179-26151 GCA_002293105.1 Bacteroidetes bacterium UBA955 | reverse complement strand
TTTTGCTTTGTAAACAGGCACCGTTGAGCATGGTTCGCCATACATGATACTTTTCACAACGGGCGTGAGTAAACGGGTGATTTCTGTGTATGCTGCTGCAGTTACCGGCAAATCGCCACAGCCCTTAATGACCATTTTTTCATCGCGATACTGGTCCACCGAAATGCACTCCAGCGATTTCCGCCACAAAACGGCTTCCAATGCTTGCAAATCGCCAAATACGATTTCTTTGGCAATACCTGATAATTTGGTGGCCATCAACATATAAGCCCAGGTAGGAATAATTGCATCGGCAGAACATCCTATGGCAACATGTACATCTTGGTAGGCAGACCAATCATGGGTTTTTACCCAATCCCGGAAGTCTTTTTCCTTTAGCACCATTCCCATAAACAAAACGTCTTTGATATCGATGAATTTCCTCTCACCCTTTGGGAAGTAATCTTCGAGATTTAACGTGATTAAGCCGCTATTGGCTACTTTGTTTACAAATACGTCTTCCATGGTGGGTTGCTATTGCAAATATAACGGCCTTTTGGGCGATGCACTTATTCTACTTGCGTTACTTTGATGGTATTGGTCCGCTGCTTCTTGTGAATGGGCATGCTGGCGCAGTTAATCACATATTCACCTTGTTTAACCATGCCTTCTGCTTTCAGCATGTCTACCACATCTTGGAAGGTATCATCGGTACTTACGAATTTGTCGTAATAGAAGCCCCTAACGCCCCAAACCAAATTCAATGTGGCCAACAATTTTTTGTTATCTGTGAAGATGAAAACGTTTGCTTCAGGACGGTAACTGGCGACCCTAAATCCCGTAAAGCCTGACTTTGTCATGGCTACAATGGCTTTTGCATGCAGGTGATCGCTCATCCTTACCGCGGTAAAACAGATTTCATCGCTGGCAAACGAAGGTGACTCCGGACTTGGCTTAACACCTTTGTAGTAAGTGCGTTTGTCGGTCTCAATGTCAGTGATGATGCTGCTCATAATCTCGATAACGCGCAATGGGTGCTTTCCCACACTCGTTTCGCCGGATAGCATCAGTGCATCGGCGCCATCCAATACGGCATTGGCCACATCGTTGATTTCTGCGCGGGTAGGCATGCTGTCTACAATCATGCTTTCCATCATTTGCGTGGCAATGATGCAAGGTTTTGCTGCAGCCAAGCATTTCTCCACGATGGTTTTTTGAATGAGAGGAACGCGTTGCATCGGAACTTCCACCCCCAAATCGCCGCGGGCCACCATGATGCCATCAGACACTTTGATAATTTCGTCAATGTTCTTTACGGCCTCGGGTTTTTCAATTTTGGCGATAACTTTGGTATGTGTGCCTTTTTCCGCGATCAAGCGCTTTAATTCCACGATATCGTCGGCGGTACGCACGAAACTTAAGGCAACCCAATCTACTTCTTGCGACAGTCCATATTCCAAATCGGCCAAGTCTTTTTTGGTTAAACTGGGCACCGTTAGGCTTGAATCGGGGAGGTTGAATCCTTTGTTTGATGATAAAGGTCCGCCCGCAACCACACGCGCTTTTAAGGTGGTATCGTTAATTTTTTCGGTAAATTCCAAGGAAACCTTACCATCGTTCAACAAAATGCGCTCGCCCGCCTTACAATCTTGGATGAGTCGTTTGTAGCTCACATAGAGGATCTCTGCGGTGGAAATTTGCTCTTCGGTTGTGACCAAAATGCTATCGCCTTCTTGCAGGATGAATTCGCCTTCTACTTTGCCGATACGCAGTTTTGGACCCTGTAAATCTTGTAATAATGCCACATTGCAACCCAATCGCTGGTTGATGTTTCGCACGCGATCGATTACTTCTTGATGCAATTCATAGGCGCCGTGAGAGAAGTTGAGCCGACAAACATCAACACCTGCGTGGATGATTTTCTCGAGCATTTCTTCGCTACTGGTGGCAGGGCCGATGGTGGCGACAATTTTTGTTTTGTTGAATTTTCCTTGGTACATGTTGTTTTGCGTCGACTACAGATGACTCAAAGCGTTGATCCAATGGAGTTTGCTGTGTTTGTTGCTAGGAAAGGGGTAGGCCAATTGAACAGATGAAATGGAAGTAATTCCTTTCACCCACTCTTCTGAACCGCCCATGTCTTCAGCGCCGCGCATCAGCAACCAAAAATCGGGCGTAGGCTTCCCAGAATAGAGCAATCCACCGCTTCCCTTGTTCTCTAAAATCCACATTTCACAGGCGGTTTCATTGCCTTCCCAGTAGTATTCTACGTGCTTTGATTCTGTATTCTGAGACAAAAATACTGAAATTGGAGGGTCTTGACGCACAAAATGCGAAGAAAAAGTGTCATCTAGACACCAAGCCATCAAATGTGGCGGAATTTGGGCATGCACAGCGATGATCTCAAGATCAATATTGGCTCCTAGAAAGGTCGATTTGTGGCGTTTGATAGACAAAAGAATTTCTACAAAAATAATTTTAATGTTGGAAGTCATCAAAAAATTGTTTCTTTGCAACTCAAATCAAAAAATAAGATCATGTCAGAAATTGCAGAAAAAGTAAAGGCCATTATCGTAGACAAGCTTGGTGTTGAAGAAAGCGAAGTAGTAACCGAGGCTAGCTTCACAAACGACTTGGGTGCCGATTCACTTGACACCGTGGAATTGATTATGGAATTTGAAAAAGAGTTCGATATCAGCATTCCAGACGATCAGGCTGAAAAGATTCAAACTGTTGGAGAAGCAGTTCGTTACATCGAAGAAAACAAGAAGTAACCCATGCAACTCCGGAGAGTTGTTGTTACTGGACTAGGTGCGTTAACGCCCATCGGGAATGATGTTCCATCGTTCTTTAAAGGCTTGCAGGCTGGTACCAGCGGAGCAGGATTAATAACCCGTTTCGATACAGAAAAGTTCAAGGTGAAATTCGCCTGTGAGGTAAAAAACTTCAATGCTGAAGATTTTTTCGATCGCAAAGAGGCGAGGAAAATGGATCCTTTTACCCAATTCGCTATGGTGGCGGCCGATGAGGCTATCCAGCACAGCGGTTTGTTGCAACAATCCTATAACCCGGACCGCATTGGTGTGATTTGGGGCGCCGGAATCGGTGGCCTCTCCACATTCTTCGCAGAAATTGTAGATTACGCAAAGGGCGACGGAACGCCACGTTTCTCGCCCTTCTTTATCCCCAAAATGATTGTTGATATTGCCCCAGGGTACATCAGCATCAAACACGGATTCCGCGGACCCAATTTCTCTACCGTTTCCGCTTGCGCTTCTTCAACCCACGCACTCATCGATGCGTTTAACTACATCCGATTGGGTAAAGCCGACGCCATTGTGGCCGGTGGGTCAGAAGCTTCAGTGAATGAACCGTCCGTTGGTGGTTTTAGTAACATGAAAGCCTTGAGCGAGCGAAACGATGACTTCCTCACCGCCAGCCGACCTTTTGATAAAGATCGCGATGGTTTTGTGATGGGGGAAGGTGCAGCAGCCATGATCCTAGAAGATTATGAGCATGCAAAAGCCCGCGGCGCAAAAATTTATGCCGAAATCGTGGGTGGCGGAATGACCGCCGATGCGTATCACCTCACCGCACCTCACCCCGAAGGTTTGGGTGCGTGCAATGTCATGAAAGTGGCCTTGCAAGATGCTGGATTAACCCCTGCCGATATTGATTATATCAACGTGCATGGTACCAGTACCCCCTTGGGTGACATCGCGGAAAGCAAAGCCATTCTCTCCGTGTTTGGTGAGCACGCCTACAATCTAAACATCAGCAGTACCAAAAGCATGACCGGTCACCTCTTGGGTGGTGCCGGTGCCATCGAATCTTTGGCCTGTTTAATGGCCGTGTGCGAGGATATCATCCCGCCCACCATCAACCACTTTACCGATGATCCAGAGTTTGATCCCAACTTGAATTTTACCTTCAATACGGCCCAAAAACGCACTGTGCGTGCCGCTTTGAGCAACACTTTCGGGTTTGGTGGACACAATGCCTCTGTGATTTTCAAGAAGTTTGAAGGTTAATAATCTCCACTTTGGTTCATTTGTTTTCCCGCTTCACAAACCACAGTGACCTGGCCAAACAAGTGTATCGCGTTACAGGGGTAAAACCCGGAAAATTGCGCATATACCAAGAAGCGTTAAGGCATAGTTCCATGTCGGACCACGCCAATACTGAACAAATTGTCAATAACGAAAGGTTAGAATTTCTCGGCGATGCCATCCTAGATGCCGTTGTTGCAGAACTCCTGTTCGCCCAATTTCCCCGAAAAAACGAAGGTTTTCTCACCGAAATGCGCACGCGCATCGTAAACCGCGAACAATTGGCGTATCTCGCCAGTAAGTTGGGTTTGGTGGAAATCATGGATATCAAACGCGACCTGCACCAAAATCGCATCGCACTGAAGACCATAGGAGGAAATGCACTTGAAGCATTAATCGGCGCGATTTATCTCGATAAAGGATTCAAAGCTTCTCGGGATTTTATCGTGAATCGTTTGGTAGGACAGTATCTAGATCTTGAGAAACTAATGACCACAGCTGTTTCTCACAAGGCGTTGGTCATGAAATGGGCCCAACAACAAAAGAAAGTCTTTCGTTTTCACAACGACGTGGCCCAAGATCGAAAGATTGAGTTGCATGTGGTCACCTTGTACATCGATGAAGAAGCTTGGTTCACCGAGGAAAACCACAGCCGGAAAAAAGCCGAAGAACTCTGCTGTGAAAAGGCCTGCCGAAAGCTTGGCTTAACGGCTTAATTCTCATTCTTCAACTGGGGAATCGCCTTCCTCCGTTTCTGGAATCAAGACCACCTGCTCTGTGGTTTTTGCAAATTTGCACCAATAACATTCGCTCTTTCCACAGCCGTGCATGAAATCCAATGTGGTCAACTTGCGGTTTGCTTCTGTGATCCATTGGCGAATTTTCTCATTGTCGTTATCATCGAAATGCAACTTGATGAGCGGAAATTCTCCGTTTTCATCCTTTTCAACACAATCAATCATCGCCATGTTACAGTCCCAACTCTTACCCGCTTGGTTGTTGGTCATCAATTGATACACCCCCAACTGAAACCAGTACGGATTGGGAAGTTTGTCAGCGGTACGGGGTCCAGGAGGGGCGGATTTTTTCTTGGAATTGTCAGGCTTACCGGTTTTATAATCGATCACTGTTGCCCGATTGCCATCAAAAACAATTTTATCCAAGAATCCTGTAATGTGGATGCCCTCAATGACCGCACTGATACTCTTTTCGGTTAAGACCACCTGATATCGCTTGAACTCTTCTGATCTGGCCGCGTAATACAAAGGCAACAAGTCTTTTCCTTGTTGCATCCGCAGTTTGAATTGCTTTTCGTTAAATCCGTGTCGCTGCCGGTACATCTCGCGTTCAAATTGCTGTATCACCTCTTGAAGCGATAACCATCGCTTGTCTTTGGTCCATGAATCTACCCAATGTTTCATTGCTGCGTGCATAGCCGTTCCAAAAGCCGCCGCAGGAGATGGGGCATCGGGAACCCTTACAATGCGTGTAAAATAGAATTTTAGTCCACACTCAAGAATGCTGTATAGGGTAGAAGGAGAGAATTTGAAATTGTTGATCCGACTTTGAACCCAATCCATACGGTCGTTGGCGAGTTTGGCCTTGGCGGTTCGTTGCAGCAATGCTTCTTGCACGAACAACAAATGTTCCGCGGCCGGCGTGTTGGCCTTTTCAGGCATCCCCAAGTTCACGTCAAACAGAAAGCTTGAAGGCGCAGAATCGGATACTTTGGTGGGTGTGATTTTTTTCACATTATAACTCAAATGCAATGTTTTTTTGGCGCGGGTCATCGCCACATAAAACAAGCGTCGGCGCTCCTCAACATCTTCTTCCGCTGTGGTGTCGTTTGATAGTTTGATGTCTTTCCCCTGCAACAATTTATTGATTCCGTATGGCATTTTTCCGGCTTCACTGTCTTCCCATTCTGGGCGATTGCATCGCACCACAAAAACATGTTCGAATTCCAAGCCTTTGCTTGAATGGGCTGTGATAAATTGAATCCCTTCGGCCGTGCCAATGCGTTTCTCCAACGGCACAGCAACTTTGTTGTTTTGCATCTTTTTCACGATACTGAGGAATTCTTGGGGTTTCATAAACGGATTCTTTTCGTTCATCCGAATGGCGAATTGCATGAACGTCTGCAATACTTCCAATACCCATTCTTGGTCCTTCGATTTGAGGGCATAAGCCAGGTAGCCACCCTCGCTGTATAAGCGTTGTATCAGTTCAGGCACTGTGATCCAACTCGCTTCTTTGATCCATGATTCAATGTTGGTCCATAGCGTTCTCAACGCTTCTGTGGGTGGGGTTTCAAACAAATCTGTTTGCTCTGGCGCTTGCAATTTTTCATGGATGTGTTTTCTCCATGAGTAAGGGTCGCCACTGCGGTTTGATACGCTTCGCTGGTGATAAATTTCTACCGATAACTGGTTCACTTCAAAGCTGCTGAGGTCATACAACGGACTCATGAGCAACTTGTATATCAAATGCTCGCCGCTGTTGGCCAATTCCAATTCCAGCGACAAGTATTCTATCCACGTAAGTATGTGTTGGATGACGGTTTCATTTAGAATATCTGCTGAGCGATGAATGACAAAAGGCACCTCCAACATCTCAAATGCATCCGATAAGGTGAGGGCGTGTTTATTCAAAGGGTATAAAACAGCAATTTCATTGGGTTTTTCACCTGCAGAAATCAGTTGTTTAATTTCAGTGCCTACACCTACTGCCTCGTGGAATTCATTGAGAAACAGTTTTACAGAGGGTTCGATGTGAGGGAATTCTAGGTTTTCGCCACTGGCTATCAAATGTTTGCTCAGGCCGGGTATTTGGCTGATGAGTCGCAGTTGGTTGTTGTCGATCAGGTTCTTCGATGCATCCAAAATGGCCTGGGTACTGCGGTAGTTTTGTGTGAGGACGATTGTCTTCAGCGCAGTTTTGTATCGCTTGGCAAAATCCAACATGTTACTCACCTTGGCTCCTTGGAAGGCATAAACGCTTTGGTCGTCATCACCTACAACGAAACAATTGGGCTCATCGCCCCAGAAACTGATTAGCTGGTGTAAAATGCGATTTTGTAATCCGCTGGTGTCTTGGTATTCATCCACCAATACATAGTGGTACTGCTCTTGTTGATCGAGCAAGATTTCTTCATCGTTGTCAAACGCGTTTGCAACCCAATCCAACATATCAGAAAACTCATACAATCCAGATTTGGCCTTTGCTTCCTTGTAGGTTTCAAATAGATCGGCGGCTTCGGTGGCACGCGCCCAATATTTGCTGTATTTTTCGTATTCGTTGGGTTTGATGTCGCCCGCTTTGTAATTGCCTCTGCTCACTTTGTAAACAGCATCGGGGAAGGCCAATTTAAACGCCTCTGGCTCGAGCAATCCCGTGATCCAAGTGCGGAAATCACTGGCTGAAATCCCTTCCGATTGCATCAAATCCCATACTTTGGATAAATCGCGACGGGTCACTTGGGCGTCTTCTTGGTAACTCTTCAGCAGCGATTGGGCTGGTAGCGATTCAATGATCCCTTGAATCAAATCAATTTTGTCCAATTCGTCCATCACCCGCAATTCTCGCCTTGAAAATTTTTCAGGTCGCTCCTGTATAATCTTATTGCACAATCCGTGAAAAGTGAAAATCGGTATTTTGAAGGCATCGGCACCCATGAACTGACTCAAACGCTTTTGCATGGCAGTGGCTCCAGCTTCGGTGTAGGTTAAACACAGAATGTTTTGGGGTTGGGCATCCGTCTTGGATAGGATATTCAAAATCCGTGTGGCCAAAATTTGGGTCTTTCCGGTACCCGGACCTGCGATAACCATGACCGGTCCTTCAATGGCGTTGACCGCATCTTGCTGTTGTTGATTGAGTTTGACGTAGAGTTCTTGGAACGACTGCATATTTGCAATATAGCCATTATCTTCGCATTTTTATGAGCCAAACGAAACAAGAATACAACGAGGTTTTGACTGCCTGTAGGGAGGTTTTTTTGAAGAAAAATCAAGATTATGGCACCTCTTGGAGGTTGTTTCGTCCATCCAGCCTCACTGATCAGATTTACATAAAAGCCCAGCGTATTCGCAACATTGAAGAGTCGGGTAACAATGCCGTGGGCGATGATATTCGCGGCGAATTCATGGGGATTGTGAATTACAGTCTCATCGCACTCATTCAATTACACTACATTCAAATCCAAAAAGACCCTACAGACATTGAGGAAATTGCGGGGGTCTACGATCTGTGGGCTGAGAAAACGCGGGATTTGATGTTGTTGAAAAACACAGATTATAGCGAAGTTTGGCGCGACATGCGCATTAGTAGTTTTACCGACATGATTTTGGTGAAAATCGCGCGGATCAAACAAATCGAAGACAACATGGGTAAAACCTCCGTGAGTGAAGGGGCCGATGCCAATTACCAGGACATCATCAATTACGCCATTTTTGCGTTGATTCGATTGTAAGGGTTGCCGATTTAGAATTTTATCGCACAAATCAAAACGATCGAAGGATGCATTTTGCATTCGTAAAGCGGTTGCTGTATCTTGCCAAAACGAAAATCGCCCATGAGAATTCCATACTTAATTGCCAGATTTTTGACCGGGGCCTTGTTTGTGTTTTCCGGTATCGTAAAACTCAACGATCCAAGTGGTTTTGGGATCAAATTGAACGAGTATTTTGATGTATTTGCCCAAGATTTGGCCACGCCCCAAGACTCGATGCGTTTGGTGGTGTACAGTGGAGGTCAGAAACTGATCGACCAAAAAACCGTGCTATACAGTTTTGATAGGGAGAAAGAAATGGTGTTGGAGGCCCGCGGAGTAGAAGAAGAGGGAGATTTAGGGTCAACGGTGAGAAAGATCAACTTGCGATGCTATTGGGGCGGATCATCCGTTTCGGAAACAACCATTGATGTCAAAGTGCCGCAGTCGGAATC
>DBCP01000140.1:15357-17022 GCA_002293105.1 Bacteroidetes bacterium UBA955 | reverse complement strand
CTTGGTCCGATATCTCCGTTTCAGAGAGTCTCTCAATGGATGTTTCTGCTTATGCAAAACCCAACGGCGTCCTCTTCGATTTTTTCAAATGGTTTAAGGATTACAGCTTGTACTTGAGCGTCTTTTTCTGTGCTCTTGAGGTTTTGTTGGGCTTGGCGATGATCATCGGTTGGAATATTCGATTAACCATAGGTATTACGGCCGGACTGATTATTTTCTTTACTTTTCTTACCGGTTACAGTGCTTATTTCAACAAAGTAACCGATTGTGGTTGCTTTGGCGATTTTATCAAACTCAAACCCTGGCAATCTTTCTACAAGGATCTCGTACTCTTGGGTTTGGTGGGGGTGATGATCGCGGGCATAAAACACAATGTTCCTTGGTTCTCGAAATCATTCGAAGTAAAATTGATGTCGGTATTTACCCTTTTAACCCTTTGGTTTGGCGTTTACTGTTATCGCTACCTGCCAGTTTGGGATTTCTTGCCCTACAAGGTTGGGAATAACATATTGAAAGTGATGACGGATGTTCCGGAAGGACAGCGAGCTACCGATAGTATAGAGATTTCATGGGCGCTCTATAGGCCCAACGCCAAGGGCGGCATCGATTCAGTGGTCTGTAGCACTTCGGAGTTCTCCAAGAAGATGGAGGAAGGATATCAATACGATGATAAAAAATCGCAACGCCGGAAAATGGTGATTGAAGGATATAAATCGCCCATCCATGATTTCGCCATCAATGACGAATCGAATGGTGCAGACATGAAGGATACCTTTTTGCAGAGTACCGGGTTTCAGTTGGTTTGGGTGGTTCCGTATTTAGAATCTGCGAACTTGTCGCAATTGGATGCGCTCAAAACGTTGCTGGAGTGGACAAAGCGCGAAGGCATGCGCGTGTATGGACTAAGTGCGGTATCTGCGGGGCCAACAACAGCGTTTTTGAAGGAACATGATTTGGCAATGAAGTTTTACTCAGCCGATCAAAAAATGTTGATTACAATGGCGCGATACAATCCCACCCTATATTTTTTCAAAGGTCCTGTGGTATTGGGTAAATGGAGTGGGGTAGATTTGCCATCGACCAAGCAATTGGAAAAATTGAAGAAGAAGGCATTGGGAGAAAAGACAGGTATAGCCAAGATGTTCTCTCGCAAGAAATAACCATGAAGGCACTACTGAAGAAGTCGGGATTTCTGTTGTCTGTGCTGCTTGGCCTCGTACTCTTTATATTTATTTTGTTTCAGGCGCTGCCCAATGCCGAGGAAATGCTAACAACCCAACGCACAGATGCCAAAACCAAACAGGCCATTGTGGCTGAGTTGGGCCTGGATAAGCCGCTGCATATTCAAGCATTGTATTATCTGAACGATTTGTCGCCCCTTTCTTGTTACGATACCACTTCTGCCAAACGAGTTCATTTGACGGGCCTTTCTATGAATACAGGTGGACTTGAGTGGTGGTTCAAGTTGCCGTATTTGCGGACTTCATTTCAATCGAAGCAACCCGTGGGCGCAATGTTGTTTCAAGCGTTTGTGGGAACCATGATTTTGGCGTTAGCGGCGATGTTGATTGCGTTGGCCATTGGAGTGCCTTTGGGTGTTTTGGCGGCGATGCAACAGGGTAGGTGGATTGATCACGGTATTGTAGGTCTGTCGGCAATAGGTAT
>DBCP01000140.1:5885-15201 GCA_002293105.1 Bacteroidetes bacterium UBA955 | reverse complement strand
TTGCCAGCCTTGGCTCTGGGGATTCGTCCTCTCGCTGTATTCATTCAATTAACCCGAAATACCATGGTTGAGATGCTTGCCCAAGATTTTGTACGCACGGCAAAAGCAAAAGGACTTTCTCAATGGCAAGCCACAATCAAACATGCGTTACCGAATGCACTGAATCCGTTGATCACCAGTGTTGGCGGGTGGTTTAGTAGTTTGCTCGCAGGATCCTTTTTTACAGAATACATTTTTCAATGGCGGGGTTTGGGTAAAGTAACCATTGAAGCGCTTCAACAATCCGATTTTCCAGTGGTCATGGGGGCCGTGTTATTCACAGCTTGTGTGTTTTTCATTTTGCACACCATCACAGAATGGTTGTATGTTTGGATAGATCCTCGTGTACGCTATGAATAAACTATACCTTGTTGGTTTGCCCGCTTCCGGAAAAACAACCACCGCAAAGTGGCTTTCCCAAAAAATGGAATGGACGTTTCTAGATTTGGATGAATACATCGAATCGAAAATGGGACTGTCGGTCCGTGAAATTTTCACAACATTGGGAGAGGATTCATTTCGTGAAATTGAGGCCAAATGTTTGCGTGAAACGGCGAGTCTACGCGATGTAGTGGTGGGTTGTGGGGGAGGAACTGCCGCGTTTCATGGCAATATGGATTGGATGAAAGCCCATGGCTTAACCGTGTTTTTGAATACTTCCTTTGACATTTTGGTGCGCCGAATCGCTGAAACTGATTCACAAAGACCCCTGTTTCAAGGGTGCAACAAGCAAGAAATCATGGAAAAGCTCAGTGAAATTGCTGAAAAACGCAGTATTTACTATGGTTCAGCAAAAATTATTTGGAATAAAAGTGAGCCTACTGATTTTCTTTATCGTGCTGTAAATCAATTGGTTGCAATTTCTTAAGAGGCGTATTTTTTCAAATTGTTAATTTCTCGTGTAAAAGTTCATGAGGCTAGTGTAATTGCACTACTTGACAAACTAAATCCCTTGTTTACTTTTGGAACACTAACAAAAACTAAATTTATAATCATGAACAAATCAGATTTAATTGGAAGAATCGCTGGCGATGCTGGCATCACCAAAGCTCAAGCTGCTTCTGCATTGAACAGCTTCACCACCGCAACTGCTGAGGCCTTGAAAAAAGGTGACAAAGTAATTTTGGTTGGATTCGGTACTTTTTCAGTAAGTGAGCGTAACGCCCGCACTGGTCGTAACCCACAAACTGGTGCTGAAATCAAAATTGCAGCGAAGAAAGTGGCTAAATTCAAAGCAGGTGCTGAATTGAACGCTGGTATCTAATACTACTTTCAACAAAAAACCTTAAAAACCCCGCCTCGGCGGGGTTTTTTTATGTCCATCCAATGTTGCCTACCTTTGTAGCATGCATGCGTTCGCCCGACAAACATTTCTTGAAAACATGGCCCAAACCAGCCCCAATCCGTTGGCGCTGCACGTGGTTCGTGCCGAAGGGAATTATTTATTTGACGTAGACGGTCGGAAATATTTGGATTTGATTGCTGGGATATCCGTTTGCAATGTGGGACATCAGCATCCCAAGGTAGTGGCTGCTGTGCAAAAACAAGCCAGCGAATTCATGCATGTGATGGTTTATGGTGAAACGGTTCAAACGCCGCAGTCGACCTATGCCAAACAATTGATCCACTTGCTCCCCGCATCGCTAGACTGCTGCTACTTTGTGAATTCGGGCGCGGAGGCCATCGATGGCGCCATGAAATTGGCAAAAAGAGTAACACACAAAACCGATTTTGTTGCATTGGTTGATGCTTATCATGGTAGTACGCAAGGTCCATTGAGTTTGATGAGCAACGATTATTACAGTCAGGCCTTTAGACCCTTGTTGCCATCTGTACATTTTGTTAAACAGAACGATATCGCCGCTTTGGCAAACATTCCTTGGGATCGCGTTGCAGGTGTTATTACGGAAGTGGTTCAGGCCGAACGTGGTGATCAGTGGTCATCGGCTGAGTTTCTCCAATCGCTGCGTGCCTATTGCGATGCCCATTGCGCGCTCCTTATCTTCGATGAAATCCAAACGGGCTTCGGTAGAACCGGAAAGTTGTTTGCCTTTGAGCACGCTGGCATTGTGCCTGATGTATTGGTTTTGGGTAAAGCCCTCGGAGGCGGAATGCCCATGGGTGCGTTTATATCGGATAGAGCCCTCATGGCGCAGTTGTCTGATCAGCCTATACTCGGACATATTACTACATTTGGCGGACATCCGGTAGTAGCCGCTGCGGGATGTGCCGCGTTAGAAGTACTACTTGAATCAACGTGGATCGATGAAGTATCAAAAAAAGAATCCATTTTTCGTGCAGGGTTGGTTCATCCATCCATAAAAGCCATTCACGGTAAAGGACTCATGTTGGCTGTTGAATTGGCCAATTTCGAAACTGTACAACTTTGCATACAAAAAATGTTGAACAAAGGACTCTTTTCAGATTGGTTCTTGTTCGCCCCCAATTGCCTGAGATTGTCCCCTCCACTCAGTATTACTGAAGCGGAAATACAGTTGGCCTGTACGCAGATTTTGGAAGTATTGGAAGAAATGTGAACATTTTTTTGGGGGTGAAACCCATTATCTTTGTTGTTAAGTTGTTGTTTTTGCGAAAATTGCAACAAATTAAAATCTACATGAAGATTCCGCAACCCAAATTGAGTGTGCTTGCAATCTTAACAGTGCTGATGCTGTTTGGAATGTCATCGTGTGAGCGCATTCACAACAATTCGGATACGCGTGAAGAAACCGCCGCTGATTTTGCGATGGTGATAACAGAACTTGGATCCATTTTAGAATTTGCCGACGAATCATCAGACCAAACCAACGGAAAAGGTGCACCGCTGTTCTTTAATTTGCAGAACTTTAGTAAAGACACCCGGATCTACATCATCGATTCTACTTTTTATGATGGCGACCCTGTAGAATTTACCATCGATTTTGGTCCCAATACACAGCCTTTGCGTCCTTCACAAAAATGCTTAGACGGTCGCTTTCGCGGTGGAAAGGTAAAGGTGGTTTTGGAATCACACTACATAGAAAACACGTCAAAATCACATGTTCTGGTAGAAAATGGCAGCGAATTTGTTTTCGGAACAGAATCAAAAGTGTTCATCGTTCACCACTTGGAAATTGATGTAGAACGGAAAATGCGTGAATTGCTATCGTTCAATATCAAACACCTTGAATTGGACGATAAGCACATGGAGTTAGAAGGTACTTTAACAGCGGAGAAAATTACTGGTATAACAACACCAGGGGTTTTTGGCGATCATTACCAATTGTTGGGCGATGGTAAGGCCGAAATCAACGACGAAGAATTTAAATGGAACATCGGTTCGCCATTGATTAAGAAGCTGGAACCGGGTTGTGGTATGATTCCAGTGAAAGGGTTGCTTAATTTGACCATTGAAAAGACCAACCGCGACATTCTGTTGGATTTTGATCCATTCAATAACGAATCTTGCGATCGCATTCTGCGCATTACCAATGCCGGAAAAGCCACAGACATCGTGTTGGATTAATCAAAGCAATCATTGCTGTTCGCGTTGGGCGAATACCGCGGGGTCTGGAGGATTAATCAACTGCAAATTCCCATTCACCTTTTCAAACCATGCATGTTCTAGTCCGTTCGTAATCCACACGAATCTACTGTCTAATTTATTGTTATAAGTGGCCGCTTGTATCAGCGTATTGCGGGTTATTTTCACCTCTGGTGCTTTGCATTCAATCAAAATCAATGGCGATGCATTGTTTGCAATCACCACAATATCAAAGCGTTTGCGCATTCCATATGCTTGAATTTCCCTTTCAACAGCGATGACACCTTGTGGTATCGCATAGTGTTGAATTAAATGGGCGATACAGTGCTGTCGAACCCATTCTTCGGGAGTTAGGGGGATAAATTTTTTCCGAACAGGATCGAAAATGACCTTTTTTTGCTCTTGTTCTTGAATTCGAAACCCGTAATCAGGAAAATGTAATGTTTGCACTGCGGTAAAAATACAACCCATGGCCAAAATGAGCGATACCATATCGAATTATTTGGATTTGCGTCGTAAGATTCAATCCAAACAATATTCACCCGTGTATTTGCTGCACGGTGAAGAGGTATATTTCATTGATGCCATCACTGATTTGATTGAACAGAGCATCCTTCCTGAGTCTGAACGCAGTTTCAATCAAACCTTGATTTACGGAAAAGAGGTCAAAGTACACGACCTTATCTCGATGGCCCGTCGTTACCCCATGATGAGTCAGTATCAGGTGATCATTGTGAAAGATGCCCAAGACATTAAAGAGTTTGACAAATTGTTATCATATTTGGATAACCCCATGCCGTCTACGGTGTTGGTTTGCGCATTCCGTGGTAGCAAGATGGATATGCGTACCAAAGTGGGTAAACAAGCCGATCGTTTCGGTGGAGCCTACCATGCGGCCAAACTTCGCGATTATCAAATCAAAGATTGGCTTCCTGAGTATTTCAAACAGCAGGGTAAAAGCGTGGATACTTCAGCCATTCAGATGATTGTTGAGTTGCTGGGTGCTGATTTGCCCTTGATTCACAATGAATTGGATAAACTGTTTATCAACGTGAAAGACGAGTTTATCCGCACAACCCACATCGAAGCGAATATTGGTTTTAACCGCGAGTACAATGTATTTGAACTGCAAAGTGCACTCGGCGCCAAGAATTTCAACAAAGCCATTCAAATTGCCCATCATATGTCGCAACGCTCCGAAAAAGGCGAAATCTTGCGCATGGTTACCAACCTTCACAATTATTTTGGCAAAATACTCCTCACACAACAGATGTCGGGTGGAAGCAAAGGGGAATTGGCCAGTGCATTAGGCGTGAATCCATTTTTTTTGGATGAATATTTGGGTGCAGCTAAGTTGTATTCAGCCAGTGATTTGGAGCGGGTATTTAATCAGATTAAGCTTCTGGATTTGCGATTGAAGGGCGTACATCGCGGATCTGCATCAGACGGAGAATTACTGATTGAAGCCATCGTAGGAATACTTCGTGCCCCACAGCGGGTTTGATGCTGTTTTTTCCTTTATTTTTCTTTTATTTGTAAATAATAAATTAACCTATGAAAAAACTATACGCTTTAACCATTGCTGCTGTTGCTACTTCGTTTGCTTCAGCGCAAGTTGCTGCGACTTTGGAAGGTGCTAATCAAGGCACCCCCCAGACGTTGTCAACATCTAAAGTTTTCATCGACAAAGCCGATAACGGCGGATTCGGTGTAGCTCCTACCAAGAAAAAACCTTTGAGTGCCCGTGGCGTTGACTACAAGAGCTTCGTGAGAATAGGTTCTACCTACTACGATTTGCAAACCAACTTCGCGATGCCTCACCGTTTGGCCTTGCACTCAAACGGCGCTATTTCTGCCGCTTGGACAACCGCTAACAGCGATGCTGCTGGTTTCTCCACCCGTGGTTCGGGATACAATTTCCGCGATGCCTCGGGCAAATGGAACCCATCCGATAGTTCACGTGTTGAAAACGTGCGTACCGGTTGGGCCAACATTGGTGTATTGTCGAATGGTTCAGTATTCACCATTGGCCACGATGCAACCAACGGTGGTTTCTACATGGCGAAAAGTGCATCGGCCACTTCACGTCCTTCAACCACTACGAGCATCTTGCAAGAGCCTCCCTACAAGCCAATTTGGGCGCGTACTGCAAACAATGGGGATGTAATTCACTTGATTTGTTCCTACACAGATTCAGCTTCTCCAGGCGAAGCACGTGCGCCAAGGAGAAAAGGTATTTTTGCTCCCATGGTTTACAGTCGCTCTAAAGACGGTGGTACTACTTGGGATAAGCAACACGTCATGTTGCCTGATTACGATAGCACATTGACCAACAACGGCGGTGCGGATCAATACACCATCGATGTGAAAGGCAATACCGTTGCAATCGTGAATGCGGATTTGTTGCAAGGTGTAATCGCTTGGAAAAGTACTGACGGTGGCGATAATTGGCAGCGTATCATCGTAGATACCTTCAAATACGCTCCTTGGACGGGCAAAACAGAAATGTTGGATACCCCATACACCAACGATGGTACCGTAGATGTAATCATTGATAACAACAACAAATTGCATGTGTTCTTCGGTTTGGGTCGTGTATTGGATACTGATACCACCGATGAAAGTTATAGCTTCTATCCAGGAACCCAGGGTATGATGCATTGGTCAGAAGCTACAGACAAAACTAGCTTGATTGCCTCTGGTAATCAGTTCGACCGCGATGAAGATGGTTTCAATGGTTTGGAGCAAGCCACTTATGCGGCTTTGAGTGGAGGTAATGTGCCTTCAGGTTTGAGTACAGTGGCCCGTTTGGGAAGTACCTCTGCATTGCGTCAGCCAGCCTCTGCCATGGACGCCAACGGAAACTTGTATTGTCTGTTTAGTGTTCCCATCGAGCAAGATATTTCTGATTTGGGTGCTAACTTCCGTGATATTGGCGTAGTATACTCAACCGATGGCGGTGCTACTTGGAGCTTGCCACAAAACGTTACTCAAGTACTAGGTAGAGAAGATGACTTCGCTTCAACTTGTCGCGTAGCCAACGGTTTCTTGCACATGACTTGGCAGCAAGACGAAATCGCAGGTACCAATTTGCAGAACAACTCTGGTGCATTCGGTAACCACCCTGTGGTTTTGAACTTGATCAACTATCAAGCAATCCCGGTAACGGAAATTTTGAAGGGTAACATCGGTATGTTGTATGGTGTGAACGTTGAGAAGCCCAACACTGGTGCCGTAATGGTTGTAAACCAAAACTATCCCAACCCCTTCAGCAACGAAACCAATGTAATGGTTTACTTGACCAATCCTGGTGATATCAAAGTAGAAGTACGCAATGCCATGGGCGCTTTGGTGAAAACCCAAACCCACAGCAACTTGTACAAAGGCAACCACGAGTTGACCATCTCTGCCAACGGTTTGTCAACCGGTGTTTACACCTACACCCTCATCGCAGGTGGTAGCAGCGTAAGCAAGACCATGATGGTGAAATAATCTTTTTCATCCTAGTGATGATTTAAAAGGGGCCGACAAAACATTGTCGGCCCCTTTTCGTTTATTTTTGTAGTATGTTCAAAACCAACCATTGGTATCATTGGATTTCAGCGCTCGCTTTCTGGTCGTTCGCAGTTGTGTTTTACCTCAAAGGTGACCTCGATGTGCTGGGTTACGGCTCCAAGCCCATCGTGATATTTTTGGTGATTTGGGGCGCTTTTAGGGCATTGAATGGATACCTTCTGTTTCGTAGAAAAGACGAGCAATCATGAACCGATTGATGTGTACGATGTCTCTCCAAAGAAAAGGTCTTTTTACGGCTTTGTCCTTAATTGTAGTGGGATTGTTCTCCTGTTTGGATATGGAGCACAAAGGCAATCGCAACGATATCCCCACAAAAGGAGAGCTGGAGATTGGTATCGATATCAATGATAGCATGATGTTCAATCAATTGATTGCGCGGTTTCATGAACTGTATCCACAAGCACACATTCAACCGAAATATCTAGCGCCAATGCAACTATTGGAAGGGGTGAGAGATAAAACAATCACAGCGCTTTACATCAATTATTTGTTTGATACGTCCATGGTGAAGTCCCTGGAATCGCGGCAGATCAAAGTGCGGTCCCATATTGTTGGCAGCGCTTCAACCGCTTTTTTGGTCAATAAAAACAACCCCAATAACGGTTTGAGTGCCGATTCTTTGTATGGAATGATGGACGGAAAGATCAAAGGATGGCGGGGGATGGTCGATGCGCCTTTGGTTTGGGTATTCTTGAAAGGGGATTTGGCCTATAATTACCTGAATGATTGGTATTTGCAACGAGAAAGTACCCGTCAAAAAGCCAATGCTCAACCACCAAAATTTGTTCAGTTGAGTACGCCCACAGCAGTTTTTCAATACGTACAACAACATCAGGGTGCGATGGGATTTGTGGGCATGAATTGGATTGCCGATAGGGGAGATACCCTCGCACGCCACCTGCGAAAGTCAGTGAAAGTACTTGCCATACAAAATGATTCCACCAAAGAATATCATTTGCCCTATCAATCACAAGTCTACGCCAAACAGTATCCCTTCGTGGCGCCCGTTATGGGCTACGACTTGCAAGGATATTCTGGTTTGGCCCAAGGATTCTTGGCTTTTTGTTGCGATCAAGGCGGACAGATTCTGTTAAAAAAATGCGGACTTTCACCTGCGATTCCACCCACACGTACCATTCAGTTGTTTAATTAGTCATCTTTTGGAACAATTTTTGAAATTCGTAACACATATATAACAATTACATAGTTTTTTTGCACCAAAATGAAAAAGATATCCGTATCACTCCTGCTGAGTTCAGTGCTGTTGATGACCTCTGCTGTAGCTCAGACCCTGGCCGAGGGACAGCGTTTTTCACGCAACGAAGAATTTGAAAAAGCTGAACAGATTTATGCCAAATTGATTGCCACCAAACCCAAAGTAGGCGATAACTACTACTGGGCTGGTTTGAATTTCCTGGCAAAAGGCGATTCTTTGAGCGCGTTGAATATGTTCAACCAAGGATTGGCTATCGCACCAACCGGACCTTTAAACTTGGTCGGTAAGGGGCACATGGAATTGCGCAAACACAATGTGCAAGGTGCGGAAGCGTTTTTTGTACAAGCCTCAGTAGCCAAAAAGAAATTGCGTCCGTTGATTAATAAAGAAATTGCGCGTGCCTATCTATTGGTGGAGTTTGGTTCACCTGAGCAATTGAAAACTTATGGTGCACGTGCCATCGATTATTTGAAAATCAGCAACAACGACTTCGAAGCGAAAATTTTGTTGGGCGATGCGATGATCATCAACAACCCCACAAACTCATCAGACGCCATTCAGCAGTATATCGTAGCGGGCTATGATGCCACCAGCGATCCCCGTCCTTTGATGCGTCAGGCAAAAGTGTATGCTCGTGCAAATGCGGCTACCTTGGCCTTGAGCAAATTGGATGAAGCATTGGCGTTGGACGTAAACTATGCTCCTGCATACCGTCAAAAAGCCGAAGTGTTCTCTCTGTTGAAAGAGCGTGATTCGGCTGTTATTTATTACGAGGAGTATCTCCGTCGTAACGACAACATAACTGCTCGTAAGTTCTACGTTCAGAATTTGTATTTGAGTGGTGATTTCGATCGCTGTATCAACGAAGGAAAAAAATTGTTGGATAAGAAATCCATCCCTGTGATTTATGGAACCATCGCCTATGCGATCGCTTCGAAAGAAAAAGCCAAGCGTCGTTTGGC
>DBCP01000140.1:2632-5874 GCA_002293105.1 Bacteroidetes bacterium UBA955 | reverse complement strand
GATTCTGCCCAAATAGATTCGGGATTGAATTACTTCATGAAAAACTACGAAGAGTTGCACATCAAACCGTTGAATCGTGGTTTATTGCCCAGCGAGAGTTATTTCAAAGGTGTGTTGACCTATCGTTACGGATTGTCTACCACCGATACATTGTCGCGCAAACTTCGCACAGTGGAAAGTTTCAATTTGATGACCATGGCCTTGATGGATACCGCCAAAGCCGGAGTGAATACCTACCAAATGGCGCAAAAAATGTATTTCGATGGCAAAAACTATGAGCAGGCCTATGGAATCATCGAAATGAAGCGCAAAAAGCAGATGGGTAAATTGAACTCAGTTGATTTGTTCTATGCAGGTCGTTGTTTGGCCAATATCAAACGTCAGAAAGAAGCCTTGACCATTTTTAACGAACTCGTTACCCAGGACACCAACTATTTGTCTGGTTATTATTTGATTGCTACCACATGGGCGAGTTTGGATCCTACCGATTCATCAGGAAACGTAACCAAAGCATTTGACCGTTGGATGGGTAAGTTGGATTCAGCGCAGCGAGTGCGTTTTATACAAGACCGTGAAAATGCTTACCGCAACATGGCTTACTACGCCCAAAAGAAGAAGGATTATGAAAAAGCGAGCTATTACTATGGTAAGGTGATTGAATTGGTACCCGATGATCAAGCCACCATCGATGTGAAAAAGCGTTTCGATGACTACTTGGCGAAAGTAAAGGCGAAAGCCAATAAGCCAAAGCCAGCAGCAACTGCTACAGGTGCAGCAGCAACTACGCCAGCCACTGACGCTTCGGCCGCAGGAACTTCAACTACACCCGCTACCACCAATGGTGGCAATTAAGTAAGAATATTGTCCTTTTTTGGATGAATAAAGCCCCGATCTGCGATCGGGGCTTTATTTTTGAATCATACCGAGAAAAAAAACATGTGCATGAAGGTCGTTTTGGGAATCAGATTGTCAGCCATCCTGCTGTGTGTATTTGCAATCTTCGCTGGCAACAATGCTTTTGCCGTTGGTGCGGCTCCCGCATCGCCTAAACTGCCGCAACCGTATCTGCTGCAATGCAAAAACGCCGCATGGCTTTCAAACCAGCATCTGCCGGTCAATTGCGTAGACTACGCTTTCGGATTGTATCGCATCGCCTCAACCGAAGAACAATTGAAATACCTGCAAGCAAAGGCCTCCCAACTAGGCATCGCCCTGCAATACCAGCAAGAACACCCCTTGGAACGTCGAGCTTGGCTGCCCAATGACCCCTTGTTAATTGATCAAAGATACCTAGGCGTTATCCAAATGTCCAAAGCCTGGGATATGGGACGAAATGCCGTAAACCGCCTTCAAGATACCCTCGTGGTGGCCGTGCTCGACGATGGCTTGGATACCTCTCACCCCGATATCAAACCCGTTCTGTGGGTCAATCGCGGAGAAACTCCCTGGAATGGCAAAGACGATGATGGCAATGGGTACACAGACGATTACCATGGCTGGAATGGCGGGGATTCTTCGGCGGAAGTCTTTAACAAAGAATCTGTTTTTTATGGTCATGGCACCAGCGTGGCGGGTGTGTTAGGAGCAGCTACCAACAATGGCGTTGGGATTGCCGGGGTGGCTTTTAATGTAAAATTACTACCACTGCATTGCTATGCTTCCAAAGGATTGTCGAGCGATCTGGGAGTAATCCGTTCTATGCTCTATGTTTACCGACAAAAGAAGCTCTGGCTCACCACCAATAAGCAAAAAGGCATCAACGTGGTGGCGCTGAATATGTCGGTAGGACTCGACGCCACCTTTCCTATCGAAACACCCATGTGGTGCGAACTGTTCGATTCCCTCAAGAGTGTGGGGATTATGTCGGTTTCTGCCACAACCAATGCTGATAACAACGTAGAACAGGTTGGCGATATCCCGTCTTTGTGTCCCTCCGATGCCCTCATCGTTACTTCTAGTACTGGCTTGGATAAACAGTGGGTAAAATCGGGTTATGGAACAGTTTCAATTGATTTGGCGGCACCGGGCGATGAAGTATATACGATATCTCCCTTGCAAGATGCGCCGAGCAATCCGTATCGCAAGGAATCGGGGACGTCGTTTGCTGCCCCCATGGTTACAGGTACCATCGCATGGTTGAATTCTGTGGTTTGTAAAACCTATTTGCAATTGATGCAACAGAATCCCGACAGCGCGTTGAAACTAATGCGCGGATGGATTCTCAGTTCGGTGGAAAAGAACAGTTCTTTGACCGCCAAAACAGTGACGGGAGGCGTATTGCAAACCCATGGCGCATGGACAAAAATGGATGCGTGGTGCATGGCCAATGAGCCCACCTACGCCGACGATAACATCCAATGGGCACGTCCGATTTTGCTACCCAATCCAGCTTCGGGCGAAGGTTGCGTTTTCATGGGCCCGGAGCAGTTATCTTTGGTATTGACACTCCTAGACAATATGGGAAGGGTGGTTTACACGGGTCAGGCGATGACAAACGAGCGCGTGCAATTCAGCGAGAAACTCACTGCGGGGGTATATCACTGGCACGTAAAATCGGTTCGGGGTGATTTTCAGCTGAGCTGGGTGATTCAATAATCCTTGGTTAATCGATGAGCTATTAGGACTTAGCTCACCGGCTTAAATGCTTCAAAGGCATTCAGGCAATTCTTACAATAGTGCATGCTCCTACAAAGGGTAGGTCCGAAAGGGGTCTGCATCTCTGTGTTGCGCGAATTGCAATAAGGACAAGGGGTGTCGCTCAGCACATCGAGCTCAATGTAGCCATCGTGTTTGGGTGGGGGCGCCAGTCCGTGTTGTTTCAGGGCGATGAGTCCTTTCTCTGAAATCATGTTGGTGTTCCACTGCTTGTTGAACGTGGTTTTCACCTCGATGTGGGTGTATCCCGATTCCGCGAGTTTGTCGTGCACCATCTGCTCCATGATGCGCAGGGCCGGACAGCCACTGAAGGTGGGTGTTAGTTCGATGATGGCATGGCCGGGTTGGGGCGATGCGATCTCCGTGACGATGCCCAGATCCACAATGGAAATGGTGGGTATTTCTGGATCCATGACGGTTTCCAGGAGTGCTTTGATGGATTCGGGCATCGTAAGGATATGGTTTGTTAAAAGGGTAGTGGTTTGGTGGGATTACCAATCGGCACCTGGATCGATGCTAAATACTTCGGTCATTTCATCTAACAATGGCTGCAAATGAGGCGTATGGATTCCGTGGCGCCCGCCGAA
>DBCP01000140.1:2332-2562 GCA_002293105.1 Bacteroidetes bacterium UBA955 | reverse complement strand
AAAGGCACTACTTTATCCAACCAGCGCTGTTGTAATTCGGCTTCTCCACCGAAAATGCCGGCCTCGATCAATTCCGCTTCGAAATTGCCAGGTTCAAACATGCCCAAAGCCAATCCAAACGTTTCATTGATGGCATTTTGCATCCGTGTGAAACTCTCTTCGCCACCCGCTGCCAACTTCTTCATGAAAATATCGGCGTGCATCGTGTGATACTTGATTTCGCCCTTGAA
>DBCP01000140.1:1430-2259 GCA_002293105.1 Bacteroidetes bacterium UBA955 | reverse complement strand
CGAATCGCCTCGGCGTGATCAAAAAAGAAATGACGAACCATCGAAAAATCATACTCCCCAATCGGTAATTCTACCAACTGCGAGCAATGAAACTGGGGTGCGTTGCGCGTAAATGCCACCGTGTCTGGGTCGCTCTCGCCCAATTCGTGCAACAATTCAAACAATGCCAACGACTGACCAATTTTGTCCTGTGCCATGCTGCTGAAAGCGATATCCTCTTCCAACATCGGACCCAAACCGGTCCATTCGCTATTGCGATGTCCGATAATCAATAAATCATCGGCCATTTTATAAAGAAGCTCTTTCAAGCCCTCAACGTGTTTTTCTGTGAATTCCATAATGTAATGGTTTACTGTTTGTTAGCGTGTCAATAATTAAACTTTGCTCGTCCTGGCTTTGAACGCATTGATGCGGTCCATCACCTTGTAGCTGTTGGGGTCGCGATACAATTTGTCCTCCGTGGTCTCAAAAATATCCGCATCCACATACTCGGTAACGAATACGTTGGAAGTGGCAACAACCCATAGGTTCACGGCTGCACCGCGACGGCAATATTGCTCTTTGGCAAAAAGCATCGCCATTTCTGCGTTGGGTGCATGCACGTTGCCCACGTGTTGGTGGTGTGTGCCGCGCTTCACTTGCTGAAACACCTCATAAGTCTCAAAATGCTCATGCACGTTGAGTTCCCCAATTTTTGATTCGTCATCCAGTGCAGCGCGCTCGATGCGAGGGTCTAAAGATTTTACAATCATGATCGTCTCGTTGTTTCAGTTACCGATTATGCCAAAGGTGTTGCGTATACCGCGTCTTTGTTCATCAACGCTTTGCG
>DBCP01000140.1:1069-1269 GCA_002293105.1 Bacteroidetes bacterium UBA955 | reverse complement strand
TCGGGGAGGGTTAAGCCCAAATCCCAAATCTTGGGGACGTACATGTTCAAGAAGGTCTGACGCATAGAATCGTTTGATCCCATTTTTACTTTCCAACGCATCAAGATTTCAGAGTGTTGTGAAGCTTTGTCTGGCGGACCAAAGAAGTGCATGATGGGTTCCCACCAGCGGTTTAAGGCTTCTTGCACCATCGCACGTTG
>DBCP01000140.1:0-996 GCA_002293105.1 Bacteroidetes bacterium UBA955 | reverse complement strand
TGGAACGATTCCTCAGCACAGATGCGGTCCAAAGCCCTGCAATAAGGACCGTAAGATCCTTTGCTGTTGGCCAACTGATTCACGATAGCCCCTGCATCGATCAACCAAGCAATCACAGCGCTATCGGCCCAAGTGGGAGCGGGGTAGTTGAATACGTTTGAATATTTGCTCTTGCCGTTGATCAGGTCGTTGGTCATGTCTTCCCGACTTTTACCCAAGGTTTCAGCGGCGCTATACAGCAATTGTGCGTGGCCCACTTCGTCTTGAACTTTTGCCATCAATGCCAATTTACGACGGAAACCAGGTGCACGGGTAATCCACGTGCCTTCTGGCAATGAGCCGATGATTTCAGAGTGAGCGTGTTGCTCAATCATTCTCACCAACTGCTTGCGATACTCTTTGGGCATCCAATCTTTCGGTTCGATTTTGTCACCCGCAGCGATGCGTGCTTCGAACTCTGCCAATTTGATTGGATCTTCGTCGGCCAAAATGCTGTTCACTTTGTTGCCGTCATTTTCGATGTAAGCGTTTCCGTACATATGAATGTGTTTAGTTTTTTTGTAGTCCTGAAAGAATGAAATGGGTCAATTTTTCTGCAATTTCTTTGGGTTGCATTTCCCCTTGTGGGCGATACCATTCACCGACCCAGTTGAGCGATGCGAGGATGGTGAGGGTGGCGAATTTGGGGTCAACGTCTTTGAATTCACCTTCTTCAAACCCAAGTATCACGATATCGCGAAATTCTTTTTCGTACAAGTCACGACGTTCGATGAATTGCGCGCGTTTGTCGTCTGATAAATGTCGCCATTCGTGCACAAACAGGTGCGATGCGTTGAGGTCTTGGGTGAGGGCTTTGATGTGGCTGTGGATGGCCATCGACAATTTCTCTGCGGCGTTGAAGTAGATGTCGTTCACTTCTTTGATGCCGATTTCCAAGGTTTCTGCCAAGCCGAAGCAGGTATCGATCAGAATTTCCTCTTTGCCTTTGATATGGTT
>DBCP01000057.1:2341-10512 GCA_002293105.1 Bacteroidetes bacterium UBA955 | reverse complement strand
TTTTTTGCGAAAATCCGTAACGGGGTGATCGTAGCTAGTTTTGGTGAACAACTAAATAGCAAATTGAACAATTTGGTAACATTTACACAACTTTTGGGGTACAAATTGCCGTCGATGCCAAAGAAAAAAGTTCTCCCCAAACTGCGTAAAATATTTGTCCTTGATACGTCTGTTATTCTCCACGATCATCAAGCTGTAAATCAGTTTGATGAACATGATGTAGCAATTCCTATTAGTGTTTTGGAGGAGCTTGATGCCTTTAAAAAAGGCAATGACACCATCAATTTTGAAGCGAGGCAGTTTATTCGTTTCGTGGATATGCTTTCCGAAGGGAATTCATTAAATAGTTGGATTTCGTTGCCGGAAAAGGGTAGTGGTGAATTTATGGTTGTGATGAATGAACAGGGCTCCCATGAAAGCAATGCCGTAAAGATTTTTGGCGATCGAAAAGCAGATCACTTAATACTCAACGCCGCATTGTTTATGCAAGAATCTTACCCAGATCGACCTGTGATTTTGGTAACCAAAGATGTGAATTTGCGCCTCAAAGCCCGATCACTGAATTTGCGTTCAGAGGATTATGAAACCGGTAAGGTCAAGAACTTGGAAGGCCTTTATCGCGGCATTGCTCAGATTGATATGGATGATTCTGCGGTCATCGACTCAATCCATCAAAATGGCATCGCTCACATCAGTCAAGTCCCTCAATTATCGCCCAGTACCAATCATTATTACATTTTAAAGAACCACAAGAGCAGTACATTGGCCTTTTATAACCAAGAGACTGAGACACTTGAAAGGGTGGAAAAGCGACACGCCTATGGCATAAAGCCGAGGAATGCAGAACAGGCCTTCGCCATGCATGCATTGTTCAATGATGCTATCAAGTTGGTCACCATTCAAGGAGTGGCGGGTACCGGAAAAACACTCATCGCCCTGGCCTGTGCCTTGGAGCAGCGCAGTAATTACAGACAAATTTACTTGGCTCGACCCATTGTTCCCTTGAACAACAAGGATATCGGATTTTTACCAGGCGATGTCAAAGCAAAAATCAACCCCTACATGGAACCGCTTTGGGATAATCTCAAAGTTATTCAGAATCAATACAGTGAGAGTTCCAAGGAGTTTCAAAAAGTGAAAGAACTGGTCGATAACGAAAAATTACTCGTTACCCCGTTGGCCTATATCCGGGGTCGAAGTCTCGCGAATATTATTTTTATAGTGGATGAAGCACAAAACCTCACACCGCTAGAGGTGAAAACCATCATTACAAGGGCAGGCGAGGGAACCAAGATCATCTTTACCGGCGACATTAACCAAATCGATACGCCATACTTAGACGCACAGTCGAATGGTTTGTCATTTATGATTGATCGTTTGAAGGGGCAGCCGCTATATGCCCACGTGACTTTGGAAAAAGGCGAGCGAAGCGAATTGGCAAATCTGGCCAATCATTTGTTGTAAATTGTTGATAATCTGTGGGTTTTATTGCCCCCTGTTGATAGAATCACAACGATACTTTAACCTTCGATAAACATGCGGAGGCGAATGTTGAATTCGTCTAGTTATGAGAACAGCCTACCATGCGAATTTAGGAGAAATTCAATTTTCTCTTGGTCACATTAAAACGGATGTGTTCGATGTATTGCCCATCAATACGCCGTTACAGATTCATCAAATCATCTGCATTGAAGAAGATGGCAGAGAGGTTATAACGGATGGTGAAGACCTTCTTCAATCCAAATATGAACTATGGCATTGGTTATCCATGCAGCACAATGTAATCCATGTAGAATTTAGTCACCCAGGGGGATGTACTTGGACATACCACAGAGGACAACTTGCGATTCATTGCAAACACAGAGCCACTTTGGTTTGGTGGACAGCCGAGATTTTGAAACATTACAACCTAGCCACATTCAAGAATTTCCAACGGCTGTCGAATTGTCATGGCCAGAGTTGCCTACTCATCAGTAAGGACGGAGATAGGCTGATGCCAGCGATGGTAAGTAACGGTTGGCACGGCCACATGGGGTGATGTTCGATTCATCAAAGGGTATCTGTACAACCGATTCGTTGGAAAAGATCCTCAATCTGCAATTCGGTGAATTGTTTTCTCAAGTAGCTTATGTGAAACTGGATATGCGCATCGTCATGAATGAAATTGATTTGTACTGGAGAAATTCCCGAAAAAAGTGCCGTAGACCACATTGTATCGCACTGAAATGACCCGGTCGAGTAATCGGATTTTTCGTACCGACCCAAAAAGGAAACAACCATGTTCAAGGTATACCGGTTTCGACGAAAACTCCAATGAACCATCTGAGTAAACGCCCAGTTTCTGACGCCGCGCAGTAAATCATTCTCAAATGCCATGCGCTCTGCGTTATGCAAGGGTTGCATGGTTTTAAGTTGATGTCGTATTTCATTTGAAAGATCTACCGCAGATTCGTTACCCGTTAATTCCAGCCACAGCGGCAGCGTTAGGTTGCCATCGAAATGCGACCCAGTGTCGTATTTTCTTAAGTCCACCGGAAGCATACACCGAATGGTTTTATTGGGGTGGTGCGTCTGCATCCACTGTGTCACCCTTACCATGATAAGGCCCAACAACACCTTGATATCCTGTGATTGCAGTACTTTATGGATGGAAAGCTGTCGATGTGCCCAATGTGCTTCCAACGGCTCCGATTTTTGATTTTCTGTACCCTGGTTTGTAAACTTCTTATCCCATCGGAGCACGAAGCCATTAAAATTGGCCACGAATCGACGGGCGAATGTTCTTTCGTCGATGTCGCAATTGTTGACAGGTGAAAGCGTTTCCATTGCCGATAATTCGCCATAGGTGGTATCGGCTAACCGTAAGACCCGAAAAAAAGTTCGAATCAATTGGGTAAGTCCGGCCCCATCGGTAATGGAATGAGCCACTTGAAATACAAATCCATCGTTGAATAACCACAAACAAACGGCTGATTCTTCGCAGTGTATCTTTGGCAGATGAGGCAAGTTGGCAATATCTATTTCAATCGCTTGATGTCGAAAGTGGGGGTGCTGATCACTCGGCATATCCTCCCAATGATTTTTTCGCACGATTCGGCGAAAATGGGGGTGTATCCAACAGGTTCGATTCCAAGCGTCCTTAATGGCTGATATTTGGGGTTTCGCGGTCAAAAAAGTGCCCTTTATTGCCCGCGTAATGCTGAACGATCCAACGGATGCCTCAATGGACAAATACAAAGATTCTGTTGCCGTAACCTTGCGCCTCATGATGAAAATGCAAGTTTAGTTGCGATTTTCCGTAGTTCGCAAAATTAAAATTACGGAAAATCGCAAGTCGTTTTTTCTCTTCGTTCTATTCCTTTAGTTTTGGCAATATGCCCCATTTATTAGTTACCGGTGCTTCGGGTTTTTTGGGCGGAAGAACCGCCGCTCATTTTGCCGGAGTGCCAGATTTTTTGGTGCGCGCAACTTCAAGAAGTACCAAAAAAGCAGGGGTTCTCACCCAACTCGGTTGCGAATTCGTTCCCGGCGACCTTACGGATGCCAATTTTGTGTCAACCTTGGTTGCAGGCATTGATATCATTGTCCACTGTGCGGCGCTTTCCTCCCCGTATGGTATCAAGTCTGCATTTGAAAGTGCCAACATCATAGCCACTGAAACCTTGCTCCAGGCAGCGAGAAATGCAGGCGTGTCAAAGTTTATTTTTATTTCAACACCCACGATTTACGTTGACTTAACCTCCAAATTCAATGTCAAGGAGTCAGACCCATTGCCCCGAAAACCGGTCAATCGGTATGCAGAAACCAAACTGCTGGCAGAGCAAATTGTATTATCGAACAACACTCAGGCGATTCAAACGCTGGCATTGCGACCCAGGGCAATCATCGGAGCGGAAGACACCGTCATTTTCCCAAGGGTGCTAAATGCCTATGAAAAAGGCAAATTAAAAATTGTGGGTAGGGGCGATAATCTCTGCGATTTAACCTGTGTGCGCAACGTAATTGAAGCCATTCAGTGTGCGATTCATGCACCAGATCACGCTTTTGGAGAAGCCTATAACATTACCAATGGCGAACCCGTGAATTTTTGGGAAATGCTCAATTATGCCTTAGAATCTTTGGGCTATGATCGCGTAACCAAAAAGGTGCCGAAAGGACTAGCCATTCGGGTCGCTGGATTGGTTGAATCGTATTACAAATTGTTCCTCCCACACAATGAACCTACATTAACCGCTTATGGAATAGCCGTGCTGGCCGATCATTTTACGATGGATATCACAAAAGCAAAGAGGCTGCTGAATTACAAGCCGGTGATGACAACCAAAGAAGGTATCGATGAGTTTATCGCCTGGCACAAAATACAATGATGGTAAGATTTTTTAAAAGTGGCTATTGTACTTCGCACAGCAAAGTGGTGGACCCAAGGACGTCTTTCGTGGAGATCCCGTTTTCAGCAGTATGGGCATTGATCGATTTGCCTGATGGTGGTTTTGCCATGGTAGATACTGGATATACAGAACATTTTATCACCGCCACAAAACCATTTCCCGATCGTTTTTATCGATGGATAACACCCATTCAATTGCAACCTGAGGAAACCCCATTGGCAATTCTGAAACGCCTAAATATCGCGGTAGATGAAATTCGGTGGATTGTTATTTCTCATTTTCACGGTGATCACATTGCCGGACTCAAAGATTTTCCCAAGGCGCAATTTATCTGCACAGCTTCAGCATTGGAAGAGGTAAATCGGTACAAGGGATTTCGTGCGGTGAAACGGGGCATTTTGCATGGGTTGATCCCCCGCGATTTTGTAGAACGTGTGCACACGTTTGAAGCGATGGCTGCGAAACAATTTACAGATAAATATGGCCTTCAACGGTATGAGTGGGAAATAACGCCAGAAATTTCATGGGTTTTACTGCCAGGGCACGCACGTGGAATGATTGGATTCGAATTTACCCAAGAAAGCCGAACCATGCTGTATGCCACCGATGCCGCTTGGAGTCACATCGCCTTTAGTGATCACGTATTGCCCATGCCCATCGTAAAAATCTTCATTGATTCAATGTCGGCCATGGAAAATACCTGGAATTGCCTTCATGCGTGGCAAAAAGATCATCCAAACGGGGAGATTTTCTTCACCCATTGTCCGAAAACCAAACAACTGCTCGACCATGAATAAGTTACAAGTGCTGAAACAGTTTCTTGGTTTAAAATTGCGCGGAAAGTTTCGTAGTCGAGAGGCCCTTGTTGCGTATCAAGAAATCCGATGGGCAGCCTTTGTGAATTCAACACTAACGCAATCGCCGTTCTATCTACCCTATATAAAGGGCGGTAAAGTGAATCGTCAAACCCTACCGATTATTGAAAAGGCCACATTTATGGACCATTTCAACGAAATCAATACCGTGGGCATAGATAGAGACGAAGCCATGGCACTGGCGGTTAAAGCTGAGTCTTCCCGCGATTTTGATTCCACAATGGGCGACATTACGGTTGGCCTTTCCACAGGTACCAGCGGTAAACGAGGCCTATTTTTAATTTCTCCCTCAGAACGCGAATCTTGGGTGGTGATGGTGATGGATCGCATTTTGCCGCCAAAATGGTTGAAGAAACAAAAAGTTGCCTTTTTTCTAAGGGCCAATTCCAATCTTTATACCTCGGTACAATCTGCGATTTACGATTTTAAATACTTCGATATCTTTCAACCCATCGAATCCTTGGCAAAGGATCTTTTGGTGTATCAACCGGATGTATTGGCCGGACAGCCGTCCATTTTGATGGCATTGACCGATATTCTCACGCAGGGAAATAGCAAGCCAACGCCTTGGCGACCAAAACAGATTGTTTCATTCGCAGAGGTGTTACATACAGAGGATGCGGCAGTGTTAAAAACCGTTTTCGACGCCCCAATTCGTGAGGTATATCAGTGTACGGAAGGATTGTTGGGTGTGAGTTGTGACCATGGAACAATGCATTTGAATGAAGACAATTTGATTGTGGAACAGGAATGGATTGATGATCAGTACTTCAGACCCATTGTTACCGATTTTACACGGAAAAGTCAGCCAGTTATACGCTATCGCATGTCGGATGTTTTGAAGGTGAAACAATCGCCCTGCGAATGCGGCAGTCCGTTTATGGCCATCGAGAAAATATTGGGAAGGGATGATGATGTGCTGTGGATTCAAGGCAAACGCGTGTTTCCAGATGTTTTGAGCCGCAAAATTGCGCTGGCTACCGATGCCTTTTCACGCTATGAAATTGTGCAAACTGGGGAAGCCGAAATTCAAGTGTATATCCAATCCAACAAATTTGAAGAAACCAAAGCGGCCATCGCTTCAGTGTTAGATGAATACCTTTTGGCTCAGCAAAATCAACCCTTTCAGATCCTTTGGCATTCCACAAAATTCAATCCATCGCTCAAACAAAGAAAAATCCGACATGAAATTCAACATACGATCCATTGAAAAACACCTACCGGGCAAGTCTATTTACTCCACAACGCTGGATGAAATTTGCCAAGGACGTCCGCATCGCATTGAAAAAAATACGGGCGTGCATCATCGCTATCATGCGGCAGAAGGTGAAACCGTTTGCACCATGGCAGTTTCCGCTTTAAATAGTGCGCTAAAAGCCGCAAATTTGTCGCCGAAAGACATCGATTTGCTCATTTCTTGCGGAGCCTCCTATGATTATCCGGTACCGCATAACTCTGTGATTATTAAATCAAAAATCACCGATGATAGTGTGAATTTTAATTGTATCGATGTGGATTCAACTTGCTTGAGCTTCTTAAGCGCATGGGATATTGCACATTTGTTCATTCAGTCTGGCAGGGCGAATCGCGTGGCATTGGTGTGCTCAGAAATTGCCTCTTGTGCACTGTCGCCCAGCGATGAAAAAGTGTTTGGTTTGTTTGGCGATGCAGCCGTGTCGATGATCATTGAAAAAGCGGGCTTGGGGGATGACAAATACGTTTATGAAGTAGAAAAAACATTGTTCGAGAACTATCCATCCGGTGCGATGCTTGCCCATGTACCGTTGGGTGGTGGCGTAAATCGTGGTAGGGGTGCCAATGCCGATGATCCGGGCTACCAGTTTAATATGGACGGCAAGAATCTGATCAGACTTACGCAAAAACACCTCAATCAGTTTGTATCGAAAATGGAATCCGCCACTGGCAGGCAAATTCATCACTACGATTATCATGTTACCCATCAAACCAGTCGTTATGGTAATGAATTTTATCAGCGCAATTTCAACATAGATACAACACGGTTGGTTGAAACGCTCTACAATTACGGAAACTGTATTGCTGCATCTATTCCCTTGGGATTGGAGAAATTACTCAAAAGCAATGTTCCCATGCAAGAGAAAGCCGTTGTGGTGTTGGGCACGGGTGCCGGACTTACTTTGGGCGGGATGTCGATTCGATTTGATTCACTGTCCAACGCCTGAATGACTGGGTGAGTCCAGGACAACCTCAATAGCCACTTCGTTGCGGCGATTTACCACGTCCCATGGTGCGTTGTAGCCCATGTACATGAAGGATCCTACCGTTTTGATACCCTGTTCAGTGAGTGACTTTTTCAACTGCTCACAATGCGATTTGATCTTCTCATCCGATGAAAATCCACCATATTGTAGTACCGCCAGGGTTTTTGATACCTCTTCTTCGATGGTTACATTGGACGCCGAAGGACGGGGTAGTGCATCTTTCTTGTAAGCACTCGGCATCACAAAGTACATCGAAGCCGAATCGCCCAGATTCATCACCACTGGTGCTGTCATCGCAATCTTTTGGTTCTGCTCATTACCGCCGAAAATATAACCCGCAATGCTGCGAAAACCCTGACTACCAGACGTATCGAATGAACCCGAAGTTAAGGAGGTTTTGGCCACCACCATGTTTGGGTATTGCCTGATTTCTACCTTGTCGATTCGCTGAATCACCGTATAATTCGGTGTTTCAATGTCGCTATTTTTAAAAGCCACAACCGAAATTGCCACAACCAACAAAACCAAAGCAATTACTGCTGTCCACATCCATTTTTTCATATTATTTCACTAGGTAACAATCAATGTTTCATTAAGTTGTAGACCCAACAAATAAATTTGCCGGATACCTCTTCTTTGCACGCACTGTGAAAGAATACGAGAAAAAT
>DBCP01000057.1:1034-2279 GCA_002293105.1 Bacteroidetes bacterium UBA955 | reverse complement strand
GAACTTGAAAAATGTCATTAGGGGAAATATCTCCGTAATGGCACTCTCGTGAGTTTCCCCTAGGTTTGTAAATCATGTTATTTCAGGTTCAACGGCGCAGTCAAACATGGGGGATGCTTTCCACAGTGTTACTGTTTCTTATGGCCTGCAACGATCGGTCTCATATTTCTAGCGCGACATTGAAATCCATTGGGGGTTTGGGTCATGGTGGCATGGGTATCAGTAGCAGTTATCCGCTCAATTCCGCCGAAGGGATAAAAAAATGCTTGGAGCTGGGGCTCGACGGTACCGAATTGGATGTTCAGATGACATCTGACAGTGTGCTCGTGGCTTTTCACGATGTGGATTTGGCCGATGTCACCAAACTCGAAGGCCGAATCCATGAAAAAACTTGGAAGGAATTGAAATCAACGGCCTATCAAGGCTCCCTTCGGGGCGATTGTTTTTTGGTATCACTCGATGACCTGTTTGGATGTATTGCCAATGTGAATCAGTTTTATTACACATTTGACTGCAAATTGCACCCCTTGGGACTTTCAAATGAGGTGTATCAATCCCAATTTATCGCAGCGCTAAAAAGAATCTTGGAAAAATACCAGCTGGGTGAGCGAATCGCCATTGAATCGCAGGATGTTGGGTTTCTGACTGCTTGTAAACGAGAAATCGCACAGAGTATGTATTACTATTATCCGTCATCGTTTTCGGATGGATACCAAACCGCAGTGTCCCAAGATTTTGATGGAATTACCATCGCTTCAGCCAACATTACAAAAGACGAAGTAGCCCAAGCCCATCAGGCAGGATTGAAGGTGGCTCTGTGGAATGTAAAGACGGGGTCTGATAACTGGAATGCGATTGAAAAGCAGCCAGATTTTATTCAATCGGATGATCCCCGACATCTCAAAAATGCCCTAAAATAATTTTCGAATTCAAGCCCAATATTTCCGCTTGTTTTACTTTTTTGTGGATTTCTTTTGGCCGCTTTGTCGAAGGAAATTTTACCCAAATCGCTGTATCTTGTTAAGCTATGTCTGATAAGAATCTTAACAATGTGTCCGGTAGTCCTTTCGATAATGTCGATCTGTTCGAGTCTCAGAACCCACTGATCATCGATCATTTAGAGCAAATAAGCAATGGTATTTATGCCATTCAGCGCCATGAAAACCCCACGCTGGCCGAGGTTCCACACCTGTTAGACATAAGTCGCACTTTGATGGTGTCTGAATTGGAAGTTGCCGTGATTGC
>DBCP01000057.1:0-863 GCA_002293105.1 Bacteroidetes bacterium UBA955 | reverse complement strand
CAGCGTTTTCGGGCGGCATTGCACAGTGGAGATGTCGATGCAATTCGGGCATTGAAACCCTTCGGACTGCTGCCATTTTTGCGCAATTACATGGATGTGGTGATGAGCGATCGCCATTACACACCCTTTGGGATGCCCAATTTTCGAAACATCGTACAGCAGTTGCATATTGGCAGAAATGAGAATCTCACTTGCCTTAAATACCTGGATGCACACATAACATCGCGAGGCACCGGCGATATCGGGGTGTTGCTTTTTTTGGCGATTTTGGCCAAACGGGTCATTGAGGATGAAACGGTTTGTGTGAATGATTTTTTTCAAGCCATCGACAAGCCCCATTGGGAAACCAAAGCGTTTCAGCGCGCTGAATTGCAATCAGAACAATGGCCGCCTTTGGCGAGTGGGTATTTTGAAATTATTGGACATCACAGTGTGGATGCGAACATGGAAATTGGACTTACAGAGGAAGGCATTCAACAATTACTGCCAGAACTGAGTCCGGAAGTATTGGAGAGTTTGCTGGAATCGAAGCAAATAACGGTACCACACAGAGCACCAGAAAAAATCGCCCCGCAGGTGTTGCTTTTTGATGATGAAACCCGAGCCCAACTTCGGCCAGTTCACAAGCTGCTGAATCCCAAGGTGCGCCAACGCATCAACAAGCAATTGCAACAAGGTCAGCAGGGCGTTTGTGTGTTGTTGTACGGCTATCCGGGTACGGGGAAGACGCAGTTTTGCATGCAAATGGCCAAAGAGCATGATATGCCGGTGATGGAGGTGAATGTGGCGCAAATTCAAAGCAAGTGGGTAGGGGACAGTGAGAAAAATGCGCGCAAGATCTTCAGGCAGTATGAAAAGCTCTG
>DBCP01000056.1:1647-2907 GCA_002293105.1 Bacteroidetes bacterium UBA955 | reverse complement strand
CCTGGTTATGGTTTGGCGGTAGCACAGGCCCAACACGTTTGTCACGAATTGGAGAATTTGTTGGAGGCAGAGGGCGTAGAAGTGAAATATGCCATTCACCCGGTTGCGGGTCGTATGCCAGGTCACATGAACGTGTTGTTGGCTGAATCCAATGTGGAATACGATAAATTGATCGAGATGGAGCACATCAATCCTGAATTTGCGACAACCGATGTGGTTTTGGTGGTGGGTGCAAACGACGTAGTTAATCCTGCGGCGAAAACCGATCCAACCAGCCCGATTTATGGTATGCCTATTTTGGATGTGGATCAGGCCAAGCAAATCATCGTATTGAAGCGAAGCATGAAAGCCGGTTACGCGGGTATTGAAAACGAATTGTTCTTCCACCCCAAATGTGGAATGCTTTTCGGTGATGCCAAAGCTAGCTTACAAAAATTGGTGAATGAAGTGAAGGCTTTGTAATCAAGCTCAATGATCATTTACCCAACTTAAATAATGCAAAATGCATATTCCTAAGAGATTTATTCCATTATTGGTGGGATTTGCTGTGGTTTCATCCGTAACAGCCCAAAACAAATATCACATCGCTGAAATCAAAACCAATGCCTCTGGCAAGATGGGTGTGAATCCCCGTTTCTTGAATGTGGAGCGCGATGATTTGGCGGAAGGACAGGGTTGGAAGGCCTTGGCTTGGGATACAGCAACCCGTGGCTATACGTTGGAGGAGGCACTGCCGTTCGCATTCGCTTTTAATGGAGCGGGAAATGTTAAGGTAGATGGGAAATTCCGTGCGACAAAAAACGGGACCATTACCTTTGAGGATTTTAAAGCGGGTTCAATTGTGCCACCCGCCGCTGATTTCGTTATTAACAGCCTGCCAGATCCCCGTGTTGCCAACAATTCGGTGGTTGTGGGTGGAATCATCGCCAGCGGATCCAACGACCGCGTATTGGTGAAAACATTTGGTACTGCGCCGAAACGACAGTTTTGGGTAAAATTCCAGTCGTTTACATTGGGAACAGATACCGCGAATAAATACGGAAGTTTTTCTTACAATGCCATTGTGTTAGAAGAGGGTAGCAATGCCATTCATGTTGTTCGGATGGGTTGGGGTTCTGAGTATGCTTGGTATGCCAACAACCTTCCCTTAAAGAATGAGCAAGCCAATGGCTTACAGATCGGTCCGTTTGAGTCCTATCCGCTTTCGGGGGTAAGTACTTTGTTGGATGTAGTTGCCAAACAGGGCAAGTCGTTCGAGGA
>DBCP01000056.1:0-1482 GCA_002293105.1 Bacteroidetes bacterium UBA955 | reverse complement strand
AATACCGATTACAATTTGAATACACAGGTGAACAATGAAGCGGTGGTTTCAACGCCGTTGTCGTTTGTGAACTTTACGGATTATCGCAGTGCCCAAATTTCGCATTCGATTCTTCGCAATATGCAGCCTGGCGATCGTGCCAAAGTGAGAGCATGGATATCCACCAATGGTGGTGGCGCCGACGATCGTGTATCAAACGATACGTTGCCTTTGGTGTTTGATTTTGTGGCCCAACAGGGTGGCGGTAATGCCATGAATAAGGCTTTGGTGGAATCCTACACCGCAACTTGGTGCAATCAATGTCCTGCCGTGAATGTGGCGATGGATTCATTGGCAACACAATTGTCTGGCGCTGCAAATTTTGTATCGCATCATATTAACGATAACATGCACAACAAATGGGCGCCATTGGTGATCGATTCTATGCCTGTTGTCGTGGTCAACCGTGAGCAAATTGTTGGCAGTGCATCAGTCATTAAACAAGCGGTGGAATCTGCGGTGGCTGCGGCTTCCAAGGGAGTCGAATTGAAAATTACCAATTTGATTTACAATCCAAGTACGCGCAAGGTTACGGGTAATTTGGAGATGACGGCTCAAGATGTTTGGGTGAAATCCGGATTGCGTTTTGGTGTGATGTTGCGCGAACAAGGGGTTCGCGGATTGGGTGCAGGATGGGATCAGAAGGTTGATTTCGCACTAACCAAAGACAGTCAGAGCATTTTCTTTGGCAAGAATAAGACCTTGGTAGGATATCACCACAATCGCGTGGTTTGGGCTACAGACGGTGGTAAATACGGTGCCACAATTACTGCGGCCAACGATATCATGAAGTCGGGTGATAAACACAGTTATTCATTCTCGTTAACCATTCCTGATACGATGTTGTCGTTGGGCATGCCTTCTGCAGCCGATTTCGGTCCTACTGGCGCGATTTTCTCTCGTTTCAAACCCGCTGATTTATCGGTTGTAGGTTTCGTTGGTAGTGATTTTGGAGCGGGAATTAGCGAAAATGTTCATTTGGGTGCTTACCAGGCCCCTATTTTGGCTTCGGTTTCTCAGCCTTTGTGGGATATGAAGAATGGAATCGCTCAGTGGAGCGAAAAGCAATCATTGAATTTGTATCCAAATCCAGCCACTGGATGGGTTTCTTTGGGTATCGATGGGAAAATCACTGAAATCATTGTAATAGATATTTCAGGCAGATTGGTTCAGGGTTTGTCGCTCAGCGAGAATCGTTTGGATTTACAGGGTGTGAATCCAGGATTGTATTTTGTTCGTGTGAAGACCGAGAAGGGTAGTGGTACTGCTCGTTTGTTGGTGGATTAATTTGACTACGTCTTTTCATTTAGATTTTGGGGATTTGCAATCTCTGTGGAGGATTTTGCCCGAGAGATTATTCCATTCAATCAATCGTTCAGTTGTTGGGGCGAATTCATTGTCACGGAAGTAGGAACAAAAAGAAGGGCCAGCGCTTTCGCGCTG
>DBCP01000069.1:745-5206 GCA_002293105.1 Bacteroidetes bacterium UBA955 | reverse complement strand
GCTTTAAATTCTGTTTGGTAAATGTCTTCGAATATGTCCTTGAAACGACCATCGTATTTCTTGAGGATGGTGTTTTTTGTGCTCAAGTATAAAGGCCAGCCTTTCGCAATGGCTTGGTTGAAACAAGAGCGAGCAAATCCTTTGATACTCTCATCGGTATTGTACATCGCCAAAGCAACACCATCGCCTTTGAAATTGTATACTTCGTGCTCGATCACTTGTCCGTCTTCACCTTCGAATTTGATGGTCAATTTACCTTTGCCTTTGGTCACAAAATCAGTGGCGCGGTATTGATCACCGAATGCGTGACGGCCGATACAGATGGGGGCTGTCCAATTGGGAACCAAGCGAGGTACGTTTTTGCAGACGATGGGCTCGCGGAATACGGTTCCGTCCAAGATATTACGAATGGTTCCGTTTGGGCTCTTCCACATTTGCTTCAAGCCAAATTCTTCCACACGTCCTTCATCAGGAGTGATGGTAGCGCACTTGATTCCTACGTTATATTGTTTGATGGCTTCAGCTGCATCAATCGTTACTTGGTCGTTGGTGGCATCGCGGTGTTCCATGCCCAAGTCGAAATATTTGATATCAACGTCAAGGTAAGGAAGGATTAATTTGTCTTTGATGAAGTGCCAAATGATGCGGGTCATTTCATCACCATCAAGCTCTACTACGGGGTTGGCTACTTTAATTTTCATGAATATTGAGTCAGAATTTCGTGGTGCAAAGTTAATGTTTTTCTGTGGTATTAAGGGAACTTGGGAAACTGCTGGAAATCGGGTGTGCGCTTTTCCAAAAAGGCGTGTTTGCCTTCTTGGGCTTCTTCGGTTAGGTAGTAAAGCAAGGTGGCATCACCGGCCAGTTCCATGAGGCCGTGCTGACCATCGAGCTCCGCATTGAAGGCGCGCTTGAGCATACGCAAGGCCATGGGAGACCGCTCCAACATGGTGTTACACCAATCGATGGTTTCGTCTTCGAGCATTTCCAAGGGAACCACTTTGTTCACCATGCCCATTTTTTCCGATTCTTCTGCGGTGTATTGGCGGCAAAGAAACCAAATTTCGCGGGCTTTCTTTTGACCTACGTGGCGGGCCAAATAGCTGCTGCCGAATCCGCCATCGAAGCTTCCCACTTTGGGGCCGGTTTGTCCGAATTTGGCATGTTCTGCGGCAATGGTTAGATCGCAAATTACGTGAAGTACGTGTCCGCCGCCGATGGCATAGCCGTTCACCATCGCAACAACGGGTTTTGGTAGTGAGCGGATTTTTTTATGTAGGTCTAGGACGTTCAAACGGGGTACACCATTGTCGTCTACGTATCCTCCAATGCCTTTTACATTTTGATCGCCGCCAGAGCAGAATGCTTTATCGCCCACACCAGTGAGGATGACTACGCCGATATCGGGGCGCTCGCGGCAGATGTCGAAAGCATCCAACATGTCCATCACAGTTTGCGGACGGAAGGCGTTGTATACTTCAGGACGGTTGATGCTCACCTTGGCGATGTTGCCGTGCTGTTCAAACAGGATGTCTGAATAGGTTTTGATGGAGTTCCATTGACGTGGGTTCATGGCTGATGCTGTTACTGCAAAGATACGAAAAACGGGTGGGTCTTCCACGAAAAATGCCCCGTCATCGACGAGGCTTAGTTCGGTTAAACCAACATAAATAGCCTATGTGGAATGTCTTAACTCATCTTCAGCGTGATGCCGAATTGAACGGATTGTGTGCTGGCTCCCTGTCCGCTCTTGAACAAATTGGTCAAAGGATAGCGCATATAAAGGCCCATATCGCCATAATTTACATTAACAAAAGGCGATAGGTAAAAATCGTTCATGTTGAAATCGTCGAATTGTTTTTCAACGTTACCACCCGATTGCTTAATCTTGGTATGGGTTCTAACCCTATATCCAGCATGCACGCCCACTTTTGCGCTGAATTTGGAATTGTCGCCAGGTTTGTCTTGGAACCCCAAGGAAACTGGAATGCCAATGTAATTGCTCACGACTTTGGACTTTTCTACCGGAATGGGGTCAATTAATGGGCCGCCCACTTCAACTGCCGTAAATTCGGGCTGGTCTTGGATGAGGCGGGTGTAATTGTTTTGGAAACGGTAGTTGTGAATATCGTACCGAATGCCGGTAAATACGCGCACTTTTCCGCGAATGAGGTTGAATCCCCACTGTTGCTCTATGCCGAAATGGATGCTCTTGGCATTGCTGAGTTCTGGAAGGAAATTGGATTGATCGCCCATTTGAGTGGGGTTGGTTTTCATCTCCGATTCGTTGATTATTTGGGTGTTGTATCCCCAGTATTGTCGGGTTTCTTCGATGGTGGCTTTGGGTTTGCGTTTACGCTTTACCATGCGATAGGTGTCTCGCTCAATGATCTCAATTTCTACTTCGTTGATTCCATCTTTGATTTCGACTTTGAGATCTTTGGCTTCGTCTTTGATTTCCTTTTTGATTTCGCGGATTACTTCGCTAATCAAGCTATCAGTAATGGAAATTAGGGTGTCTACCGATGTAGTATCCATGGTTTGCGCTTTTAACAAGGGCATGCCGCTCAACAGGGCCAACAGGGTTGCAATGATGGTTTTTTGTATCATGGTTGAAGGGTTTTTGGGATGATTATGGGTTAAATGAAGTCAATATTACGTTGTTTTCGAGGGTGAGTCCCACTTGGAATTCAGGCATCCAATCGGCGTCGTTGTTCACGGTTTTTACTTTCACGTGCGGTAGATGACCGTTCTCTACCATTCTCCGCGCATCCAAATAGAAGGATTTCAGCAATTCTTTTCTGGTTTTTTGCTGGGCGATGCTGGGCGATGGCCTGTCGTTTTGGGCGACTACAATCGCTGAATTATTGGGAGATGGTTTGCGGGTATTCACGCTGTCGTTGATGTTGCGCACTTTTCGAATGGGTTCAGTGGCTGCAATCAACGGGTGGATATCTTGTTTGTTGGGATTCTCTGTAACAGTGGATGTTGTTTCCCAAGTTTGTTTCTGCTGGGTTCGATCCACAAGGGTTGCAACGTTTTGCTTGGTTCCTTGACGATTGAGTGACGGTTTTGGTGGCGCTGATTCTGTGTTTGAAGGCGTGGTTACGTCAACCGAAGGACTTGTTTTTGCTATTTGTGATTGTATCGGGGCGATGTTCTGCGTGGCGATACTGGCTTTGAAGAACCACAGAATGACGAGGGAGGCCGCGACCGACATCGAAGCATAGAACAGCACAGTGCGGTTGGAAGTCTTCTTTTTCAGCGACGGGGCATCGGGGTAAAGTGTGGTGGTAGGTTGCAAATAGGTTTGAGCCAAGGCCTCATAATGGGCTTTCAGATTGGCATCGCCCTGCATCGCTTGGTGTAATTCTGCGGCAGCCGTTTTGGGTAAATTGCCTTCCAACAGTTCAAACAATTGCCACGCTTGCTCGTCGGTGATGGGAGATGGTTTCATGGTGTTAGATGAGGTTGTTGGGGTTGCCGATAATGTCTTTGAGTGCTTGTCGGCCACGGAAGATATTCACCTTCACTTGGGCTTCGTTGAGTCCGGTGATTTCGCCGATTTCCGCATAGGAGTAGCCTTCGTAATCGCGCAGTAAAATCACGGTTCTTTGGATTTGACTGATTTGTGAGAGGGCTTTTTCCAAGGATTCCATCAGGCCGGTGTAGGCAGAGGCTTCGGTGGTGGGGTGTTTTGCCGGTGCTAAATTGTGGATGTCTTCTGTGGGTTTTTGCGCGCGCCAGATGTCTACCATGCTGTGATAGGCCGTTGTGAACAGGTAGCTCTTTGCGGTGTCTATGTTTACAGTATTGCGTTTCATCCAGAGTTTTTCGAAGGTTATTTGTACAATTTCTTTGGCGTCATCGGGGTTGCGTAACTGTTTGAGCGCGAATCGGAAAACCGCATTGCTGTGGAGATCCACGCACTTGTTATAATCCGATACCGTCATGCAGCTGTTTGTTAATACGCGAAAGGGATGCCAAAAGTTACATTACCTTTGATAAATAATTTGAAAGTGGGTATGGAATGGTTTGAATCTTGGTTTGATACGTTGTACTATCACGCCCTTTATCAGCATCGCAACGATGCCGAGGCTGCGGCGTTTATGGATCGATTGTTGGCGCATTTGAAACTTGATTCTGGGATGAGGGTTTTGGATGTGGCTTGCGGCAAAGGTAGGCATAGTGCGCATTTGGCCTCGAGGGGTTTGCGGGTTTGCGGGTTTGATTTGAGTGAGAACAGCATCGGCATCGCGAAGGGCTTGGGTGTGGAAGGGGCTGAGTTTTTGGTTCATGATATGCGACAGCCGTTTCCGGTTTCGGGGATGGATGCGGTTTTCAATGTGTTTACTTCTTTTGGGTATTTCAACGATCCGGCCGAGGATGCTCAAGTATTGAAAAACATGGCAGCGGCATGCAGACCGGGCGGTTATGTGGTGCAGGATTATTTGAATGCAG
>DBCP01000069.1:0-671 GCA_002293105.1 Bacteroidetes bacterium UBA955 | reverse complement strand
TTTAAAACGCGAAAACATCGTACAGAAAGCCACATCGTGAAGGACATTGCGGTTACCGATGGCGATCAAACGCATGTGTTTCAAGAGCAAGTGAGGATTTTCGACTCTGAAACGCTACTGAAATTGCATGTTCAGGCCGGCCTGCAGGTGGTGGATGTGTTTGGCGACGACCAATTGGGTGCGTTTGATGCGAAAACTTCGCCCCGCATTGTGGTGATTTCCAGGAAAAGTTGATATTCGCTTTCGATGTTGTTTGTGTTAGATTTTTTTGATCGCGATTTGTTTGTGTTGATCAACCAGCGATGGGCCAGTCCTGCATTGGATCCCATGATGATTTTTTTGAGCAGTAAGTGGGCGTTTGTGCCATTGTACGCGGTGTTTATTTGGTTATTTTGGCGAAAGTTTGGCGTGAAATGCTGGGTGCCGATTTTGCTCACTGTGGCGTCTTTTGGGTTGGCAGATAGCATCAGTTCGAAAATTTGCAAGCCCCTGTTTGCCAGGGTGAGGCCGGCTTGGGAAAGTTCGCTGAATCCGCGATTGCCCGATGGACCTCCGGGCAGCAGGTTTGGCTTTGTGAGTAGTCATTCTGCCAATTCTTTTGCTGTTTTTTCAACGGCGATGATGTTGTTGGGTTTGGGCCGACGGTGGCGATTGGGTTTGATGTATTTGGC
>DBCP01000107.1 GCA_002293105.1 Bacteroidetes bacterium UBA955 | reverse complement strand
ATTCACAATCCCTTGCGGTGTTAGTTGATCGATGCGAACTTTTCCGTAGGCATGGATAATCCGATCATCGTCCAGCAAAATGCCAACGTGAACCACTTTGCCATCGGCATTGGAAAAATAGGCCAAAATACCGGGCCTGCGTTGATCCCACATGCATGGCTGTCCTTCAGCCGCTTGCTGATAAGCATCCCGAGGCATTGCAATGTCCAACACCCTGCCCACGGCTTGTACCAAACCACTGCAATCGATTCCCCAGATAGAGCGACCTCCCCAAAGGTATGGGGTATTCAAAAAGACCTTCGCCGCTGCCGCGGCTCCGGCCACCAGGTATTTTCCTAATCGAAAATAATAGGTCCTGCCTTCAATAATTATACGCTCGCCAGGAATCTTGGAACCGGGCGACAAAGCAATCACATCGCCATCATCACCCAAAAAGTATGCGCCCAATTCACGAACCACCTGCCATGACTGACCCTGAAAAGGTCGCGCATCGCCCAAATATAGATCCGGAATCCAACCCAAATACCCATCGTGATCTACCCGCACATGCAACCACTCCCCTTCAGAAGCCAACACCGTGCACGTTTCACCGAACAGCAACGAACTTACCATTTCGCCCTTTGAATGACCCATTGATCGCAATGGAGCCCAAGACTGAAGGCAAATTCGCTGATTCATAGCTACAAATGCAAACGCTCTTTGCGATCCAACAAAACCTCCACACTCTCTTCGTGGTCGGGATCAGGGACACAACAGTCTACCGGACAAACCGCAGCGCACTGTGGCTCTTCATGAAACCCTGTGCATTCTGTGCATTTGTCGGGCACGATAAAATATACTTCTTGACTTACGGGTGCGAATTTCTCATTCACATCCACCGTTTGCCCGTTGGCCAATAAAAACTCTCCCGTAACCTCCGTTCCATCCGCAATGGCCCATTCAACACCGGCCTCGTAGATCGCGTTGTTCGGACATTCGGGCTCACAAGCCCCGCAGTTAATACACTCTTCTGTGATGATGATTGCCATAATTCTATACAAAGTTAACACCCTTTCAGTAACTTCGACCCAAATTTTAACGCACAAATCCATGGAAATTGCCATTCTGTCTGACATACACGACAATCTCAAAAATTTGCAGAAAGTGACTGACCAACTCATCGCCCGCGGAATCAAAACCGTGATTTGCTGTGGTGATTTCTGTGCCCCCTTCGTAATGAAACAATTGGGCGCTACCGGACTAGACATTCATGCTGTTTGGGGCAACAACGATGGCGATCGATTCAAACTCACCCAAATTGCAGCGCAATTTCCCAACATCAAATTGTACGGCGAGTATATTGGCGACGATGACAGCTTGCTGCACCTGGATGGTGTTCGTTTCGGCGTCACCCACTATCATTTCTACGCCAAGACGATGGTAAAAACGGGCTGGTACGATGTGGTTTGTTTTGGGCATTCCCACAAAGTTCACCGTCAAAAATTTGGCAATGCTTTACTCATCAATCCGGGCGAAGTGGGTGGGATCATGGGTCTTGCCACATATGCAGTGTACGATACCCAACTTCAGGGTTCAGAAATTATCGAAATCGGCTAAAGTGACGCCAACACCGAAGGGTGGGCATGGGTGCGAATGTGCTCCACAATGGTGGCGATGTTTTCATCGGCCGGACCGTTGTTTTGGATCACCAAATCGCAGCGTTCGCGGTGTGGCAAAATGTGATTGTTGTATGCCGGCATCACATGGTGTTCCCACTGGTGCAAACTGCGCTTCAATGGGATACCCCGTTCCCGGATGTCGCGTTCAATGCGACGATTAAAACACAATTCCAAATCGCAATCCACAAAAATTCGGTAGTTCAAAAGCGAATCTACGGCTTCATAATCCATCACAAACAGACCTTCGACCAACAAAATGGGTGCAGGATTTACAATTTCTGTTTGTTCAGGCGCATCATAGTTTTCAAATTGATATTTCTTGATTAGCACGGGTTTGTAAGCCAACAATTGGAGTAAATCCTCATGGAATCGCTCCGAAAACAAGGCCGATGGCAAATCGTAATTGGCCTCGCCGTGCTCATCTATGTGCTGCATTTCAAGGGGTTTGTAATAATCATCAAATCCCACTACGGTTACATTTTCCCCCAACGCCGCTTTCAAGGCATCCACATAATAGGTTTTTCCTGCACCAGACAAGCCGGTCAAACCCATTACAAAAGGTTCTATCAAATGTGTCACGAATTACTTCTTTTTTACTTTGATGTACTTTTCTTTCACTAGGTTCCCTTCGATGTCGTAGGTCTGTTTCAACAGTGGCAGCCCTTTGTTGTCGTAAAACAGCCAATCGCCGACCATCGTTCCATCATCGTCATACGTGCCTTCACGCTGCTGATAATGACTTACCATTCCGTGCTTCCAAGGACCAAATTTCAAACCCTGTCTGTAATACCCTTCCGATTCCACTTGCAATTCAATTCTTTTTGTGGTTTCATTGGGCACTTCGCGAATTTCCACGAACCTACCATTTAATGACCCATTGTCGTAGTTATCGATGCGAAGGGTATCGCCGAACGCATTGTATTGGATAAAAGCGCCATTTTTCTTACCATTGCTCCAAGAGGACTCCGCGATGAGATTGCAGCTTACCGCGTCCCAAACACGAGAAATACTGTCGTGCTCTCCATTTTTGTAATAGTCTTCGCTGGCCGCACACCCGTTGCGATGAAACAGATAAAAGCGACCGTGCGGCACACCCATGTTGTATTCTTTGATATAGCGCAGAATGGAATCGGCATAGAAAGCAACAACGGCACCATGGGGCACATCGTTCACGAATGTGGCAATTTGCTCGGTTCTGCCGTTATCGAAGTAACTTATGGCTTCCCCGTTGCGCACCCCACGATTGTAGTGCTTTACGTATTGGGTTACGCCATTCATGTAGAAACCTTTGACGGTATTGTGCAAACTATCATCGAGGAATTCCCCTGTAGCGACTACGATACCTGTTTTTTCATCAGCGTATTGAAAAGGACCATTTTTCTTGCCATTGGCCCAAGTTTCACCGGCAACGAACGTGCCTTTTTCCGTGTTCTCTTGGTATTTCCCGTGCTTTAAACCATTGACATACCCCTGTTCTGTATACACCCGATTGTTGGGCCACATCACCAGCGCTATTCCGGTAAAAGGAGCCATACCCACAATTTCCTTCCCTTGCTTCACTGGGGCATAGGCGATATTGCTTCGCATTTCCAGGGCCGATGCCAAAATTTTGCGAACAGGCTCGGTTGTTAGTCCTTGTTGCGCATCGCCCATGTTTTTGGGTGTGGGTTTTTTGGACTGAGGCTGGGCCACTGAGAATCCAGCAAACACAAGAAGGACAAAGAAAATGAAATGGCGTTTCATGAAATTAATTTTTTTCAAAATTAACAGCCTGTGTTAGATTTGTGGCACTCGATTTTCCCACAATATGGAACAATTCACTTGGATCAGCGAATACTGCGAATCAAAACCCTTGGTGACGGCTGAATTTCCGTTCGACGAGACAACGATGGTTTGGAAGGTTGCCGGGAAGATGTTTTGTTTGGGCGATATCCAAGCATTTGAAAGCATCGCATTGAAATGCGACCCAGAACGTGCATTGGCATTGAGAGAATCGCACCCACAAATTACAGGGGCCTTTCACATGAACAAAACACATTGGAACAGTGTTAACTTAGATGGACTGCCACAAACGATGGTGGCCGAACTGATAGAACACAGTTATGATATTGTGGTACAGAAATTGCCAAAGAAAACCCGAGAATTAATAAAAAACACATGAAACAGACATTACTTTCTTTCGCTGCGATGACAGTAAGCGCCCTCAGCTTCGCTTCGGGCTTCAATCATACAAACAAATTAACCATGGATAACCAGAATTTAGAACTCGATGGAGAGCCCGCATTGGCGGATGGCCTCTATGCCTCAATGGAAACCAACAAAGGCACCATCCTATTGCAATTACATTACAAAGAAACCCCCCTCACCGTTTGCAACTTCGTGGGATTGGCCGAAGGTAAAATTACCAACAACGCCAAACCCCTTGGAACCCCCTTCTACGATGGATTGAAGTTTCACCGCGTGATCGACAATTTCATGATCCAAGGTGGAGACCCAGCAGGGAATGGTTCGGGCGGACCAGGATATCAGTTCGACGATGAATTCGTTTCTACCTTGAAGCATGTTGGTCCGGGCGTATTGTCCATGGCCAACGCAGGCCCAGGAACCAACGGCTCTCAGTTCTTCATCACCCACGTGGCTACCCCATGGTTAGACGGCGCACACACTGTTTTTGGCAAAGTAATTACTGGCCAAGACGTAGTGAATGCCATCAAACAAGATGATGTAATTACCAGTTTGAAAATCATCCGCAAGGGCAAAGATGCAAAAGCATTTGAAGCCAACGATGCGGCCTTCAAGAAATTGAAAGAAGGTGCTGCTGCGCGTGCGGAAGAAGCCATTAAATCGGCTTCGGCCGGTTTTGAAAATTGGGTAAAAACCACCTACCCCACTGCCCAAAAAACCAAATCTGGTTTGTGGTACGTGGTGGAACAAGCTGGAACTGGTGCCCAGGCAGTAGCCGGCAAAACGGTGGCTGTGCATTACGCTGGCGCATTGGATAACGGACAAGAGTTCGACAACTCATTCAAGCGTGGACAACCCATTGAATTCAAATTGGGTGCAGGCCAAGTAATCCCTGGATGGGATGAAGGCATTGCGTTGATGAGCGAAGGTGCGAAATACAAATTGATCATCCCTTCTCATTTGGGTTACGGCAAGCGCGGTGCAGGTGGAGTGATTCCGCCCAACGCCACCTTGGTGTTCGACACCGAATTGGTTTCAGTGAAATAATTCCGACGGGCATATTTTTGCTTCGAATCCGAAGGGGATCTGGTCAATGACGAGGTCCCCTTTTTCGTTGTTGAAAACTACCGAATTAATTTCCCCATACCCCTTGATGGAAATGTTAATTTTGTATCCCGTAACATCACATTCCCGTAAGGGAAAAGCAACATGAAAAAAGCAAAATACATCTTTGTTACGGGGGGCGTAACATCATCATTGGGCAAAGGCATTGTAGCCGCATCCCTCGCCAAACTTCTGCAGGCACGGGGCCTCAGAACCACCATCCAAAAATTCGACCCCTATATCAACGTAGATCCGGGCACATTAAACCCCTACGAGCATGGAGAATGTTATGTTACCGAAGATGGCGCCGAAACCGACCTCGATTTGGGCCACTACGAACGCTTCTTGAATGTCCCCAGTTCACAAGCAAACAACGTAACCACTGGTCGCGTATATCAAACTGTAATTGAAAACGAACGCAGGGGTGATTACCTCGGCAAAACCGTTCAGGTTATTCCTCATATCACCGACGAAATCAAGCGCAGGATGAAAATCTTGGCTGAGAACGGAGAATTTGACATTGTCATTACCGAAATCGGCGGCACTGTGGGTGATATCGAATCGCTCCCTTATGTTGAAAGCATGCGTCAGTTACTGTGGGAAGAAGGCCACGAAAACGCCTTGGTTGTTCATTTGACATTGATACCATACCTCAGCGCAGCGGGCGAATTAAAAACGAAACCCACCCAGCACAGCGTAAAGCAATTGTTGGAATTGGGCGTACAACCCGATGTCCTCGTTTGTCGTTGTGAAAGGCCCATTACCGCTGAAATCCGCAGAAAATTGGCCTTATTCTGTAACGTACAACCCAATGCGGTTATCGAGGCGATGGACTTAAAAACCATTTATGAAGCCCCCTTAGCGATGCTGAAGGAAAAACTCGATAAAGTGGTTTTGACCAAATTGAAGCTAAGCACCAAGAACGAGCCCAACTTAGAGCAATGGCGCGATTTCTTGTTCAAATTAGAACATCCCAAATCCGAAGTCAACATCGCCTTGGTAGGAAAATACGTAGAGCTTCCCGATGCCTATAAATCGATCAATGAAGCCTTCATTCATGCTGGCGCCAGCAACGAATGCAAGGTAAAAGTATCTTACGTTCATTCTGAAATGCTCACTATCGACAATGCGGCCAAGAAATTGGCGGGATTTGATGGTGTATTGGTGGCACCCGGTTTCGGACATCGTGGCATTGAAGGCAAGTTGGAAGCCATTCGCTATGTGAGGGAAAACAACATTCCTTTCTTTGGCATATGCTTGGGCATGCAGTGTTCGGTGATTGAATTTGCCAGAAACGTTTGCGGCATGACGGGCGCTTTCAGTACCGAAATGGATGCAAACACCCCTTTCCCGGTGATTGACTTGATGGACGGTCAGAAAGACCTCACCCAGAAAGGTGGCACCATGCGATTGGGCGCTTACGATTGCAAATTGGAGAAAGACTCCAAGGCTTATAAGGCATACGGAAAATCGTTAATCAGCGAAAGACACCGTCACCGCTATGAGTTCAACGACCAATATAAAAAGCAGATTGAGGACGCGGGGATGCGCATCACGGGCACCAACCCTCAAACGGGCTTGGCCGAAATTGTGGAGATCCCAACGCACCCGTTCTTCGTGGGCGTTCAATTCCACCCAGAGTTAAAGAGCACAGTTGCCACACCACATCCTTTGTTTGTCAAGTTTGTGAAGGCTTGTATGAAATAACTTTCGCTGTTAAGCAGAATAAAGAAGGGGTTGAGAACGCGTTTCTCAGTCCCTTTTTTGATGAAATCACATTTTCAGTAGCTACCAATACACGCCTCGAGACTAGTGGCGATGTACGAGCACGATATCTGTGTAAACCGGCAAGTGATCAGAAAACCCGTTCATGTATTTTTTGCCGGCGAAGGTACGCAGTGGCCAACCGTCGTATTTGTTGCCATCATGTTGTAACATCCAAACACGTTTGTATACGTTGATATTGGGCATTGCGGAAGCAATTTGTGAGGCGTTTCCATCCGATTCATGGCGATGCAAGTTGGCATAATACAAGGGTCTGCTCACCATGATTTGATCAAACATATTCCAGCCGGTATGCCAGGCGAGCGTACCGATGGTACTATCTGCAGCGCGGGCGGTAAAGGCGAGATTCACTATGGAATGAAATGCATCTCCTGCTTGGAGTCCTTCCGTGATGGAGGGATCTTCAGGATCATCGTTAAAGTCGCCCATCAGGAGGTAATTGGCGGGGATGGAAGGATTGTTTTGCAAGGTTTGTGTGAGGGCGGCGGCGGCGGCCATGCGGCTTGCCGCACTGACCGCGCCGCCTCTCCTGCTTGGCCAATGATTGACGAATATCGCCAGCGAATCACCCGTTAACCGCTCCACCAAATGCACACGCATGATGTCGCGCGTTTTGTATCCATCAGCCAACGCAACCGATGTCATATACACCCCCGTAGCATAAAATTTCTGTCTGTTATAAATCAATGCCACATCTATCCCCCTTGCGTCGGGCGATTCGCGATGCACAATTTCAAAGTCAGAACCCAGTGGCTTACGATCTTCGTTCTCATCAGCGACCGTTTGTGAAACATGCATCGAATGACAATGCTTCCGCAAATCCTCCAATACAAAGGCATTCTCAACTTCCACCACACCCAAAATATCCGGTGCAATGCTGTCGATTACCTTGGCCATGTTTTTCAACTTGCTTTGATAGCGCTCGGTATTCCAACGGTTTTCTGATGCAGGTAAAAATTCAGCATCATCATTTGGACCGTCAACCGTATCGAACAAATTCTCCAAATTGTAAAAAGCCACACGGAATCCAGCATTTGCTGAATAAGCATGTTGCTCAACAGCGGATTTGCCTTTTCCTCCACCCAATGAACCACAGGCAGAAAATCCTACCAAAACCACAAATAAAAGGGTCAATATTACCGAGAACCTCGTTGTACCGCGTACCATGTCACAAAGATACAACCGCAACACAGGAATCAAACCCGATAAATGATCGTTGTTAACGAAAATGCGATGCAGTCGTGATTAAGTAAGGACGTTTTGAAATAACAGCGACTTAACGACTGTAATTCGGTGCTTCGCGGGTAATGGCTACATCGTGAGGATGGCTTTCGCGCATACCGGCGTTTGTAATGCGAACAAATTTTGAGGTTTGTAACTCATCGATGGTTGCAGAACCGCAGTAACCCATTCCGGCGCGGATACCGCCCACCAATTGGTACAACACTTCCGCCACATGGCCTTTGTAAGCTACTGAGCCCACGATGCCTTCTGGAACCAATTTGGCCACTTCTTCTTCCGCATCCTGGAAATAGCGATCCTTTGAACCGTCTTTCATCGCTTCGATGCTACCCATACCGCGATAGCTCTTCACTTTCCTTCCTTCGAAGAAGGTAGTTTCACCAGGCGCTTCTTCTGTACCGGCAAACAAGCCACCGGCCATAATCACATTGGCACCGGCAACGAGCGCTTTCACAATGTCACCACTGTAACGAATACCCCCATCGGCGATCACCGGCACGCCAGTTCCTTCAAGGGCTTGCGCCGCTTCCATCAAGGCGCTCAACTGGGGCATACCGATACCCGCGATGATGCGAGTGGTACAAATACTACCGGGACCCACGCCCACTTTCACTGCATCGGCGCCCGCTTCGGCCAAGGCCTTCGCGGCCGCTCCCGTGGCAATGTTTCCTGCAATGATTTGAAGATCAGGGAAGGCCGCTTTAACACGCTTCACCTCATCCATCACCCCTTTCGAATGTCCATGCGCCGTATCAATGGCAATCACATCCACCCCTACAGCCACCAAAGCACTCACGCGCTCTATTGTATCAGCAGTTACACCCACAGCCGCACCCACAACCAAACGGCCATGAGCATCTTTACACGCTTTGGGATAATTTTTCACTTTCTGAATATCCTTGAATGTGATCAAACCCACCAACTTGTTTTGCGCATCCACGATGGGCAATTTTTCAATTTTGTATTTCTCCAAAATGGCCTGAGCCCCTTTGAGATCCGTACCCAGTTCCGCTGTAATTAGGTTGTCTTTGGTCATCACCTCGCTCACTTTTTTATCGAGATCTTTCTCAAAGCGCAAATCACGATTGGTAATGATGCCTTTCAACACATTGCTTCCGTCCACCACAGGAATTCCGCCAATTTTGTGATCGCGCATCAGATTTACAGCTTCCCGCAAACTCGCTTCCGCACTCAGTGTCACCGGCTCCATGATCATTCCACTTTCTGATCGTTTCACCTTTTTCACTTCTTCGGCCTGGCGGGCGATCGTCATGTTCTTGTGAATAATACCGATACCCCCTTCTCTTGCCATGGCGATGGCCATTCCGCTTTCGGTTACTGTATCCATCGCGGCAGACATAATGGGGATATTCAAACGAAGCTTGCGCGTAAGTTGAACGGAAGTATTCACATCGCGGGGCAATACTTCGGAGTAACGCGGAACCACAAGGACATCATCAAATGTGAGGCCTTCGAGAGCAATTTTAGAATGATTTTGGGGTGACATGCAAATAACGATTTAAAGTGGAAAGTAGATTGGTTATTTGCAGTGCAAAGATAGCACTTAGGACACAGATTTACAAATATTCAGGTCTACTTGGTTTTGTCAATACTGATGTCAATTATCATTTGGATTGCCAAAAAAACAAAAAAGGGCGCGAAGCGCCCTTTTTTAATCCCTATTGAAAGGTTAAAATTATTTCTTCTTGAACTTCAAGGTCATCGAGGAATTCTGCAAGAAACTATCCACGCGTACATGCATGTTGTTATCGTCGATCAAAATCAACTTGAACTTATCTCCATCCAAATCGATGATCTTCTCGTCCGCACTCAAACCCCAAACACCCATTGCTGTATCCGGATCGGCAGGGTCACACTTCAACAATCCTTCAAAGGTTACGTATGACTTTTTACCGCTCACATCTGAGAATTTCAAGTAATTGTCCTTCTCACAATCCTGCATCATTTGCATGTAATCGGTTAATTTAATACCACCACCCAAATCCAAAGCGGGTTCGATTGGCATCGAGGCAATCTCCCAGTTGTTTGCACAGATTTTCTCAGTGGTAGTTGGCACCTTTGGTGCGGGTTGCTCATCTTCACAGCCACCCAAAGCCAAAACAGAAATACCCGCAACAAGCATTGCTGCATAAGTACCCAATTTGAAAGAATTCTTTTTCATAATT
>DBCP01000125.1:2834-5126 GCA_002293105.1 Bacteroidetes bacterium UBA955 | reverse complement strand
AGCATTGAAGGCAAAATGGTAAGCACAAGAACGGTTGCCAATGAAGGTGTGATGGTATTGAACACCGATGGATTGAGCAACGGCGTTTACTTGGTACAGGTTATGTCGGGAGACAAGCAAGTAACCAAGAAGATCACGGTTCAGAAATAATCTCAGCGGGGCAACCCTAAAGGTTCATAGTTAGTTACAAAAGAAAAAGGCGCCCACGGGCGCCTTTTTCTTTTCGTTGAATGTTCAATTATCGCAAAGAGCGTTGTTTGAGTAAGCTGCAAATTTTGTAGCGCTCATCGTGGGTGTCTTGGTAAAGCGCTTCCAATGTTTCGTATACATCGGCGAGGCCTATCTTATCGCACCATTCAAATGGACCCATGGGGTAATTGGTGCCCAATTTCATCGCTTGGTCGATATCGCCTTCAGTGGCAGTGCCTTCTTGAACCGTATAGAAGGCCTCATTGATGATCATGCAAACCACGCGAGGGGTAATCAAACCAACACGGCTATTCACACATTCTGTTTGAGGGTATCCAAGGGCTGTTGATGCGACGAGAACCTCTGCAGTCGCTACTTGCATTGGGTTGGTATATTCCAATGCATTTCTTTCAATAAAACTACACAAGTTGTTGATGCCTATCATTTTGCAACCCGCTTCCTGGGCGATACCCAAGGAAAGATTGTTCTGCTGAAAGGCCCATTCTAAATTGCATTTTACTGCCCCCAAGAAAAATAGGGTTTGGGTATTTTTTGCATAATGATGAATGCGTTCTGTGTGTGTGTCAAAATCCAAATCAACGAAAACGTCGAAATTTTCATGGGCTTCGCTATCTTGCACCCATGAAAACAATTCAGCGGGTGTTTGCTTGTTCATCCAAGCGCTTTGCTTTGCTGGGCTTGCCAATATTCCTATTTTCATGCAATTACAAAATTACATCAAACAACATGCGCAAAATCATTTATTCTGAAAATGCCCCAAAACCCATTGGCCCTTATAGTCAAGCCGTTCAAGCAGGCAATACGTTTTACTTCTCCGGACAAATTGGATTAGATCCAAAAACTGGGAGCTTCGACAGTGAAACAGATGTTGAGGTACAATCTAAAAGGGTGATGTCGAACATCGCTGCACTCCTTGAAGAAGCCGGTTTGGATTGGAATCATGTGGTAAAGACCTCAATTTTTTTGAAAGACATGAATGATTTTCCAAAGGTGAATGCCATTTATGGTAGCGTATTCTCAGAAGGGAATTACCCAGCCCGCGAAACCGTGCAAGTATCGCGCTTGCCCAAGGATGCGTTGGTGGAAATATCTGTGGTTTGCGTGAAGTGATGCACTAAATACTTCGCGTATTACTCAGCCGAATACGTCACAATTTTACTGCTTAATCAAAGTTTGGGTTTGATGTTGTCCGTTCGCAAACTGCAAACGCAACTGGTAGCAACCGGTAGGTATTCCCTCTACATTGATTAAACTCCCAGACAGTTGGTTGTCGTACAGTGGAAGGCCCGATTTGATCGCTCGGCCTGCGGCATCATGCAATGTGAAAGCCACGCAAGGATTTTGTGACTCTAGCCAAACCCTATCGCCTTGGGTGGGATTTGGGTAAATCTTGACCCATGTTTTTTGTGAGACTTTGACTTTCGAAATGTTCTTCAACGGCGTAAAATCAACAATTTTAAACTCGTCACCAGGGACAAAACCTGCAATCCAGAAATAGACCAACATCATTTCGTCTTTGGTGCCTTCGCCAGCAGATACAGCCACGGGTGGACTGTTCGGATTGTTTGGGTTTTGCGCTGTGTTATCGTACAATCCTTCGCCCCAAATCGTACTGCCCTTGAGGAATATGAGGGGCTGTCGCATGATATACGTTCTTTGCCAATGGAAATCCCAATTGGGAATGCTCACGATGGGGGTGGTGTCTTTGCCGTTGACATTGAATGCTTTGATGGTTTTGCCGACCAAGTGCATATGTGGTGCTACTGCAAATACAGTAACAGTATTGTTCAATGGGAACTTAGAAATGAAGGTTTTGGTCTGGTCCGCCGGGATGTATAATGGTCCGTTTTGCAGCGATTGTGTATGATTAACAGCCGGCGCAATGATCATGTTTCTGAGTGTTTGTGTGGTCGTTTTTAACAAGACCTTGGTACTGTCGAGTTCGTTTTGTACATAGCTCGGGTAATGCACCTGTAAGATGATACTGCCACCTTTCATCAACTTCGCACCCAATCCGTCAGGGAATTGATAAGGTTCTTGCCCAGGTACGTAAACCCCAATGAGTTGGGATGTTGGGGATCC
>DBCP01000125.1:0-2726 GCA_002293105.1 Bacteroidetes bacterium UBA955 | reverse complement strand
ACCACTTTGGGGTTGCCGGGAACGACTTCAATCGCAGTCAAAAACTGGTCGGTGGTGAATCCTGTGGGAAGCACAAAGCAACGGTACTCGTCGCTGTTCGTGTTTACCGTATAATTGGGCATTTTTAAGCGCAAAGTAGGCTGGGTAATGGTTGTGCCCGTTTTGGGTTTTGGTTCTATCGGCGCTTTGCTGATGTCTCCTTCTGGAGTGTTGTTTTTCGCCCAGTGGCTAATTTGTTCGATTTCCTCCGTACTCAAGATGCGTTCATGCGCGTATCGGCGATACTTTGGGTCTGCCGGCCACGGTGGCATTGTTCTGTTTTGTGCAGCCGCTGCGATACTGCTGGCGTAGGCTTTGGCCTTGTTATATCCAACCAATGAGAATGGGGCGATGCCTCCATCAATGTGACATTGGGTGCAATTGTTGTAAAGAATGGGGGCGATGTTTTCTGCCCAAGTAACGGTTTGTGCCTTGATTGATGACGCACTATAACTCGTTGTGAAAAGGGTGAGGATGGCGATGCGAAGCGTATTGCTGAACGTTAGCGGGATACTTTTTGACATGGTTGTCGCTGTTTGAATTGCAATATAGACGATAAAATGGCGAAAAGGTTTAATTTTGTGCAAAGCGCCAATATGGAAGACAATCAAGAACAAGTGCCAGGTTTGGATATCGAACTAACCGAAGAAGTTGCCGAAGGTATTTACAGCAATTTTGCCATCATCACCCACTCACAAACAGAATTTATCGTAGACTTCGTTCGCATGATGCCTGGAATTCCTAAAGGGAAAGTCAAAAGTAGGATCATATTAGCACCCCAGCATGCCAAGCGATTGGTGATGGCTTTGAGCGATAATTTGGGCCGTTACGAAGATCACTTTGGAGAGATTTCTTTGGAAGAGGGTAATGGATTGCCACCGCATACCGTACCCTTTGGATTTGGCGGACCCACGGGTCAAGCATAAGATCAATGAACTGAGCCAAGGGTTTCATTTTAAACATACATCAATTAGAAAATAGTAATATGAATCATACAATGAAAGCGCGTTTGGAAGCGGCGTACGCAGCACAACAAAACAGAACTTACTATGCGGCTTGGCCAGAATCTCCCCGTGCTTACGCGGAAGATGGAATGGCTCAAGGACTGGCGGCGTTTCAATCCTTGTTGACACAAAATTTTTCAGCATTGTCCCAAACTGGAAGTATCGGTTGGGTAGGCGAGGAGGTAAGTCCTTACATGATGACGGGACTCGGCATACAATACCCACAGTTCACTTCAGAGACCTTGATTCAGCAGGCCAATGATGCGCAATTGGTTTGGGGTAAGACCTCGGCCGATGAACGCGCGGCCGTTTTGTTGGATGCTTTGGATCGCGTAGCCGTGAAGTTTTTTGATATTGCTTATGCAACCATGCACACCACAGGTCAGAGCTTTATGATGAGTTTTCAAGCAAGCGGACCTCATGCGAACGATCGTGCGTTAGAGGTGTTGTCGATGGCTTTTCATGAATTGAACCGCTTCCCGCTGTCGGTGGATTGGGTGAAGAACATGGGCAAGTTTGATTTGCAATTGAAGAAAAATTATAAAGCGGTTCCGAAAGGTATTGCGCTTGTGATAGGATGTTCAACATTCCCCACATGGAATACAGTGCCCGGTTTGTTTGGCAGTTTGATGACGGGCAATGCGAGTATCGTGAAGCCACATCCCAAGAGCGTATTGCCAATCGCCATGGTTGTTGCAGAAATGCAAGCGGCCCTGCGGGCCGCCGGCTTGCCGGAAACCGTGGTGCAAATGGGCGTTGATACTTTGGATAATCCCATTACAAAGCACTTGGCTGAAGATGTATCTGTGAAGTTGATCGATTACACCGGTGGATCTGCGTTTGGTGATTATATTGAATCGCTGTCTGGTAAAACTGTGTTTACCGAAAAAGCTGGAGTGAATTCAGTGATTTTGCAAGGCGCGAAAGATCCAGTAGCAGTTTTCGGTAATTTGGCCTTTGCGGCAAGTTTATATAGCGGACAAATGTGTACTGCGCCCCAAAACGTATTTGTATCCGCCGATGGTATTTCAACGGCAGAGGGAAGTTTGAGCTACGATGATGTGGTTGCGGGAATCGCACAAGCTATAAAAGGGTTGGCGGAAAATCCCAAAATGGGTGCGGGGACATTGGGTGCCATTCAGAATGATGCCACAACACAGCGTGTAAAGTCTGTGGAAGCGTTGGCAGGTGCTGCAGTGGTGCTGCCGTCGATGGCCATTGAAAATGCAGAATTCCCCGATGCGAGAACGGCATCGCCCGCAGTGATTGCTGTAGACGCTGCAGATATAGCCCAATGGAAGCATGAGTGTTTTGGTCCCATCGTATTTGTGGTTAAAACCACCAGCGCCGAACACAGTTTGGCATTGGCCAAAGAATGTGCAACCAATTTGGGCGCCATCACTTGTTCTTGTTACAGCACCGATGAAGATTTTATGAATCGGGTAGAGGATGAGATGAACGCGGCATTTACACCCGTGAGTTTCAATTTTGGTGGTGCGGCGTTTGTGAACCAACACGCGGCGTTCAGTGATTTCCATGTAACGGGTGGTAACCCTAGTGGAAATGCCTCGTTCACCGATGCACAATATGTAAACCGCCGATTTGTTTGGGTGGGTAATCGTAGAATGGCCTAAACGTATTGCCATCATAGATCATAAAAAGAGGGGGCCCGCGCAGCGGGCC
>DBCP01000006.1:1780-19500 GCA_002293105.1 Bacteroidetes bacterium UBA955 | reverse complement strand
GCATCCACTTCCGCAAATACCGGTTTCAAACCCAGCAATAAAATCACCTCCGTGAGTGCCGCATAGGAAAACGCCGGCGTGATCACCTCCGAGCCCGCAGGCAAATCCAACGCCATAAATGCCAGTTGTAAAGCATCTGTACCATTGGCACAACCAATAACGTGTTTTACCTCATAACGCTCTGCCAACGCCGACTCAAACCTCCGAACTGCCCCGCCCTGAATAAAATCTGCATCCTGCAATACCTGCTTCATCGCCTGGTCAATTTCCACTGACAGGCGGGTGTACTGCCCCTGAAGGTCAACCATTTGAATGTTGCGCATCACTGCAAAATTACGGGAATTGATTATCCTACAACGATTTATTTGCTGCGCTGTCTTACCACTTCATAGGTAATCACACCCGCCGCAACCGAAACATTCAATGACCCTACGCCGTTGGCCGACAGTGGAATCTTCACATGCGCATCGCACAACTTCCAAGTGTTGGTGCTCAACCCCGTTTCTTCGTCTCCCATGACAATGGCTACCGGACCGCTCATATCGGCATCAAACAAAGCCTCCGACGTCTTTTCCGTGGCACCCACAATCTTCAACCCAGAGTTTTTTAGCATTTTGATACTTCCATAGAGCGATTGCGTTCTGCAAACGGGAATCTTCATCAGTGCACCGGCAGAAGTTCTCACCGCATCAGCACTCAAAGGCGCAGAGCCCTTTTCTGGAACCAAAATCCCATGAACGCCTGCACAAGCGGCCGTTCGAGCGATGGCACCAAAATTCCGCACATCCGTTACCCCATCCAAAATCAAAATAAACGGATCTTCACCTGCCTCAAATGCGTTGGCTACCACCGTATCCAAATCCGCAAAATCTACAGAACTCACCGAGATCACAACCCCTTGGTGGTTGCCCTTCACCAAAGCGTTTAACTTGGCGGTAGGCACCTGTTTCCATATCAAATTCTTTGCCCGCAGCAACGTCAATAAATCCTTCAACTGTCCCTGCAACACACCCTCCTGCAACCATACTTTGTCGACCGTTCGGCCCGATTGCAGCGCTTCCAATACAGGATGAATCCCATACACAAACGCATCGTTTTCTTTCTTTCTAAATTCCATATAAACAAGTGTCCCGCCTAACGGCGGGACCTTAAAATCATTTCTTAGTTAACCTTCGCCGCTTGTTCCCGATACTCTGCAGCCCATTCCTTCTTACCCAATCGATCACACTCATCCACAATGCTCTTCAATATATCACGACTCATCTGCACCTCGCGGGCACCGAACATTTGCTCTTCCCACTTCACAAAGTAAGTACCATATTGAACGCAGTCTTTCACCGCCATATCCAATACCTTCTTCGCTGCCGCCTCATCGCCCAATTCCAACAAAGTAATACCATAATCCACTTTGTATTCTTTGCGCATCGGCATAACGGTTTCAGGAATCTCTACCAAAATATGGTTCAACACCTCTTTGGCGCGATTGCGATACACAGACAATGAATCCTTTTCACGGAGCAAGTAATCCTCCACAGAACGGAATCCTGCAGGCACCGGCGCACCCGCTGTACCAACTTTCGCCACTTGGGCTTGGTATTGCTCATAGGTTTTCACCTTGTTCAAATAGGTCTTGGCCAACAACATCGCCATCTGCTGCAAATCGCCCGGTACATAAGCCGCTTTGTCATCAAGGAAGAAGTTCTTCTTCTCTTTCATGCCATAATACTTATAGCTCTTCACCAAGTTGCTATACATCTTATAATCGGCAACGCGCTGTGGCTGACGGCTGCTAGAACCCCCTTTGATCGGAACAAACTTGTAAACCAATCCTTCCAACTGCAAGTAATCATTCACATCGAAGAAATCGTATCCACTCACGCTGGTAAAGTAAATCGGACGTTTCCAACCGGTTTTCGCATTTTGGGTAATCAAGTCCATGAACAACAAATCACCCTTTGAAATATACGACCCACCCAAATTATACTCAATGCGATCCACCACTTCCGCTGTGTCTTTTGCACCTACAACCCCGGAAGCAATCACCGATTTGCGATCCACAGGGAACCAAATCTTGCGGGCACGGAAATAATTGCGATCCGCACCTTTCTTATTCTCGGCCAATACCTGCTTGATGGCATCGTCCAAACGAGAAATACTGCCATCCTCAGACTGAATTTCTATCCCGCCCTCAAAGCTACCCGTTTGCAAATCTTCTTTCGTCAAACTCAATGGCAACGGCTCAGACTCATACACTTTGTCCAACAACACACTGCTATACCAATCGGTAGGCAACAAACTCTGGTTGATGATACGAACATCCGTACGAATGCCCTCCACGTTTTGTGCATACCACAAAGGATACGTATCGTTGTCACCATTACAAAACAACACAGCGTTGGGCTCAAGGCTCTCCAAGAAGTTCTTCGCCATGTCAATACCAATGGTTCTGCCACTGCGGTCATGGTCATCCCAGTTGCGATATCCCATATTTACAGGCACCAACAACACCGATGCCAATGTAGCAATCATCGCACTCTTTTTGCCAAACTTACGCTGTAGCATTTCGGCCAAAGCCAACACACCCAAACCAACCCAAATACAGAAAGTCTGGAACGAACCCACCAAAGCATAGTCACGCTCACGAGGCTCGTAAGGAGGCTGGTTCATGTACACGTTGATCAAAACCCCCGTAAAGAGGAACAAAGTCATCACCAACCAGAAATCATATTTCTGCTTCTTCACGTGCATCAACAATCCCAAAATACCCAACAACAAAGGCAGGAAGTAATAAGGATTCTTCGCCTTTTGGTTTTTATAATAGTCGGGCATGCCTTCGCTAGGACCAATCACAAAGCGATCCACAAATGGAATACCACTGTACCAGTTACCGTCGAAACGGGTGTTACCCATCACAGCCTGTTGGTCATTGAAACGACCCACGAAATTCCACATGAAATAGCGCAAGTACATATATCTCAATTGGTAGCCAAAGAAATAGCTCAGATTGTTTCCAAACGATGGCTTCTGATAATTCAAATATTGCAACTCCTGCTGTTCCTCTTCGGTCAACGCACGCTGCTGTCCCATTCCCTGCAATTCGTCGATGCGATTTTGAACGTCGGTCATTCCACCATAATCGCGGAAACCACGGGCATCATTGGGCTTGTTACTTTTACCCATACGAGGGAACAATGTCATGTACTCATCAGGGTAGGTATAATCGAAATTGTCACCGCCCTCTTCATATTGGTCTTTGCCCTTGAAACGCTTCTTGCCAATCACCTTGTAACCACTCTCAGGTGCGTTGAAGTAAGGTCCGTACATCAATGGACGGTCGCCATATTGCTCACGGGTAATGTATCCATAAAACTTGTAAGGATCTTCCGGATTGTTCATGTCGATGGCTGGGTTAGCCATAGAACGGATAATCACCATCGCGTAGGAAGAATAGCCCAATACCACAAACGATGCCGCCATGATAATTACGTTCCAGTTGCGCTTGCCAGTTTTGTGCGTGTAGTACAACAAGTAAACAGCCAAACCAATGATCAAAGCAACCGCGGCGATAGAACCACTGTAGAAACCCTGTCCGAAATCATTCACAAACATGCGATCCATGGTTGCCAACAACCAGGGAATACCGGGGTAAACAATCTTCATCACGAAGGCCAACGCCAAACCCGATGCACCCAACGCCAAAATGATGCCGTTGCGGGTAACTGGATATTTTCTGAAGTAATATGCCAAACAAACCGTTGGAATCACCAACAAGTTCAGCATGTGCGTTCCTAGAGCCAAACCGATCATGAAGGCAATAAAAACCATCCAACGGTCCGCAGTAACATCATCCGCAGATTTCCACCAACGCAATACGGCCCAGAACGACAAAGCCGTAAAGAACGAGCTCAAAGCGTATACCTCTGATTCAACGGCGCTAAACCAAAAACTATCAATAAATGTATTGGTTAAAGCCGCTACAGCACCAGATCCCAACACCAATAAAGTCTTGTTTTCATTGGCATCATCCACCATGCGCTCAGCAAAATAGGTGGTAATCCAGAAGGTGAACATCACCGTTCCAGCACTGGCAACAGCACTCAACATATTGATCCAAAAGCCTACCATTTCTGGCGATGACGCCATCAATGAGAACAATCGACCAATCATCAAAAACAAAGGCGCCCCTGGAGGGTGAACCACTTGCAACTTGTAGGCGGCACTGGCGAATTCACCACAGTCCCATAGACTGACACTCTGTTCCAAAGTGAGGGTGTACACGACCAAAGCGACGATAAACATCACCCAGCCCATGATGCGATTTAAACGAGCAAAAGAATTCATTATTGAGTTAACTAGTTGTTTTAAATGGATTAAAAAGCGAAAATAGGGATTTACATCGCCAAATGAAAACGCAAAAACGCCATCAGGCGCCCGCTACGGTAATTTTATCAGCGGCAGTGTGCAAACGAGGTAAGATAAAGTCGCGACCAATCAAGGCAATCATCTCCCAAATTGGAGGTCCCATTGGGGCACCACTCACCGCTACACGCAAGGGTTGCAACAACTCTCCTGTTTTTACACCGGCTATTTCACAGTATGATTTAAAAGCCATTTCAAAGTCCTCAGCCACAGCATTATCTGCCAACGCCGCAAATGCATCGGCCAATCCCACCATGTGGTTTCCGGTCTCGGCCTTCCACTTCTTGCGAATCACCTCTTCGTCGTATGACTTAGGCACTTCAAAGAAATAGTATCCTTCCTCAACCACTTCCTTGGCAAACTGAACCTTTTCGCGCATCAGCGCGATGACTTGTTCCACATATTCCTGACTGGCATCATAGCCTTTTGCTTCGACCTGAGGCTTCAACAATTCATACTGTTCATGCAACGGCTTGCGCTGCAAATATTGTTGGTTGAACCAAAGGGCTTTCTGGACATCAAACTTTGCACCGCTCTTGCTTACGCGCTCCAAACTGAACTCAGCAATCAGTTCTTCCATCGAGAACAACTCTTGGTTTCCACTAGGGTGCCACCCCAACAGTGCCAACATATTGGCCACGGCTTCGGGGTAATATCCACCTTCGCGGTATCCGCTGCTCACCTCCTGGGTTTTTGGATCAGTCCATTGTAATGGAAACACAGGGAATCCCAAGCGATCGCCATCGCGCTTGCTCAACTTTCCATTGCCTTCAGGCTTCAACAACAAAGGCAAATGCGCAAACTGTGGCATCACCTCTTCCCAACCCAAATAACGGTATAACATCACGTGCAACGGCGCACTCGGCAACCACTCCTCACCGCGAATCACATGGCTGATACCCATCAAATAATCATCCACCACATTGGCCAAATGATACGTAGGCATACCATCGCCTTTCAATAAAACTTTATCGTCCATCGTGGAAGTATTCACCACCACCCATCCGCGGATGACATCGTGGAAACGCACTTCCTCCTTGCGAGGCAACTTGATGCGAATCACAAAATTATCGCCGCGGTCTAGACGAGCTTTCACCTCATCCGCAGGCAAAGTGAGGGAGTTTTTCATGCTCATTCGACTCACAGAATCATAGGCCGGCTGCATTTTGCTGGCTTCCAAACGCTTGCGCATCTGATCCAAATCCTCCTCCGTGTCAAACGCATAATACGCCAACCCTTTGTCAATCATTTCATAGGCATACTGCGCATACATCGGCTTCCGCTCACTCTGTCGGTAAGGCGCATGCGGACCTCCTTGCTCAACCCCTTCATCAAACTCAATGCCCACCCATTTGAGGCTTTCAACGATATATTGTTCTGCACCGGGTACAAAGCGATTTTGATCTGTGTCTTCGATGCGAAGTATCATGGTTCCGCCGTGCTTGCGGGCCAACAAATAATTATACAATGCCGTACGCACACCACCAATGTGGAGCGGTCCGGTTGGACTAGGGGCAAAACGAACGCGAACGGGTCTCTCGGTACTCATAAAATCAGTGCAAAGTTAACTATCTTTGCGGTATGTCTTTGATAGAACAAGTAAATGCCGGAATCATGTCTTCAATGAAGGCCAAAGAGCAAGATCGTTTGCGTGCTTTGAGAGGGATAAAAAGTGCTTTTTTGCTGCTGAAAACTGCGGAAGGTGTGAGTGAAGTTACGGATGATATGTGCGTCAAAGCCCTACAAAAAATGGCCAAGCAACGCAAAGACAGCTTGGATATTTATGTACAACAAGGTCGAGAAGATTTGGCCGTCATTGAACGCGCTGAATTGGCTGTCATCGAAGCGTTTTTACCCGCACAAATGAGTGCAGAAGAAATCGAAACCCAAGTGAAAGCCATCATTGCAGAAACAGGCGCCGCTGGCATGAAAGACCTGGGAAAAGTTATGCCCGCCGCCATGAAAGCGATGGGTGCCGTAGCCGATGGTAAAATCATCAGCGAAACCGTAAAGAGACTTTTGTCTTAAAAACAGATACGATCAAAGCAGCAACAACGCCGCTGCTTCGCGAATCCGGTCAACTCCAATCAGTTCCGCCGCACTCAACTCTCTGGATGACCAATCGTTGAGGTCCAAAGTGTTTCCGCCTCGCTCCTTTAAACAAGAAACAGCATTCGTTAAATCCTCCTCGGTGGGTTCACCAATCATGCCCGCGATTCTACCCAAATCATTCGCTGTCAACACTTTACTCAGACGAACTCTCTCAGGTAATCGATCATAACCCAATGTGGGTTGCATCGGTTGCGATAGTTCAAACATGCTCTCTTGATCGGGTATACAATACCAAGCTCCGCCCATTCGGCCCACCAACTGCAATTTGAAAGGATCCAACTTGCCGTCTTCGCCCAAAACAGACTTTTTAATATGCATCTTCAACACCTGGGCCATAATCAATTTCCCAGATCCTCCACCTTCACCAAAATCTTTGATATCAATCACCTTACACTCCAATTGCACCGGTGCTTCAGCCACACGCATCGGCTTTACTAAGTCAGAAGCCAAAGGCGTAAAACCCGCTTTTTCAAACTCACTCACACCGTGTGCCCATGGTGCTGCTGCCACATTCATCTGCTGAACCATATTGAAGGTAACCACATTTACCACAACCTCTGGCACTTCTTTCGCATTCAAATACGTCTGCTTAGGCGTACCATCCCTTCCGCTGTTGTTGGGCGAAAAAACCACTACGGGCGGATTCGCACTCACCACATTGAAGAAACTGAATGGCGCGAGATTCAACCGTCCTTGTGCATCGATGGTACTGGCAAAGCAAATCGGACGGGGACTCACACTACCCAACAGAAACTGATGCAACTGCGGCAGTGGTGTATTGCTAGGATCTATTTCCAAATAATCTTGCGCGTTCATGGCCTATTGTTTTTTGATCACAAAGCGTGACCCATTTTGATTTTTTTGGTATCCAAATATTTGGCGTTGTGGGGATTCGGCTCTGTCTGCAGGGGTACATTTTCACTAATCTCCAAACCATAACCAATCAATCCTGTCCGCTTTTTAGGGTTGTTGCTAATCAATCGCATCTTCTTAATCCCCAAATCCCGAATAATCTGTGCACCCACGCCATAATCGCGTTCGTCCATGTTAAAGCCCAACATCACATTGGCCTCCACCGTATCATAGCCCTGCTCTTGCAATTTATAAGCCTTCAACTTGTTGAGCAAACCAATACCGCGACCTTCCTGGTTCATATATACAATCACCCCTTTGCCCTCGGCCTCGATCAACTGCATCGCCTTGTGTAACTGCTCGCCGCAATCGCAACGACAACTACCAAAAATATCGCCCGTTAAACAGCTGCTGTGTACCCGAACCATCACGGGCTCGTCCAACGTCCAACTGCCCTTGATCAAAGCCAAATGCTCCTGTCCGCTATCCTTCTGTCTGAAAGCCACCAAATCAAAATCGCCCCATTGTGTGGGCATCTGAACCGATATCTCGCGCTGAATCAACGACTCGTGCTTCAAGCGATACGCAATCAAATCCTCAATCGAAATGATCTTCAAATTCAATTCCTTGGCGATTTCCAACAAGTCTGGCAAACGCGCCATCTCGCCATCCTCTTTCAGTATTTCAACGATGCAGCCCGCCGGCTCAAAACCCGCCATCACAGCCAAATCTACCGCCGCTTCCGTGTGTCCCGCCCTGCGCAACACCCCTCCGCTCTTTGCAATCAAAGGAAAAATGTGACCGGGTTTACCCAATTCACTCGCTTGGATGTTTGGGTCAATCAATGCCTGAATGGTCTTGCTTCGGTCCGACGCACTAATACCCGTGGTACAGCCATGTCCCAACAAATCAACACTAACCGTAAACGCCGTTTCATGGGTGGCAGTGTTCTTGTTCACCATCATTTCGATGCCCAAAGCCTGACAGCGTTCCTCCAACATGGGCACACAAATCAATCCGCGACCTTTTGTGGCCATAAAATTCACCAACTCTGGCGTCATATTTCGGGCGGCCGTGAGAAAATCACCCTCGTTTTCACGGTTCTCATCATCCACAACGATCACAACCCTACCCGCTTTAATCTCCGCAATGGCTTCTTCGATGCTATTCAGCTTAACCGAATCACCCGTAGAGATACTTTCATTAGAATTCAACATGCTTTTACAAATTTATGGAGGAATGTGCCTTGAAAACAATTAGAATCCTTGAATGTTGGTTTAATATTGACATAACATTCATGCTACCCCAAAAGTCTGATATCAAATCCCTCTGCCTAGCCCATGTCGATAAACTCATCGCAGAATACGAAGGCGTAATCGCAGAACTTCAAAAAGGCATGTTTGAAGAAACAAAAAGTTCTGCAGGCGATAAATATGAAACCTCCAGAACCCAGTTTCAGCGCGAAATTGAACGATTAAAAACCCAAATTTCAGGTGTTCATACCACCAAAGCGATTTTGCTCAGCCTCAACATGAACAAATCCATCACTGTAGGTGAAGGCTCTTTACTCACCGTAAGTTTGGGAAGCAACCAAATGACCATCTTTATCTCTGCAGCTTTGGGCACCTTGAAACACAACGATCAATCCATACAGGCCATTAGTATTCAATCACCTTTGGGTGCGGCGCTGAAAGGACACAAAGAGGGCGATACCATAGCCTTCAACCAAAAAAAGTACAAAATCGAGACGTTGTCATAACAGCAACCCATCCAACATCGCCCAAGCATTCAGCGCGATGCACCATCCCCCGAAGGCCCAACAGGCTCCTTACGATTCCAACATTTCCCGCAACACCGCTTCCACTTTGTCGGCATTCGGCAACATGATCGCTTCCATGGATGCATTCAAAGGAACTGCCGGCACATCAGCACTTCCCATCGTTCTAATTGGCGCATCCAAATATTGAAAACAAGACTGTGATATCCGTCCCGCCAACGCCTCTGCAAAGCTATTTCGCAGGGTTTCTTCGGTCAGTACCAACACTTTGCCGTGTTTTTTCGTCAGCGTTTCGATGGCTTCCTCGTCGTAAGGCGATAAGGTTCTCAAATCCAACACCTCGACTTGACCAACAAGCGACTTCGCCGCGTTCATCGCCCAATAAACACCCATTCCATAGGTGACAACACCCACCGATTCACCAGCATCAACGGCATCTTGCGCTGCTGCCAAGGCAATCCGCGCTTTGCCAAAAGGCACTACATAATCTTCGTCAGGCTCCGGCGTTTTTGCCAAATCGGTGCCAGGCACCTTGCTCCAATACAAACCTTTGTGCTCAAACATCACCACAGGGTTGGGATCGTAATAGGCCGATTTCATTAAGCCTTTCATGTCTGCCGCATTGCTCGGATACGCAATTTTTATCCCTTTGATTGGCAAAATTGAACTTTCCACCGTACCGCTGTGATAAGGTCCACCCCCGCCATATGCACCAGTTGGTACACGAATCACACTGGCCACAGGGAATTTACCCATGCTCAAATAGGTACTCTTGCTCAACTCCGTTACCAACTGATTCACACCGGGCCAGATGTAATCAGCAAACTGTATTTCCACAATGGGTTTAGCCCCCACCGCGCTCATTCCCGCCGTACTGCCAACAATATAAGCTTCTTGAATTGGCGTATTAAACACCCTATGTTTTCCGTATTTATCGGCCAACGTGGCTGCCTCCCTAAACACACCGCCCAAACGATGTCCTACATCCTGACCGTACAATAAGGCCTCGGGATGCTTTCTCAAAATCTCATCTACCGCATGCAACGCAGCGTCAACCATCATCACCGTTTCAGCAGCCGCTGGCGATCTTTCACCATCCTCACTTTCAATCGGCGATGGCGCCAAAACGTGGTGCATCAATGTATCGGGAGCTGGGTCTGCCGCCGCTTTCGCCCGCTCAAAATCATCAAATACGCTTGCTTCTGTTGCTACGCGAATCACCTCCAACGAAGCATCATCCTCACCCAACGACAATAACAGTTCCTTCAACCTTGGCAAAGGATCCAAGCGCATTTGCTTCTCCAAATCATCGCGGTACCACTCACTCCGTACCCCACTGGTATGATGTCCCAACAAGGGCACCTTCACATGCACCAACATCGGCGCACGCTCCGTTCTCACATATTCTATGGCCTTGGCCATCTCATCGTAACACTGTACAAAATCGCTGCCATTGATTCTCACCCTGCGCATGCCCTTGAATCCCAAAGCATAATCGAAGGCATCCATGGCACGCATTTCATCGCCACTGGCCGAAATACCCCAATCGTTGTCCTGTATGAGATACAAAATGGGCAACTTGTGCAATACCGCCATCTGAAACGCCTCCGCAACTTCACCTTCCGTCACAGAGCCATCGCCCAATGAACACAATACGATGGGCTTTTCCGCGCTAGTAATCAACGACTGACTCTCTAAATATTTGATACCATGCGCCGCACCCGTAGCCGGAATGGTCTGCATCCCCGTAGCAGAACTCTGGTGGGGCATCTTTACAATATCGGGGCGATTCAATGATGGATGCGCATAGTAGGTTCTTCCCCCGCTAAACGGATCGTCTGCCTTGGCCAACAACTGCAACATTAACTCGTAAGGTTGCATGCCCATAGCCAACAACATCGACTCATCACGGTAATAGGGGTAGGCATAATCGATGGTTTTCAAATGCATGGAAGTAGCGATCTGAATGGCCTCATGTCCCTTAGAAGTGCTGTGAACATACTTCGTAATTGGACGATTTTCCTCATAGATGCTTGCCATCGCCCGGGCCGTACAAATGAATTCCCAAGCCCTTAGCAGTGTTTCCTTTCCTACCATAATTTGGGTGCAAGTTTACGCAAAAATCACGGCTACTTTAGGATGGATTTACGCATTTTGTATGTACAAATTCAAAACTTTCCTATCTTGCATCGCATTGTTACGCAATTATTGCCTATGAAATCACCCATACTACTTGGAATTGTCCTCTTTTTTTCGTATATTGAGTTGTGTGCGCAAGGGGTAACCAAAGACACCACAGCACCCAATAACACGGAGAAAATTGGCGAGGTTACCATCAAACAAAACCGCCTCAAAGAGAAACTCAAAGAATCACCCCTTACCGTTGAAAGTATGGGTGCACAGAGCATTCGTGAAACCCCAGCCTCAGATTTTTACGAAGCGCTTGGCCACCTCAAAGGTGTAGACGTTACCAGTGCTAGCTTGGGATTTCGTATCGTGAATACCCGCGGATTCAACAGTACAAGTCCGGTGCGTACTCTGCAAGTCATCGATGGGGTTGATAACCAATCGCCCGGCCTCAACTTTTCATTGGGCAACTTCCTCGGCGCCAGTGAACTCGATGTCGTGAACCAAGAAATTGTGGTGGGTGCCTCAAGCGCTTATTACGGTCCCGGTGCCTTCAACGGCGTCATTTCCATGACCACCAAAGACCCCTTCAAATACCAAGGTCTTCAAGTAAAACAAAAGATTGCTGAACGCGGACTCACTGAAACCGCTGTGCGATATGCCAAAGCATTTGGCGGAAAACCCGGACAGGAAAAATGGGCGATGAAAGCCAACCTGTTCTACATGCGTGCCTACGATTGGGAAGCCGATAACATGGATGCGGTAAAATCGGGAGGACCCTTGGATAGTGTCAACAATTTCCTCAATCCAGGTCGCTACGATGCGGTGAATCGCTATGGCGATGAAATTTTGCGTCCAGGCGAAAACGATGCCACCGCCCGATCACAAAAATGGGATTACCCCGGTTTGATGCGGTTCCACCGCCAAGGCTATGAAGAAAAAGACATCGTAGATTACAATACCTACAACTTCAAAACATCGTTCATGACAGCCTACCGACCGAAACCCACAGGGATGCGTCAGTTCGAATACCAAGTTAACTACGGCATGGGTACAACTGTGTACCAGGGCGATAACCGCTATAGCCTGCGCGACATTAAATTTATACAAAACCGCCTCGAGTACAAAGATAAGAATGGTTTTCTAAGGGTTTATGCCACCCATGAAGACGCGGGTAAGACCTATGATGCTGTTTTCACCGCCTTGCTCATGCAAAAAGCGGCCAAACGCGACGATTTATGGGGCGGTGATTACTACTCCCTTTGGAAAAGCAAGTTCGTGCCCCAATTGAAAAAACTCCCTGGTTACCCTACGGGAGATTGGCTTTCAAACCCAAATTGGTTCACTGAACTCGATGCCCTCATGGCCAACAACCAAGAATTGCTCACAAAATGGCACCAAGAGTGTGCTGGACTTGCTGATAAAAAAAATGACTGGCAAGGCAGACCGCATTTTGAACAACCCAATACCTATGATCGCTTCCAACCCGGCACAGATCGCTACGATTCCCTCAAAAATGCCATCACTTCGCTGAAGAGTTTTGGGGAAGGCGGCAGCGGTTTCTTCGATAAGAGCGCACTCTATCACATTCAAGGGGAACACAAATTCAAATTGGCCGAGAAAACCAACCTCACCACCGGATTTTCTGGCAGATTGTATCGCCCCAACTCCATGGGAACCATCTTTTCAGACACAAACGGCCGCGTCATTCGCAACCATGAATTCGGTGCTTATGCAGGTATCGAACAACGCTCAAGCAACAACAAACTAAAAATCAACGCCACAGCACGGGTTGATAAAAATCAAAATTTCAACTACATCTTCTCACCCGCCGCATCGCTGGTTTACACCCCCGATAAAATCACCTACTACCGCGTGAGTTTGTCTGCAGGCGTAAGAAACCCCACATTGGCCGATCAGTACCTATACTACAATGTAGGTAGAGCCATATTGTTGGGAAATATCACCGGATACGACAGCATGGTTACTTTGCCGTCACTGTACGAAGCGCTGAGTGGGTTGACCACAGATTTGAAAAAACTTCAGTGGTTTGGTGTAGATCCCGTTCGACCTGAAAAAGTGAAGAGTATTGAAATAGGATACAAATCGTTCCTGGCTTCAAACAAGTTGAACATTGATGCAAGTGCCTATTACAGTTTTTATGAAGATTTCATTGGATATAATATTGGTATAGACCCTAACATTGATTACACCATCAATTATATCAGTGGCGGACAAGTTTACCGCATCGCTACAAACGCAGAAAGCACCGTAACCACCATGGGGGTGAGTATCGGAACTAACTACTTTTTTGCCAAAAACTATACGGCCGGCGTGAATTATTCCTTTAACCAATTGAATAAAACAGATAACCTAGATCCCATTATTCCTGCATTCAACACACCCAAAAACAAATTCAATTTGTCGCTCAGCGGTCAAAATTTGGAAATCAAAAAACTCAAATTGGAGAACCTTGGATTCAGCATCAATTATAAGTGGATTCAAGGGTTTCGATTCGAAGGAAGCCCACAATTTACAGGCGATGTGCCTACCTACTACCTGTTAGACGTAATGGTCTCAAAAGTGATACCCAAATACAAAGCCATGATCAAAATGGGGGCAAGTAACATCACCAACAACATGGTAATGCAAGTATACGGCGGACCCAGAATTGGTAGGATGGCCTATTTCTCAATGTACTTTGACTTGTAATTTGATAAGATTAAGTTTGAATTGAATTCGTTAAGTTTGTAAAAAACCAATAAAAACAATATGAAAAAAACATTACTCGCTACCTTGACAGTTGTGTTGGCCTCAAGCGCTATCGCCCAGATTAAATATGTGGACGAAGTATTGACTGCCGACAAGATCAAGGTTACCAAAAACGTGACTTACGGTGACAACTACACCGTTCTCACCGGAACGCCAACATTGACTAGTCTTGTGTCTATGGCACCAGGTTATGGCTTTGTAGCCATGACAGCTGACATTTACGAGCCCCAAGATGCGGCAACAAACCGCCCTTTGATCATTTTCACTCACTCGGGATCTTTCTTGCCTCGTTACTCTAACAACAGCCCCGTGGGTTACAAAGACGACAGCGCCACTGCGGCTTTCTGTATGTCATTGGCCAAGCGCGGTTACGTGGTTGCCTCTATGACTTACCGTATGGGTTGGAACCCTGCGGCTGCAACTGTTGATGCCCGTAAACAAGGTATCATCAATGCCGCTTACAAAGGCGTTCAAGATTTGGCTACCTGCGTACGTTTCATGAAAAAGAGCGTAAAAGAAGGTGGCAACCCTTACAACATCGACACAACCAAAATTGCTGTAGGTGGTAATGGTACAGGTGGTTACATCACCAGTGCATATGCTTCGATTGACCGTCAGAGCGAAATCAAGAGCATCAAATTCCGTGATGCAACAACTGGTAAAGTAATGGTAAACGATACCATGTGGGGTGACCGCTTTGGTATCGGTGTGAACAATCCTGCCATGGGGATGTTCTGCAAATCCAACCACGTGGGTTACACTTCAAACGCCCGTTTGGCTTTCGCTGTGGGTGGTGCAATCGGTGACTCTGCTTGGATGGAAGCTGGTGAAATTCCATTGATTTGGGCTCACTCTGTGATGGATCCTTTCGCTCCTTACACTACAGGTATGGTAAACGTTCCAGGTACTACTTTGCAAGTGGTTGAAGTAAGTGGTGGTTTCGATGCGATGTCGCGCTGTCAGCGTTTGGGTAACAATGCACCATACAAAGGCAAGGTGATGGATGTATATACCACCCAAGCCAACAAATTGAACAAAGGCATTGATGGCTTGTTCCCAATCGCCGGCTTGGCCAACGCTTCAGGTCCTTATGAGTGGTACGATACAACTGCCATCAAAAAATTGCCTAACCCTCCTTACAACCCTCCTGTAATTTTGGCTGGTATCAAAGCTTCAAACCCAATGTGGAGTAAAAACAAAGCGATGAAATATGTAGATTCAGTAATGGGTTACATGGCTCCTCGTATTGCTGTTTCCCTTGGATTGGTTGCTTCAGTAGGTATCGAAGAAGCCAACTTGGGCTCTAACGTTACTTTGGCTCCAAACCCTGCTCAAAACCAATTGATCATCCACAACAACTGGGAAAACCGCGTGTTGACTGGTGCTACTTTGGTTGATTTGAACGGTCGCGTTGTACGTGAGTTCAACGTGAATGGTATCCACAACGTATATGAATTGAACGTGCCTGCAGGTATTTATGTAGTGCAAATGCAATTCAACGACGGTGTTGGTAGCCGTAAGTTGATGGTTGACTAATTTTTTATTTAACTCATAATCTTCCAAATAGGGGGCGGCCAATGGCCGCCCCCTATTTGTTTTGTGAGATTCAGTATTCACAAAGTTTATCGCACCATAATACAAGATTTGAATTTTCAGCAGTACTATTGTTGTCATGTTTCGGAAATTTTCGTTCCTTCTGCTCGTAAGTGCATTATCTGTGGGTTGTAATAGTGCTTTTAGAAGCAGCCATACAGCCATAAGAATTACCCCACCCGTTGCCGAATATCTATCACAACAAACGGTTAACGTTCACAACAACTCCTCCAATCCAATTGTTCGACAGGTTGAGATTGTTCAGCAAACACCCGATAGCTTTTTTCAAATCCAATTCACAAAACTCGCAGGTCATTCCCTAATTCTTGAAATTATTGATTCCGCCGGCAGAATTCGAAACGTGGCCATCCCACAATCCCAACTCAAGGCATTTCCCTTTTTATTGAGCACCACCACCGCACCTGTGTTATCGTCTGGAATTATTGCGACCAGAAACCCCAATGTAAGAAGGTCGAGAACCTTGACTGGATTTCTGGCCATCAGCAGCTACGCCGCTGCCATGGGAATTGATGCCATTGCCTATCCCATCGTAAAAGCAACTTCCAAAAATAAACTGTACGCGGTTCCAAGGAGTTTTGTCCTTCGCGACCTACGCCAAGTGCATACCTTCGATACCAGCAATAAAAAATCTGTCTATCGAGTAATTGCACCCATCAATAGGGAAGTTACCCCATATTTGGACGCAAATTTTCAAAAGCGATACCGATTGATTTTGGGTTCGTCCGCTGGCTTTGGATTGGTGAATGAATTTTACAACTCCAATGCAGACATCGGTTTAAAGCAAACGCCGTGGTACGCAATAGAATACAATGTACAAGGCAGTCCTAACTTACGTTGGGGCCTTCATCACACATGGTCCCAGCACAAGGATTTTCAAGCAGGCATCACATCCATGCAAGTGGCGTATGTTCACAACAACCCAAATAATGGAAGATTTATAGTTGGCATCGGTGCGGGGTCGGGTGGATTCAAACGATACACTGCAGATAACAGAGTCGATTCAACGCGTAGTTATAGAAATAGAATGCTCGGGCCCGACAGTATGGTGATAAAAACCGCTGCCTTCATTCCAAACAACAAATATTTCTTCCTTCCAATTTCTGGTTTTGTAAAATACGAACAGGAATTATTCAAACAGATCAACCTGAATGTGGGGATAAACGTAACGCAAGTTACATCCTACACTGATTACAGTATACAAGAGGCACTCAGAACCACAGAGAGCATCGCTCCTGGAGTCACTGCTGCGCGTTCTCATGTCTATGGATTCCCTACAATCGAACGGAATAAAGCAAAAAACCTTCTTGTTCAATTTAATTTTGGCATCAACATTCAACTTAACCGTTAACATGAAATCATTTATCAAATTTAGTTTAGCAGCCCTTTTAGCACTATGCACAGCTAGCTGTGATCCATCATTTTGGAATGAAGAAAGGAGGTTTAGCATATTACAAATCCTGCAAAACAATCAACCCAATACCGTTTACAACAAAACAATGGTTACATACGGGGGTTTAAATTATAATTATGTTTATTCATACGATACCCTCTACATGAACAGGACCATTAAACCCGGGGATACAGCTCAGATTTATCTGAAAGATATTTATTCATCTAGGTTCACATCAGTTGACACGGTTACGATTCACATAGAACTGAGCGACACCCAAAATTTCTATCAAAAATTCGCTCGGACATACATCAGTGAGAAGTATCAAGGTGTCAATGATTTTATAGAGACCATCCGTTTCTAATTCATCGTAGGCTTCGCCTTGCGAACGCTACTTTCCAATGGAATTCAGTAAATTTGTATTTTTACTGATTACCCACGAATGTATCCTACACTCAAACAATTGAATTGGCCGCAAATTGAAGCGGAAATCCTCGCTTTTTGGGAGCAAGAATCTGTGTTCCAACAAAGCGTTGACCAACGCCACGATGCGCCGAGTTTTACCTTTTTTGAAGGACCTCCGAGCGCCAATGGCATGCCCGGCATCCACCACGTGATGGCCCGCGCCATCAAGGATATTTTCTGTAGGTACAAAAC
>DBCP01000006.1:512-1693 GCA_002293105.1 Bacteroidetes bacterium UBA955 | reverse complement strand
GAAAAGCGCTTGGGCATCAAAAAAGAAGACATCGGCACCAAAATCTCCATGGAGGATTACAACAAAGAGTGCAGAGCCGATGTACTCATGTTCAAAGACCGTTGGGACGATCTCACCAAACAAATTGGCTATTGGGTAGACCTCGATAACCCCTATGTAACCTACGAAAACAACTACATCGAAAGCCTGTGGCACCTGCTCAAACAACTCCACGAAAAAGGCTTTTTGTATAAAGGTTATACCATCCAACCCTTTTCACCCGCAGCAGGAACCGGCCTATCGAGCCATGAACTCAACCAACCCGGCACCTACCAAAATGTGAAAGACACCACCATCGTGGCGCAATTTCAAGTGCAAGGCACGGAGGATGAATACTTTCTCGCATGGACAACCACCCCCTGGACATTGCCCAGCAACACGGCCTTGGCGGTAGGAAAAGACATCGACTACGACCAAATTGAGACTTTCAACCCCTACACCGGTGCAAAAATCAAAGTCACCCTGGCCTCGGCCTTGGTAGGTAAGTATTTCAGCGCCGAAGGCGCTGAAGCCCCCCTCGAAGATTATACCCCACAACAAAAAGTCCTCCCCTGGAGAAAAATCAATACCCAAAAAGGCAGTGATTTGGCCGGTACCCGCTACCACCAACTCCTACCCTATGCCCAACCCGAGGAAGGCGACGCCTTCCGAGTGATCATCGGCGACTTCGTATCCACCGAAGACGGTACCGGTATCGTGCACATCGCACCCAGCTTCGGAGCAGACGATTTTAAAACCGCCCGCGAAAATGGCATCGGCGCCCTCACCCTGGTCGATAAAAAAGGGAAATTCCTGGATTGTGTAACCGATTTCGCCGGAGAATACGTGAAAGAGGCCTACCTATCCGATGATGAAAAAGCCGAAGAAGCACAAAAACAGGGCCGCGACAAATACCTGGGCGTGGATGAACGCATCTCCATCAAACTCAAACAAGAAAACAAAGCCTTCAAGGTAGAAAAATACGAGCACACCTACCCCCACTGCTGGCGTACCGATAAACCCATCCTCTACTACCCCCTCGAGAGCTGGTTCGTGCGCACCACAGCCGTGAAAGATCGCTTGGTAGAACTCAACAAAACCATCAACTGGAAACCCGCTTCCACCGGCGAAGGCAGATTCGGCAACTGGCTCGAAAACCTCGT
>DBCP01000006.1:0-431 GCA_002293105.1 Bacteroidetes bacterium UBA955 | reverse complement strand
ACCGAAGAAATCTGCATCGGCAGCATCGATGAACTCAACAAAGAAATCGAAAAAGCCAACCAAATCCTCGGCCTCAACCAATCGGCAGAAGACCTCACCCAAGATTTGCACCGCCCCTACGTGGATCGCATTACCCTGGTGAGCCCCTCCGGCAAAGCCATGACGCGCGAACTCGACCTCATCGATGTGTGGTTCGATAGCGGGGCGATGCCCTATGCCCAATGGCACTATCCCTTCGAAAATCAAGACGTTTTCAAGCAAAATTTTCCCGCAGATTTTATCGCCGAAGGCGTAGACCAAACCCGCGGCTGGTTCTTTACCCTCCACGCCATCAGCACCCTGTTGTTCGATGAAGTGGCCTTCAAAAACGTGATCGCCAACGGACTCGTTCTCGATAAAAACGGCAACAAGATGAGCAAACGCCTCGGCAA
>DBCP01000127.1:651-5154 GCA_002293105.1 Bacteroidetes bacterium UBA955 | reverse complement strand
TCATAGGCAAATACAATCGCAGACTTTTTCAAATTCTTGAAATGAATGGTGCAATCTACCGGTGCGGTTGCATCTGGGTAGAAAGTGTGCTCTGCTTTGCCATTCTCCAATTCAAAACCTTGGGCTTTCACTGCGCCCATGCCAGCAAACATCAATGCCAAAACGGCCAAACTGCGATTCATCATGCGTTTCATTAAGGCAAAAATACGCAAAAGAGCATACAGGTTGGTTACAATTGAACAAACCCCATCAAATCGTCTATGGCACCACCGTAAAATTCATTTTCTACTATTCGCTCAGTCTGACCTCGTCGATACCAATATGTGAGGATTCCTGCGCCCATTCCTCCCTCAACATCTGTATCCCATGTATCACCCAAATACACCGCTTCTTGAGCCGAACAATTGGCTTCGGACAAAGCCCTTTCAAAGAACAAGGGCGATGGTTTTGCCACTCCCACGGTTTCTGAGGTTACCATAAATTTTATAAACGAAGCGATGCCTGAACAACGAATTTTGGTTTGTTGCGTTGCTTCAAACCCATTGGTTAAAAGGGCAACATTGTATCGCTTGCTCAATCCTTCCAATGCCGTCAAAGCATTCGGCATCATCAAAGTCATTAGCGGACAGATCTCCAAATATTCCTGCCAAACATCTGCCGGCTGCAGCAGAGTTGGAATACCCATCGCATCAAAAGTATCGGTAAATCGCCGGGTTCGCAACACTTCTTTGGTCACTTCACCCCTTTCATATCGCTTCCAATAAGCGGCATTTACATCTTGGTACAAAGCCACAAACTGATCCACATGATAATCCGTGTGCAAGTGTAAATGATGCCTGCGATACAATTCTTTCAGCGCCTCCGTGGCATTGGCATCAAAATCCCACAGCGTATTATCCAAGTCCAAAAAGACCCATTTTACGCCGGTGGGAAATGGTTTCAACATGTTAGAGGGCGTCGATGTGGGCGCACAACGACCCAAAAATATCTTCCACTTCACCGATACCCATCACGCCGTGATATTTACCCTGCGCTTGATAGTACCCCTGCAATGGCAAGGTTTTGTTTTGGTATTCTTGAAAACGATTGCGAATGGTTGATTCGTCTTGATCATCCGCTCTACCACTGCTTTGTCCACGCAACAAAAGGCGTTTCACCAATTCATCTTCGTTTACTTCCAAGCCCAACACAATAGAAATTCCCGTGTTAAAATCGGCCAACATCACATCCAAAGCATCCGCTTGCGGCGTGGTGCGGGGAAACCCGTCAAAAATAAAACCATTGGCTTCAGGATGTGCCAACATGAAATTCTTCACCATGCCAATAACCACTGCATCGGGAACCAACTCCCCCTTGGCAATAAACTCATTGGCTTGATTGCCCAATTCGGTGCCAGCATTACGCTCAGCGCGCAACAAATCGCCAGTAGAAATGTGTTGCAACTGGTATTTGCTCAACAATTTTTCGCTTTGGGTACCTTTGCCCGCACCCGGAGGGCCAAAAATGATCAGATTCAGCATAATGTAGTGGTCGCAAAGAAACGACATCCCCCGAACTTCAGCAACCTCGATTTTCTTTACCTTTGAAAATCATGTACGCGTTCATCCAAGCCCGTATGGGTTCTTCGCGATTACCCGGCAAAATGGCCATGCTGTTACCGGATGGGAAAACCTTGCTGGAGGCCGTCATTGCTCGGCTTGCAAGCCACGATGTAACCCCTGTACTCCTCACAACAAAACAACCCGCGGATGATTCACTCGCTCAAATGGCAGAACGTCACGGCATTTCCGTTTTTCGGGGCGATGAGATCCATGTACTGAGTCGCTTCACCGAAGCAGCAGCCCATTTTGGTATCGCAGAAAACGATTTTGTGCTTCGCATTTGTGCCGACAACCCCTACCTCAGTCATTACATCATTGACCAAACCTTGGCCGCCTGCGAAATACGCCCAACGATGGATTACATTTCATTCGGTTACGCAGGCAAACCCGGCATCAAACACCACACAGGCATTTTTGTAGAGGCGGTAAAAGTCGCAGCACTGCAATCGCTTGTGCCAAAAAATAACCCCTGGTACAATGAACATGTCACCATCGGTTTGTATGAAAATCCAAACCAATACGCCATAGCCATCTTGACCATCCCAGAAGACTGGCAACCGCAATTTGAACAAATCCGACTCACAATCGATGATCAAGACGATTGGAACTTTTGCCTCAGCACCTACCCACAGCTTGCCCATTTGGACTTTCCCGCACAGCGAAATCTGCTACTAAGTGAAAAAAGTTGGGTAACTTTGATGGAAAATCAAATCAACAAATACCAAAAATAATCGCATGCAGCAGCATCAGCACACCTATATCATTGGAGAAATCGGACAGAACCACAACGGTTCCGTAGACATTGCCAAGCTCATCATTGATGCAGCAGCAAGGCCGGTAAAAGACGACTTATTCGATTTGGACCTTCCTCGAATGGACGCCGTGAAACTCACAAAACGGGATTTGTCGCAGGAACTTTCCGCCTCCCAAATGTCGCGCGAATACAACTCACCCCACTCTTTTGGCAAGACCTATGGAGAGCATCGGGAGAAATTGGAATTGAACGACGAACAGCATTTTGAGTTATACCAATACGCAAAATCCCATGGGTTGGATTTCGTGGAAACGCTGTGTGCAGTGGGCTGCTTGAGCATGACCAAATATTTCATGCCCGACCGATTGAAAGTTGCCAGTCGCGATTTAACCAATTTACCCTTGTTGAGTGCATTGGCCGAAACCCAAATCCCCATCATCCTATCAACTGGAATGGGTGGATACAAAGAAATCGACGATGCGTTGGCCACCATTACACGATACCACAACAACATTTCCATATTGCATTGTGTTTCGGAATATCCTACGCGACCCGAAAATACCAACTTGCTTTCCATCAAAGCATTGCAGAACCAATATCCTGGGTATAATATCGGTTACTCAGACCACACTGTGGGCATCAGTGCACCTGTGTCCGCTGTGGCCATGGGGGCCAAAATCGTAGAGAAACACATCACCTTAGACCGCCGCATGAAAGGTACAGACCAAGCCGGTTCTTTGGGTGTAGAAGGTATTCAACGCATGGTTCGAGACATTCGTTTGATTGAGCGATCCATGGGTGTTGAAGATGTATTTATTGCGGAATCAACGGTTTCTGCAAAGCACAAATTGGAACGCTCTATCGCCACCAATCGCGAGATTCAAGTTGGCGAAGTGATCCAAGAAGCTGATTTGCACTTGCTTTCTCCCGGAGATGGTTTCAAATGGCATGAATTGGAAAAAGTGGTGGGCAAAAAAGCCGTTACCAAGATACCGGCCGATGAAATTGTTTACCCCCAACATCTTTCATAAACGCACTCCATGATTGAACAATTGCTCCCCAAATTGGTACTCACAGACATCGACGGTGTATGGACCGATGCGGGCATGTACTACGACCAAACCGGCAACGAATGGAAGAAGTTCAGCACGTCTGATAGCGCAGGAGTTCTGTTCTGCAAACACTTGTCGATCCCCGTGGGAATCATCACCGGCGAGGACACGGATATCGTCAAAAGACGGTCCGATAAATTGCGTATCGACTACCTATACCAAGGGATTCAAGACAAATTGAGCGTTGCAACAGCGCTGTGCCAAGAACTCAATATCCGTTTATCTGAAGTGGCATACATTGGCGATGATTTGGGCGATGTAGCCTTATTGAAAGCCGTTGGATTTTCTGCGGCACCAGCAAACGCCCCAGAGTACATTCGCAATTTGGTGCACTACTCAACCCAAAAATCGGGTGGCGATGGTGCATTCCGAGAGTTTGTTGAGGAAATATTACAGCGTGCTGGCGTGCTCAGTGCTGTGCTTAGCCATTATCAAATCGGGTGATGTTAAGAGACCTGTTCCAATCGGCACTCACCATGGGAAAAATCCTGCTGAAGAGCAAGATCAACCTCCCATCGTATACAGCACCTGAAAAATCGGTGGTTGTGATTGCCAACGGACCATCAGCACGGTCTTTCATCGACAAATGCACATCTGTGGGGATCGACAACTTAAAAAAACAGGGTTTGGCCTTTTTTGCCGTAAACAAGTTCAGCTGTCAGCCCGAATTTTTCAGCCTGAAACCCAAGTATTACTTGATGTTGGATCTGTATTTTTTCGAATTCTCAAAAGCGGTTTTCGAGAATCCAGGTTTGCATCCTATCGCACAATACAAACCCGACTTCGAAAAGACACAGCGAATGATCAATGAAACATGGCAGGCGCTTCAAAAAGTGGATTGGCCCATGATTTTCTTTGTACCCCAACTGTACCGCAATTGCTATATCGTTAACAACCTAAACAACCCCAACATCCAATTCGTCACTTACAACTACACAGTTATCGGCGGCACAGCGGGTTTCCGCAACCGAATGTACCAATGGCGTTTGGGCAGTCCACAATGCGAAAACGTGGTCAATTCATGCATTTTCAATGC
>DBCP01000127.1:0-567 GCA_002293105.1 Bacteroidetes bacterium UBA955 | reverse complement strand
AACATCATGGTGGACACCGACAACACCATAATCCGTACTGAATCCCATTTTTATGCTGACGAGAACAAAAAACACCCTTTATTGAAACAAGAAGCGGATGGCACAACCGGTAAGATTCGCCTCCACGAATTGTTTCATAGTTTGGTAAAAGTGCACACGGGTTACGATGAAACATCGCGCTACGCAAAACACATCCACAAGAAGGTAATCAATCTAACCGAAGGTGGCTACGTAGATGCATTCGATCGAATGAGCCTGGGCGATTTCTTTGGACAGTTCTCCCAAAAAAACTAATTCATTAGTCTTTCAACCGAATACCAATGGGTGCCAACATTTTCTTGGCCATGCTGTAGACGTCATCGCTCAACCTGAAACGCAGCAGAATGAACATCGCTGTACCCATCAATAGTAGCGATTTACCCAAAGATCCAATCAACAAGAAATTCGAATTCACCGGCCAAAGGTGGTTGAGTAAAAACAATCCCGCAAATAGTAAAACGCTCGTTAATATTCCACGCGTGATGGGCTGCATACCATATACGGAATATATCAACACAGCCATCACAA
>DBCP01000027.1:7933-9489 GCA_002293105.1 Bacteroidetes bacterium UBA955 | reverse complement strand
GATTTGTTCTTCAACTTGGGTGCCAACGAAGATCAGTTGGATTTTACCACGGTATTTGGCTCCGGAAAGAATGGCTGGTTTGGTCCAGATTTCAAGAAGCCTACAGAGGATTTGACTTTCTTGATGGATACCATTTTGGAAGTTGTTCCTGCGCCGATTGTGAGAGAAGGAACCCCCCAGTTGCAGATTACCAGTTTGGATTATAGTAACTACACCGGTCGTATCGCGATCGGCCGTTTGCATCGCGGTGGTTTGAAAGAAAACATGCCGGTTTCATTGGTGAAGCGCGATGGTAAGATTGAAAAAACCCGTGTGAAAGAATTGTTTATTTTCGACGGTTTGGGTAAGAGAAAAGTGGAGACAGTGGAATGTGGCGACATCTGTGCAATTACGGGTATCGATAACTTTGAAATCGGCGATACCATTGCTGATTTTGAATCTCCCGAGGGAATGCCCACCATGAAAATTGATGAGCCTACCATGAGTATGTTGTTCACCATCAACAACAGTCCTTTCTTCGGCAAAGAAGGTAAATTTGTTACCAGCCAAAAGATCAAGGAGCGTTTGATGAAAGAAACTGAAAAGAATTTGGCGTTGCGCGTGGAAGAAACCAGCTCAGCAGATCAGTGGTTGGTATTTGGTCGTGGAATTTTACACTTGGGTGTATTGGTGGAGACCATGCGCCGTGAAGGATACGAGTTGCAGTTGGGACAGCCCCGTGTAATTTTAAAAGAAATTGAGGGCAGAACCTACGAGCCGATTGAAGTACTTACGGTTGATGTACCAGAAGAACACAGTGGTAAAGTGATTGAATATGCAAGTCAGCGCAAAGGCGAGATGACAAGCATGATGCCCAAGGGCGATATGGTTCGTTTGGAGTTTGATATTCCATCGCGTGGTTTGATTGGTTTGAGAAACAACCTATTAACCGCCACACAGGGTGAGGCGATTATGGCCCACCGCTTGAAAGATTTCGAACCTTGGAAAGGTCCAATGCCGATGAGAATCAATGGCGTTTTGATCAGCAAGGAAAAAGGAGCCGCTACGCCTTATAGTATGGATAAATTGAAGGACCGTGGTACTTTCTTTATTCACCCTGGTGCTGAAGTGTATACCGGTCAATTGATGGGTGAGCACATTAAGCCAGGTGACTTGGTGGTGAACTTGTGTACGGCCAAACAAATGACGAACTTCCGTGCTGCCGGTAAAGATGACAATACTGTTTTGGCACCGCCGCGTCAGTTTTCATTGGAAGAAGCCATGGAATACATCCAAGAGGATGAATACGTGGAAGTTACTCCAGAGAACATTCGTTTGCGCAAAGTCTATTTGGACGAAAACGAACGCAAGCGCGCGTCTTCAAAAATGGGCTTGGAAGGCTAAGATTTTCGGCATTAATTTGCCTAGACTATGCGCATTCTCAAAGAATTTCAAGAATTTGTGAACCGCGGCAACGTGGTAGATTTGGCCGTGGCGGTGATCATCGGTACGGCCTTTCAAAACATCGTCAACAGCTTGGTGAACGACCTCATCATGCCATTGATTGCCTTGGTGGG
>DBCP01000027.1:4530-7830 GCA_002293105.1 Bacteroidetes bacterium UBA955 | reverse complement strand
TGTTTTTGGTGGTGAAAGCCATGAACAAGGCGAAGACGATCATTGTGCAAGATGATGAAGAAACGCCTCCCACCGCGTAACTGTTCAATTTCTTTTACAATGTTGTTGCTGTAGTACAACTCCTCTGAGAACATGGGTGAATTGTGTTGCCGCAAGCGGATATTTGCCGTAGAAATGCGTTGGCTAATTTTGTTGGTGTTTGGGTTGGGATGTTCACTGCGTGCCGAGGCCTTTGCTATTGGTAACGATGGACAACCCGCAAAGTATCAGTATCACCGCGATTCCAATTCGCACCGCATTTTGACCTATGGCGCCGATTTTGGTTCTACCGTGTCGTTTTCCGGTTCCTCACCCAACTGGTCGAGCGGAGGCTTTAACAACATCACCGCCAACGGATTCATGAGTGCATTTGCGCAGGTGAAACGCCCTAATACCAGTTTTGATAACATTTTCAAGGTGAATATTGGGATGGTGTCTGCCAGGCAATTCGACAATTATGGTCTAAAATATCGGGTGAACAAGAAGAATATCGACAACGTATTTTTGGATAGTAAGCTGGGACATACGGTATCGGCCCAGCCGGGTATGTCCATTTTCGGGGGATTGAACTTTCAAACGCAGTTGCTGCCGGGGTTTCGGTATTCACGAAATACCATTGGTAGGGAAGTTGGGACCTTGAACTCGAGTTTTATGAGTCAAGGACAGACCCAGTTTGCGTTGGGAATGGAATACAAGCCGTTGCCCACATTTTACGTGCGGATGGGTTATGTAACCTTGAAACAGACGTATGTGTTGAATCAGCTGTTGTATGAAATTAGGAACGAGACCATAATCGCCCGTGTGCCCAAAGGGAAATTTTTAGACAACCAGATGGGGGTTCAGATTCAGATGGGTGTTCAGCGAGAGTTAGGTGCGAAAAAGAAGGTGACGATGAAGTTCAACTATCTGGGGTTTGCGCCTTATGTGGCGGAGGATGCGAGCTTGGATTCGCGGATCGATTTCGCGCTGGTGGCCAAGATTTCGAAATATTTGAACGTGAATTACACGTTGATATCGATATACGATAAAGATTTGGTGAAGCCCGGAGCGAGTGCTTGGCAAAACAGCTGGATTTTTGGTTTGGGCTATTCGTTTAAACTGTAGTATTGAACAGCGCCATCAGTTTTTTTGCGTTTTCGGTGTTGTTGAACGTGTTGCTGAGCTGTTGCTCCCGGTCGTGGATGTTTGATTCCTCAAAGGGTTCCAAAAAGCATTGTTTGATTATGTGGGCCATGGCTTTTGGGTCGTCTGAGACGTGACACAGTGATTCAAGTTGGGTTTCTTCCACCATGGGTGTGTTGGCGACCAGATGTCGGCCCCGGTACAAAGCATTCAGGAGTTTGAGTTTGATGCCTGTAGACTGGAAGGTGACAAGGGTATTGACGTGGGCATTGCGCACCAGGTCGAAGATTTCTTCCGCGGTGAGATTGGCTTTGATTTGAATATGGGGGTATTTGGCGGCGGCGTTTTGCAGCATTTGCGAGGGGTTGGAGCCGGCCACAATGCAGGGTTGAGACAGCAGTGGAAAAACTTCTTCCACCAAGTAAATGGCGGCCCGATCGTTTTCCGGGATGGAGAGGTTGCCGTGGTAGAGTACGTAATCGCCTTTGCCGGGGAGCGACATCACTTTGGAGTTTGAGTGAAATGCAGGGATGTAGTGGGTATTGCCGTAGGTTTTTTGAAAGTAGGCTGTTTCCATGGGCGATATGGCAGCGATGGCATGTGCTTGCTGCAATATAGGCTCGTAGTTTTGAAGTCGATTGGCTTCCAGGAAGAAGAATTTTTGTTTGATCCAGCGGCGCTCGGCGAAGCCGAGCGCCCGGTAATAATTGTGCTCCACGTTGTGGGCACGGACAACCATGATACGGTCTTTGAGTTCAGGCCGACCCAAATAGGCCGTTGTATGGAGTCCTTCAAACAAAATGGGGTAATCATCCAGTAGCAGTTTGCGCATGAGGTTTTCGCTATTGCGCGTGGTGACCACATACGGTTTGGACCCCCAAAAGGGATTCACAAAACGACGGCGATAGTAGTAATGCGTTTTTTCGGTCAGGGCTTCCAATGCCGGCGCGGGCATTTTGCCTTTGTACAAAAATACGTGCAGGGTTATTTTTACACCCAAATCATAGAGGCTGCGGATTTTGTGGTAGATATCGGTGGCTCCTCCGTAATCTGGGGGGTAGGGAAGGTCAAAGGCGATGATATGAATGTGGGAAATCTTCACGGTGTTTTGCTTGCTCACGGGTGATTAGGTAACAGTTGTTGGTAGATGGAAAGTAAGGCTTGCTGCTCAATATCCCACTGCCAGCTAAGGGCGGCTGCTTCGCAGGCCGCCCTTAGCGCCCCGTGCAAAGAAACATCGCCCAAAACCCTGTTGGCATTGGCAATGATTGATGCGGCATTGGGCTCCGTAGGCAGTCCTACTTGGAAATCCGACAATAATTTCGTATATTCTGGATAAGGGTTGACCAAACTTGGCAATCGCGCTTGTGTGTAATCGAAGAATTTGTTATTGAGCGACAAATAGTAACTCAAACCCACATTTTCGCTCACATTGAAACCCAAATATGCCATCGGTGTCAGCAGCGGCAATTGATGCGGGGCAATCATGCCCAAAAAATGAATTTTGTCTTGTAATTCAGCCTTGGCCACCCGATCGCGCAAGGCCTGACTCAAATCGCCTTCCCCGGCCAAAACAAGTTCACAAGGGATGGATTTCATGGCCTCGATGAGGGCTTCCAACCCACGTCCTTCGTTCAGGGCCCCTTGGTACAAAATAAATCGCCTATCGCCTAACCAAGCAAAGGGGTTTGGCGCAGTTGAATCCTGTGCTTGAGTCATCAAATCGGTGGCGATGGGCATGTTTCTCACCACTTTTACAGGCCGGTGATAAAGCCCTTCGAAGTATTCGGCAATGGCCGGACCAACGGTATACGCAGAATCAGTGTGCTTGAAGGTGAATCGCTGAACCCAAGACCATACCGCTTGCACGCGTTTGCGTCGCTCCACCTCCGGCACATGGGTAAACAATTCGTGGGCGTCGAAAATATGATACTTTTTTCGCAGTTTGGCCACCAAAATACCCGGTAAAGCGGTGTCTAAGTCGATGCTGCAAATGGCGTCGGTGCGAACGAATAGCAAATAGAACAGCAATCGGATATTGAATTCGAGATAAAACAATTTGCCTTTGCTGAACAGCATGTGTTTGAGGCGAATTTGTTGATAGGGTTGGTTTGATAGGCTGCGGGAGTCGTTTTTGAG
>DBCP01000027.1:0-4475 GCA_002293105.1 Bacteroidetes bacterium UBA955 | reverse complement strand
CGTAACCCGCGGCCGCCAAACTGCCACAGATGCGCTGCATCCGCTGGTCAAATGCCAAATCGTTGGTTACTGTAAAAATGATTCGCCTACCCATGAGAGTGTCTGGTTTTCGTTTTCAATAATACAACCTTCGTCGAGCATTATACGCAGGGTTTCTACCAACAGCGCCTGTTGGGTTACTGGAAAATGCTTCAGCATATACGCCGCCTTGCTGTTTGGGTTCTTTAACAGGGTGCTGTGCCAGAATTTCCGACTGCGTTCGTCTCCGGCTTTGCGGTTTTTTCGTTTACAAATATCGCAGGTGCCACAATCTGGTGCTTGGGTTTCTTCGGTGAAATGGATTCGCCAAAAAGCACTTCTGCACGATTCACCAACGGCATAGTTTGTGAGTTGTTCCAGCGCTTGCAATCTGCGTTTGAGCAGTCGCTGAAGCAGGTCGATATTCAAGCTTGGGTATAGACTGCGGGATTCGGTGAGGGTGAGCAAGGGCCATTCCGTTGAGGGTTGGTATCGCAATAATTGCAATTTTTCCATCTGTTGTAACATGCGCTGTACTTGCACAATTTCTTCTTGTGAAACCTCGCGATCGAAATCACTTTTGCGCAGACGGCGTGCCAACGAAGATTCATTGATGTTCACCGCGTGATCAAAAATGCCCCCATGTCCGCGTAACAATGTATCCAACAGGATGCCATACGCGGGCTGTTTTTCTTTGAAGTCGTAAATTTCGTGTTGTGGCCCGGTCATCATTACCGTTGCGGGTTGCCAATTGCCTTCCATCCATTGCCACTGTCCCAGTATTTCCAGTGCTTTCACGGCATAATATAGGTTTTTGGGATGTAGGTTTTGTTGCTGGGCGATGAGGGCTAGATTCACCGGGTGCGATTGCCATTCTCCTTCCCCATCCGATACGCCCAGGGCGTTGAGCATGCCATGGTAAGTGTGCTTAAGGGTGTCTTCGTTGGGGTGCTGTTGCAGCAGTGATTCGTGTATTTCCTGCCAATCGTTTGGGTGGTGTAGAAGCACGCAATGGCTCAAATTGCCATCCCGGCCGGCACGGCCGGCCTCCTGGTAGTAATCCTCAGGGTTTTTGGGTGGGAAGCTGTGTATCACCAGCCGCACATCGGGTTTGTCAACCCCCATCCCAAAGGCGTTGGTGCAAACCATCACCCGAACGTGGTTATTAACCCACTCGTTTTGTCGCTCGCTGCGCTCGCCATTGGGCAGTCCAGCATGATAAAAACTGGCCGAGATCCCCTTTTCAATCAACGTTCTACAGATCGACTCCACCGATTTTCGGGTGTGTCCAAAGACCAATGCGCTGCCCTCTGATCGACCCAATATTCGCACGATGTGATTCGCCTTGTCTTGGCTTTCCAGCGCGTGAAAAATGAGGTTGTTGCGGGAGAAATCGCCCCGGTGAATGTAGGGCGTTTGCAATTGTAAACCTTGGATGATATCGTCTTGAATCCATGCAGGTGCACTGGCCGTGAATGCCGCCAAGGGAACCCCCGGCAACAGTGCGCGCAACTCAGCGATGCGTTGGTAGGAAGGACGGAAATCCTGTCCCCACATGCTGATGCAATGGGCCTCGTCCACCACCAACAATTGTATGTTCAAGTTGGGCAAATACCCCCGGAAATTCTGGGTGGCCAATCGCTCCGGAGAAACGTAAAGCAGTTTGAATTCTCCATGCAATGCCTGCTCCAATGTGTGTTGAATTTCTTTGCGCGACATTCCAGCATGCAATGCGGCCGCCGGAATCCCTTTGCGATTGAGGGTTTCTACCTGGTCTTTCATCAGGGCGATGAGTGGTGAAACGACCAATGAAGTGCCCGATTTGGATGCCGCTGGAACCTGAAAGCAGATGCTTTTCCCTCCGCCGGTGGGTAGCAATGCCAGGGTGTCTTTTCCCAACATCAAACTTTCTACGATATCGATCTGACCCGGTCGGAATGCATCGTACCCCCAGTGTTTTTTGAGTATTTGCTGGGCCAATTCGCGCATGCGGTAGTGAAAATGCAGTGAAAGGAATGGGGTTAGTCTTGGATGACTTGCTGACGGAATTTGTCTACACTGTTGTAAATCCCTTTGAAAAATTGATTCCTCGATTTCTCTGCCACCAAACTCAGCGGGGTGCTTTTGGAAATCATGTTGTTGAGCCAATGCTCTGTGATTTCGTTGAAGTATCGGTTGTTGGAGCGAATAAAATTGAACGAATTATGTCCGATATAACTCGCTTGATGCGTATCGGATGTGAGGAAAACGGTGTTGTTGCCTATCATCAATTCAGAGCCATAGAGGGCATATTCCGTTTCGTTGGATTGGTCTTTTAAAGGGTTGTATTTTTTGCCGTTTTCGGCTTGTTTGGATGCCATGGCCAATATGCCATCAAGGTCTTCAAGTACTTGTAATACGGTTTCTTTTTCAGAGAAAAATCCGGCCTCCCAATAGAATTTGATCTGCTGTATGGTGCTTTTGAGGGTGTCGTCGTTCCACAACTCGGTGGTAGGAATACTCATGAACATATCGCGCAGTTTGGGCACTTCTTCCAACCAAATACTTGGCAATTGTATTTCTTCCACTTTTCTGCCTTGTAACGCGGTGGAGTTGAGGATACTCTTGTTCCAGTACATCATTTTAAACTGCGCCAATTTGGGGAAGAAGAAGTGATAGAAAACCGGCAAATCTTCGGCGGCATAGATGAGGCGATGGTTGGGGTATTTCATCATCCAAGACAAATCGCCATGCAGCACTTGAAGGTATTGGTAAAAACTTTCAGAATCGGCGGTGAGTTTGTTGATGCGGAAAGCCACCATGTTGGAATTGACCTCGGATAGGGCCTCCAACGGGATATTGAAATGCTTGCAAATAGCAAATGTTTCTGATAGGGTGATGTCTGTTTCGCAGCGCAATCGTCGATAGACCGAGTCTAGACTTATTTGTAGTAGTTCACTGAGCTCTTCCGCCAAGCTGATGTGCATGGGCGCTGAGCGTTTGAGCAATTCGATAAAATTGGTTTGTACAGTGTTCGACATAGTATTTGCGATTTTCCGTAAAGCTATAAAATTTCTGTTGCAAAAAATGCAACTTTTTGCGAAAGTGACTAACTTTTTTTGCGAAAAATGCAAATGTTGGGTCGTGTGGGTGTAGGTTATGCTTTAATCCTTAAAATCATTTTGAAAATATGCGTTAATCCGTAAGGTTTGCGGAGGGTATTGCCTCGACCTTCGAAGAAATTAATTATCATGAAAACAATCGCTATGAATAAGTTAAAAATTACTGTGCTCTCTTTGCTCACGGTTTTTGCTGGTGCTGCACAATCACAAGTTGCAACAAAGCCAACCATCGCCATCATTGATTTTGATACCCGTGGCTATGCGGCGGCCAACCAAAGTCAGTGTATTCAATTCATTATTAATGATTTGGTACGTTTTGGGGATTTTGAGGTGATGGATAAGTATGACATCGAATACATCGCCAAGAGAGATACCTTGAAAATGACCGGCTGTTTCTCGAAGATTTGTTTGGCGGAGTTTGGGAAGCGATTGAAGGTGCAAAAAATCGTCACGGGCAGCATATCGCAATTGGGAGAAAATGTGAATGTGAGTATTCGTTTATTGGATGTTGAAACCGGTGTATTTGAGAAGAGTTTTGTAAAGGAGTTTTTGAATATCCCAGGCAATGAATTATCGATGGTGCGTGTAACGATGAATGAATTGTTTGGTAAGGTCAACGACCAAGATTTGGTGAACAAGTTGACCAAAAAGGCGGACTTTGACAATTCCATCAACAACCCTTATCAGTTGCGATTGCAAAGCGATGGCCCGCGTATGGGGATGACGGTTTTAACGGGTGAGTCTGCGAACATCATTAAAGCGCCAACCCAAGAAGGCGGTTACGATGGGATGCCTTATATGTTCCAGTTTGGTTATCAGTTTGAGAAACAGTATTTGAACGAAGGAAATTTCCAAGCGCTGTTTGAGTTCATTCCTACCGTTACGGGTTTGGATCAAGGTCGCTTTATTCCAAGTGTAACCTTTTTGAACGGTTTGCGTAATAACGTCAGTGGTTGGGAGTTTGCTTTCGGACCTACTTTCTCTTTTTCAAAATACATGGATAAATATTCGGTAGACAATGGTGCTACTTGGTCTGATGTTTTTGTGAAGGATGCGTTGGTTGAGAGTCGGCCCGATAGCAGGGGTGATGTGACATTTACCACAGGGTTCTTGTTCGCTGCGGGTAAAACATTGAAGTCAGGCAAGTTGAATTTGCCCGTGAATTTGTATTTGGTTCCAGGGAAATACGGTGTGCGTTTTGGTGTGAGTATGGGATGGAACGGTAAGTCGCGTTACGAGATGCGGGAGTGATTGTAATTCCAATTCCAATTGGGAAATTTATAGGTTTGGTTTAGTAGTAGCCAGGGGCCCCGTCGCAGACGGGGCCCCTGGCGTTTATGACCCCCTCTGTTATTA
>DBCP01000021.1 GCA_002293105.1 Bacteroidetes bacterium UBA955 | reverse complement strand
AATCAAATACACGACCATTTTATCAAACCGTCGGAGCAATACAAACTGTCGTTAGAAACGGAAATCGCGGCAGTTATACCTATGGATGCCAAGGTTGTATTGGTTTCTAGTGCAAGTCCCCAAGAGTTGTTTTTGTTGCATCGAAAAGGTTGGACCATTTTCCCCGAACAATTGTTAGGCCACAATTCGGTGGAGAATTACCGTAAATTGGGCGCCGCGTATGTAGTTTTAAACAAGCCGGTCTTGGATATATTCGCTTCTAAAGGATTGGTTTTTCGAACATTGAACGGACAGATGTTTTTTTACGAATCTGCACATTATACAGTGTATCAATTGAGGCGCTAACGAGGAAGTAATTGTCACTCCACAATAATGGACTGCATTTCCAAAGCCGAATTTTCCCAAACAAGTTTGTAGTACCCTTTGGGCAAGTGGTTGAGATCCAATATGGTCTGTTTATCGCAAATAAAGCCAGACATTAGGTTTTGACCCATCCCATTTACAATGCGATAGTTTCCCAATCTCACTGCACCATATTGAATGATTTGAATGAACCCTTGGGTAGGGTTGGGATAAATAGAAATGGCTTGATAGGTTTCTGGTTTTTTGATGGATTGAGTGTTTTGTGGAATCATGGGGTAGAAGAATTCTGCAATTTCTGTAACAGCTTTTTTGAAATCCTTCCCATTATTGCCAAGTCCGGGCCATGAATGACCGCCAGTTTCCAATATCATGGAATCATATTTCACACCCGCAGAATCCAGTTTCGGTATCATTTTCCCAGTACCACAGAGTGTAACTACCAAAGGGTTGTTTAGTCCCGGTGCGCAGTTATAAGATACCGTGGCGTCATCTTTGGCGTGACCCATCCAAACAGGTAAGTCGTTTGGTGAGATATAACTGGTTTGATAAACGGCACCCGCCATGCTATACAAGGCTTTTATTGGATTGCTATAACCGTTATTCCCGGCGTCACCATTTAGCGTTTTGATGCCATTTTTGAGGATGTCTTGGAGATTTGCGTCGAGTTCAGACTCAGCAGTGACCCACCCAGTATGGAGGGAGGCCACAGCACCGGCGGAATAACCACCCAAGAAAAAAGCCGTTGTGTCTACCTTATACTGATTTGTGGTGGAAGCATCTTTGACAAAATAACGCAACGATGATTTGACATCTGCAATGGATTGTAATACCGCATTGAGCTGAATCTTTTTGTCGGACAAGAACAAAAAAGCATTGGCCAATCGATAGTTGACCGACACAGCAACATAACCTTTCTTGGCAAACGCAGTGCAAAAATCAATACAATCTTGGCTGGCTTTGTCGCCTGCGTAAAAGGCCCCTCCGTGGACGTAAACAATCAACGGACGTTTGCTTAGGTTGTCGTTATTGGGCGTATATATGTCCATTTTGTGATAATCATCATTGAAGACATCAGAGTAGGTCACTGTGGTTTTCGTGACCGCTGTGAAGACAGGGTCAAGGAACCGTGTATTTTGAGCCTTTGATGAATGGTTACCCAAAAAAGTAAACAATAAGATGGGGAGTAATTTTTTCACAAAGGCAATATACGAGAAAATGAATTTTTTTGGGGGAATAGAATGAAATATTGTTTTCTCCCAGATTTCATTTAAAAGTGCCTGTTGAAATGAAAAAAGTCAAGCCTAAGTTTCACTTTTTCAAAATTAAATTGCTTAGGGAAAGGCTCTCAGATTATTATCTAACCTGTAACTTCCGAATTAGTCAAACCAAATTCATTAGTTTGATAATTCCGCTTTGGTAGCCCCGACGAGAATCGAACTCATATCAAATGTTTAGGAAACATCTATTCTATCCATTGAACTACGGGGCCAAGGGGCCGCAAAATTAACGCAAACCATTGGATTTCTTAAACACAACACAATTTGCATTCTGCATTGGTTAAATTTGCATCTAGATGAGTCAGCCAGTCAAGGAATTTGCCTACCAAAAAAACATCAAAATCCTCATTTGGGTGTTTGCTGCCCTCTTGGCTTGGCCGTTTTTGCGCAGCTTGAGTACCAACAATGATTTAAATATTTTCTTTGGTGCCGCTGAGCGATTGACCAACCTGCAAAACCCATACACCAGGCCTTACAACGCACAAGGATGGGCTTTGTATTATTATTACAGTCCCCTGTTTGCCAGTCTATTAGCCCCATTTACTTTGCTGCCGAAGTTTATCGTTTCTGAAGAAATCCCATTCGGACTCTTCGTCTTGAAATTGTTATGGAATGCCCTGAACCTCTATTTCGTTTACCAGTTGGTTCAATTCGTGAATCGCACCTTTCAACCCCCAAAAAATAAACAAGGTTTCCTTTTTTGGTTGTATTTTGCCCTACTCACCTATCGGTGGTTGTTTTTGAATTTGCTCTACGGACAGATGACCATACTCATTGTTTGGGGTGTGGTGAAAGCATTCGATGGCGTAATTTCAGGTTCGTTACAGAGAAATTTGGGTCTGGCTTTCGGTGTTACCTTGAAAATTTTGCCAATTTATATGGTTGGACAGCTTTTTCTCATGCGCAAGTGGTCGGCCTTCGGCATGGCGGTGCTACTCTCTGTGCTCATGGTTTTATTGCCGTATGTGTATTTACCCGCGGCGTATCACACAGAAATTTTATTGAGTTGGCTCAACAACATCAATCCTTTTTCAAAGAACCACATTGTGGAATTGGGTGAAGGCGGTTTTATTGATATGGGCGC
>DBCP01000147.1:41261-44503 GCA_002293105.1 Bacteroidetes bacterium UBA955 | reverse complement strand
CTTCGGCCCCGGCCGCCGTACCCACGCTGGCAAAGCCAGAATCAGGCAAATTAATCTGCTTTAGTCCCCTTTGAATATTGCATCGCTTCGCCCAATTGATGAAGCAGGAACTGTCGGACCGCAAAGCGGTCGACCCCGGCTGCCCGGCAGCCGGGGCATATTGGGCACTACTATGGCCAATGTAAAAACACAATGTACCAATGACCCAAAGTGGGAATCGTAAATGGCGATTTGGCAAGTGCTTTTTCAACGAATAGACTGAATGATTAAGCACTCAATTTGGCTTCAATGCCCAAAATGATTTCATCACAAGCCACATGATTCTTAGCCAATAAGGCCTTTGCCTCAGCCACAATGTTGTCGGCCCATGGTTTATCCGCAAGCCCCTGCGCGTTGATCAATACATTCAACCAAGCGCCGCGAACCGCGGTTTTGATGCACAAGGCACCTACACCCACATCCGAAAGGGAATTGGGATTGCCATGTTCAGCCATTTGCTTCAGCAAAGGCAAACATTCATAGGCCGTTTGCATGGTGCGGTATGGTACCTCCGTGGCGTATTTCGACGCGTCTTGAATGGCCTGTTTGCGGATGACTACTTGCTCTGCGGTATCTTTTGGGAGGCCGAAGGCCGACATGATTGCATCGAACGCACGGGTGTCTTCATCCACCAACGCAACAAGTTTGTCTTTCAGTAACTGACCCTGTTCTGCCCATGGTGAAAATTCGCCCACACGGTCTTCCCAACCTTTTTTGATGGCGCTCAAGTTGGCCACCATGGTGCCCAACGCAGCGCCCATAGCGCCCGTGAGTGCGGAAATACTTCCGCCACCCGGCGCGGCACTGTCACTGGCGGTTTCATTTACAAAACCACGTACCGACATATTGACCAATCGAGATTGCTTATCGTCGCGCAACAGGTATTCAATGATTTTCTTCTTTGGATCAAACGAACCCAATTCGTTCAATCCCATACTTCTGATCGCACAATCTACCAATTCAGCCTCACTCACCCCGGAACTCATGCCTTGTTTTTCAAGGAAATATTTCCCGGCATCCAACATCGGTTGCAAAGGAATCAATCCCACCAATTCAGAACCGGTGACCCTTACCCCGCGATCATCGGCCGCTTTGCGGGTTTCCTCAAAAGCCACATGCAAAGGCGTGATTTTGTAATTGGTGAGGTTCATAGAAATCTGGGCCATGTTGTATTCTTCAATATACCATCCAATGGCTTTAACCGCTTTCAACTTGCCCGGAATGCGTATGGGTTCACCCTGTTCGTCATTCATGATTTTGCCAGAATAGGGATTGCCTTCGCGCTTTACACGGCCTGCCTCGCGCACGTCAAATGCAATGCGATTGGCGATGCGGGTGCTCTTTGTGTTCAAGTTTACATTGTACGCAATCAAAAAGTCACGCGCTCCAATGACCGTTGCCCCAGCGGTAGCATTCATTTCGGCTTTTCCATAGTCAGGCGCCCATTCGGGTAATTTAATTTTCTCGAAAAATCCCTCGTATTCGCCGGCACGAATCACACTCAAATTGTTTCGCGCAGCATTGGTTTGTGCACTTTCGTATAGATAGGTGGGTATGGACAGTTCTTCCGCCACACGCTTGGCCAATTTTTGGGCATACACTGCAGTTTCTTCCATGCTGATGCCCGAAATGGGTATGAGGGGACATACATCGGTGGCGCCCATGCGTGGGTGTTCTCCGCTGTGATTCTGCATGTTGATGACTTCTGCGGCTTTTGCGATTCCACGAAATGCGGCCTCGATGACATCGTCCGGTGAACCTACGAAAGTGACTACCGTGCGGTTGGTGGCTTTTCCCGGGTCAACATCCAAAAGTCTAATGCCTTCAACGGTTTCAATAGCATCGGTTATTGTCTTGATGGTTTGTAAGTTCCGCCCTTCGCTAAAGTTCGGTACGCATTCAATGATGGGTTGCATGCCACAAATTTATTGGTTAACGCCGGAAGTTTTGTGTTTATTTCTATGTGATTTCCGCCAAACGACAATGGTCATTTGTGAATAATACAATGAAAAATCTGCCCTAAACAGGTCAAAAAGCCGTATTTTTGCCGTCCTTTTATGACGCTCATCAAATCGATTTCTGGAATACGTGGAACGCTAGGTGGGAATGTCGGTGAAAACCTGACGCCCATTGATGTTGTCAAATACGCTGCTGCTTATGGTGCCTGGGTCTTATCGGCCAAAAAAGGCAAGAAAGTAGTAGTGGGTAGAGACGCGCGAATTAGCGGTCCAATGGTGCATGAACTAGTAGTAAACACATTGATCGCCTTGGGCATAGATGTGGTGGATGCTGGTTTGAGCACAACCCCAACGGTTGAAATGGCTGTGGTGGAAGAAAAAGCCGCCGGTGGTATCATTTTGACTGCTAGCCACAACCCAAAGCAGTGGAACGCCCTAAAATTGTTGAACCACAAAGGCGAATTTATTTCCGCCGCTGATGGAGCCATGGTTTTGGAATTGGCGGAAAGCAATAACATCGCTTTTGCTGGCGTAGATCAACTGGGTAGCATTACCAAAAAAGATTTTTTGCCGATGCACATCCAAAAGATTTTGGATTTGCCGTTGGTGAAGCGCGACATTATTGCCGCTCAGAAGTTTAAAATTGCGGTGGATGCCGTGAATAGTGTAGGTGGTATTGCCGTGCCTGCTTTGTTGCGCGCCTTGGGCGTTGAAGCCATCGAAGAAATTAACTGCGAACCAAACGGTCATTTTGCCCACAACCCAGAGCCATTGCCCGAGCACCTTGGACAAATTGCCTCTGCGGTGAAATCAGCAAAATGTGATTTGGGTATTGTTGTGGATCCCGATGTAGATCGCCTCGCCCTGATTTGTGAAGATACCGAAATGTTCGGCGAAGAATATACGTTGGTGGCCGTGGCCGATTACTATTTGAAACATACGCCCGGACCAACAGTGAGTAACCTTTCTAGTACACGTGCCCTTCGCGATATTACTGAAAAGGCAGGTCAGCAATATGAGGCCAGTGCCGTTGGTGAAGTGAATGTGGTTGAGAAAATGAAAGAAATTGGTGCTGTGATCGGTGGTGAAGGCAATGGTGGTATCATCGTGCCTGAATTGCATTACGGTCGTGATGCCCTCGCAGGTATTGCCCTTTTCTTGAGTCATTTGGCCGAAACGGGCTTAAGGATGTCGGCGCTTAGAGCCACTTATCCCAATTATCGCATGTCGAAAAACAAAGCTGAA
>DBCP01000147.1:30780-41177 GCA_002293105.1 Bacteroidetes bacterium UBA955 | reverse complement strand
AAAAAACAGCCCATCAACACCATCGATGGAGTGAAAATTGAATTTGATAACGATTGGGTACACTTGCGTAAAAGTAATACCGAGCCCATCATTAGAATATACGCTGAGAGTGACAGCATCAACACCGCCGAAAATCTCACCCGCAAAATTTTGCAGGATATCGGTGACCTCCTAAACTAAGAAATCGTCCAATGGCAATGCAATGTGGTATCGTGGGACTGCCCAATGTGGGTAAATCCACCCTGTTTAATGCAGTTTCAAGCGCCAAAGCGCAATCTGCCAATTTCCCTTTTTGTACCATCGAACCCAACGTAGGTACCATTACGGTGCCCGATATTCGGATGAACAAATTGGCGGCCTTGGTGAATCCACAAAGTTTAGTACCAACCACCATCGAAATCGTGGATATCGCGGGCTTGGTGAAAGGCGCAAGCAAAGGCGATGGATTGGGAAACCAGTTCTTGGGAAACATCAGAAATACCAATGCCATTTTGCATGTACTACGTTGCTTCGACGATGACAACATCATTCACGTGGATGGTTCAGTAAACCCCATTCGGGATAAAGAAATTATCGACACAGAATTGCAGTTGAAGGACCTTGAATCGCTGGAAAAAACCATCGCCAAGATTCAGAAACAAGCCAAAGCGGGTGATAAAGATGCAGCCAAATTGCTCGAAGTGAGCGAAGCATACCAAGCACATTTGTTGACAGGTAAAAACGCAAGAACATTGGAGATGGAGCCCGAAAAAAAGGCGCTCGTCAAAGACCTGAATTTACTGACCGAAAAGCCTGTCCTTTATGTTTGTAACGTGGATCCTGAAAGTGTAAACAACGGGAATGCCTATGTTGAGCAAGTGAAACAAGCCATTGCAGGTGAAAATGCAGGGATCATTTTGATTTCGGCAGCCATCGAAGCGGAAATTGCCGATTTGGAGAGCTTTGAGGATAGACAGATGTTCTTGCAAGAGATGGGATTGGAGCAAAGTGGCGTAGAGAAGTTGATTCACGCTGCCTATAAGTTGCTGAACTATATTACCTATTTCACTGTAGGTGTGAAGGAGGTTCGTGCATGGACAATTACCGAAGGGACGAAAGCCCCTGGAGCGGCAGGTGAAATTCACACCGATTTTGAAAAAGGATTTATCCGCGCGGAAGTCATTGCATATGAAGATTACATCCATTATGGCACCGAGGCTGCCTGCAGAGAAGTAGGAAAGTTGCGCGTAGAAGGCAAGGAATACATTGTGAAGGATGGCGATTGCATGCACTTCCGATTCAACGTGTAAGTAATAATTTTACTGTGCAGGGCGTCCCGAGTATCGGTCGCTGAATCAACAATCAGCAATTTTTATTCAATTGGACTAAACCTCGGGAACGTAAGGTTTGTCGTCGCTCAAATACAACGGAGTTTCTCCGTATTTTACTTTGTATAATTTCTTGATGTAGGCCCAGCAATGGGTTTGAAAATCGCCCACTCGGTCGCGGATTTTTTGTGATCCCACGGGTTTACCACCGCGCTGTAACTCCGTGAAAGATCTACGCACGGGCTCTACAATTTGCTCACTCAAGTAATCGGCGAAGTAGTTGCCAGCCTTGGTGCATCGGTCCTGTAAATACTGAACCAACACAGTTTGGGCCTCCTCAATTTCCTCGGCTGATGGCATACGCTCTAAGGCCTCGAACTGGGTTTCGTGTTCCTTGAAAATCTGGGCAATCGAGCGTTGGAATTTCTGGGCGGTGGCTTCCAATTCCTGGAATTTCAATCTCAGGGGCGACAACTCCGCATATTTGGCGGAAATTTTACTGCTTTTCTCCTTAGAAATGGCAATCATCATCCCATTAAACTCATAGCTGATGGCACGCACGCTGTATACCTCGAGCAATTGCTGCTTGTGAAACAACTGTCGCTTTTCCTCCAAGATTTCCCACAAGTCGCGGGTTTTCGCTTGGTTTTCATGGAAATGCAGAATTCGGGCATCGCTCAAAATATTCTGTGCGCGTATCGCAGTGAGCAAAACCAAGGAGTCGAGCTGGGTACACCTACTTAACGCTACGTAAACTTGTCCGGGAGCAAAACTCTTCCCCGCATCAATCATCGCTTTCTCGAATGTCAAACCTTGACTCTTGTGCACGGTTATTGCCCAAGCCAATCGAAGAGGAAATTGTTCGAAGCTGCCTACTTCCTCTTGTTCAACGGTTTCTTCGGCGGGATTGAATTTGTATCTCAGATTTTTCCATGTCTCCCGCTCAATTTCAATGGGTGCTTTTCCGTCGTTACAGTCAATGAAAAGAGTATCCCCAGCGATGCGCATTACCGTACCGATTTTGCCATTGTAATAGCGTTTTTCGTAGGAAGTATCGTTCTTGACAAACATCACCTGAGCCCCTTCTTTTAACCGTAAAATGCCTTCGGTTGGAAAACTGCCCTCAGAAAATTCTCCAGATACTTTGGCGACATATTGTTTCTCGGCGGCTTCGATTTTGGCTAGCTCCTTCTCGTTGATGGCGTCCGCTTGTTTATTGTGGGTGGTCAGTGTAATCCAGCCGGGCTCATCGGGTTGAAAATCGGGTTGAATACGTTCCGATAAATTTTCATAATCCCAGCTTTCCATCTGGTTGCTTCTGATTTGATTCAGCAAATTGATAAATCCTCGATCACTCTGGCGGTAGATGGTTTTGAGTTCGATTGTGAGCATCTCCAGCGCCAGAAAGCATTTAGCTGAGAAGAAAAACTCTGTATTGTAATGTTGGAAAATGAGTCCGCGCTCCATTTCGGTAACCACCGGTGGAAGCTGCATCAAATCGCCAATGAGTAACAGCTGAACCCCGCCAAAGGGTTTGGAACTGCTTCTGGCGAACCGCAAAGCGTGGTCGATGGCATCGAATAAATCGGCCCGAACCATGGAAATCTCATCAATCACCAACAACTCCAACGATTGAAAAATATCGCGCTTTACCTTGTTGTAATGGAAGTGCTCGCGAATCATCACGGCATTGTTGGCTACATTGGGGTCTACGGTTTCGTTGGTAGGGACAAAAGCCCTTGTGGGAAGTCCAAACATACTGTGTATGGTGCTTCCGCCTGCGTTGATGGCCGCCACGCCAGTAGGTGCCACAACCACTGTTTTCTTTGTGGTGTTGAGCAGCAAGTTCTTGAGGAATGTCGTTTTTCCGGTACCCGCCTTTCCCGTCAGAAATAAGTGCTGATTGGTGTCGTTTACGAACGAGTACGCCAGCGATGCCTCGTCGTTTGCTTGGGTTTGTGGAGACTTGGTCATCAATATGCGATTAGTCTATCCAAGGTGTCACGCAGTCTATGCCATGGCAAAAAGTGGTCTTCCAATGATTTTGCCAATGGAACAGGGGTGTCTAAACTACCTAAGCGCTGCACAGGGGCATCAAGGTATTCAAAGCAATTTTCTGAGATCCATGCGGCAATGTCCGATGCAATACTGCCCGTAAGGGTGTCTTCCGTCAAAACCAACACCTTTCCCGTCAACTTTACTTGGGCCACAACGGTCTCTTGGTCCCAGGGGAGGAGCGTTCTCAAATCCACAACCCTACCTTTCAATTGGTTTTGTTCAATGATTTCAAGGGCTTTGTGCACGCCCCAACCGTAAGTAATGATGCAAAAATCATCGCCGTGGTTGTAAACGTTGGCCTTGCCTTCTTCAATAAGGTAGGGCGATGTTGGAACGGCGCCGCTCACACTGCGGTACAGCAATTTGTGCTCGAAGAATAAAACGGGATTTGGATCGTCCAACGCACGCAACAACAAGCCTTTGGCATCATAAGGGTTGCACGGATAGTAGATTTTCAATCCCGGCGTATGATAAAACCACGCTTCGGTGCTTTGACTGTGGAAAGGACCTGCTTGCACACCCGCGCCTGTTGGCATTCTTACCACAACGTCTGCAATTTGACCCCAACGATAGTGGCTCTTGGCCAAGTTGTTCACAATCTGGTTGAAACCGCAGGTGACAAAGTCTGAAAATTGCATCTCCACCACGGCTTTGTGCTTGGCGATGCTCAATCCATAACCCGCCCCCAGAATCGAACTTTCGGTGATGGGGGTATTTCTAACGCGGTCTTTGCCAAATTTCTCTACGAAACCCTCGGTGATTTTGAATACCCCGCCGTACTCGGCAACATCTTGTCCCATAATGACCAACGATGGATGCTGTTCCATGCCCTGCTCTAGGGCTTCTTTTATGGCATCTACGAGCCGCAATTCGCGTTCACCAGGTTCTATGTCGGCGGCTTGTGGCAGTATGTTGGTTGGATGGTAGGGTGCGTATATGTCCGAAATTTCTTCCTCTGTAACTGGGGTAACTTCTTCTTCGGCGAAGGTGGTTTCTAGTCCGTTTTCGATTTCTTCCAAGAATTCTTTGCGATAGGCATCGATCAGGTCTGGGTTGAGTATGCCTTCCTCAATGAGGTAGTTTTCATAATTGCTGAGGGGGTCTTTTTTGCCCCATTCTTCGAAAAGGTGGGTGGGGACATACTTTACCCCTGAGGCTTCTTCGTGGCCGCGCATCCTAAAAGTGATGGCTTCGAAGATGATCGGACGGGGATTGTTCCTGAGTTCTTCCGCCCAATAATTTGCTGCGTGGTATACTTCGAGTATGTTGTTCCCATCGACTTGGATGGCTTCCATGCCATAGCCGATGCCTTTGTCGATGAATTGCTTACAGCGAAACTGCTCATTGGAGGGCGTGCTAAGTCCGTATCCGTTATTTTCAATCAAAAAGATAACAGGCAATTGCCAAACGGCGGCTACGTTGAGCGCTTCGTGAAAGTCGCCTTCCGAGGTGCCGCCATCGCCAGAAAAAGCCACAGAGATTTTCTTGCGGTTATTGATTTTGTGCGCAAGAGAAACCCCATTGGCTACGCCGAGCATCGCCCCGAGATGGGAAATCATACCCACAATGGCGTATTCGTTGGTGCCAAAATGGAAGCTGCGCTCACGTCCTTTGCTGAATCCAGATTTTTTTCCTTGCCATTGGGCGAACAATTTGCCGAAAGGAATTCCGCGGGAAGTAAATACGCCTAGGTTGCGGTGCAAGGGCATGATGTATTCGTCTGAATCCAACGCCATGGTCATTCCCACAGAAATCGCTTCTTGCCCAATGCCGCTAAACCATTTACCCACTTTTCCTTGGCGTAGTAGAACCAGCATTTTTTCTTCAATCATGCGTGGTTTAAGGATGCCGCGGTAAAGTTGCAACAACTCGGTATCGCTAAGATCCTTTCTATTAAATTTCACAATGGCTCACAATTAGGGACTAGAATTTCAAATTTACGAAGCAAAAGTGGCCTAAAATGCGGTCGCTGTAGTAGTTATACGCATAATTCTCACATTTTTACATTTTTCTTTGCAACCATTTCTCTTTTGTGCGTCATAATACCGAAGCTACTTGCTAAACAACGATGATATCATAGCCGGATGTGTCAACAAAGACCGAATCGCCCAGAAATCTCTTTATGAGAAGTACGGTGCCAAAATGTTCGGTTTTTGTCTAAGATACTCAAACAGCCGCGCGGATGCTCAAGACTTGTTACAAGATGGCTTCATCAAGGTCTTTGACAGCATAACTTCCCTAAAAGATCCTTCGCAATTGGAAGGATGGATGAGTCGGGTATTTATCAACTTGGCACTTTCCAGATTTCGGAAAACATCGCGCGGCCCCATTCATGTGGATGTGGTTGACGTGGTGGATGAAACCACAGATTCCGTAGAGGTTTCGTCGGATTTCATGGAAATTGAAGAAGTGTTTCAATGTTTGATGTCTCTCCCAGAGAATTATCGCATGGTTATTAACTTATACGCCATCGATAAATTGTCGCACAAAGAGATCGCAGAATCGCTCGGTACCACCATCTCCAATAGCAAAAGTCTTTTGCACAGGGCACGCGTGTTGTTAAAAGAATTGGTTGAACAACAAAGAAACAAGGACACTGGAAAACAGTAATAGACATATCGACAAATGGTTAAACCAGCAATTCGAGGATTTTACCCCGAATCCCGACGCTGGCTTATGGCAGTCGATAGACGCTGCCCTTGACCGCAAAGAACGCCGGAGCAAATTCATATGGTATTGGTTAGCTGCCGGCGTTCTCTTGTCTGTGTTAAGTGTGGCTGCTGTTCAGTGGAGTCTGAAAAATACGAATCAATCAGCGAAGCCCACCGTGGCTCAGATCCAAACGGAATCGCCTGCTGAGTCAACTGCAAGCAACCAAAAAGCATCACCATCGAGTGAGACCCCAAGTGTTTCAAATACCGAGGCGCTCAATAAATCTGCCCGTGTTTTGCGCAAAGCAACACCCACCGATCATTTGAACCGCGCACCGGAACAATCTGTTTCTAACGCTGTTGATGATTTGCAAGTGGCTGATCGCGATGCTTACGAAACAGATGCACGAACCAAAGATTTTATTGCACAGTGGAGCACCCAAACAGATGATGCAACTGCGGATCAGATTATTACTTTGGTTCCGTTGTCATGGAGTAAAGGCCTGCGCAAACCTTTGATGCCCGGTCGTTGGACTGTGGAAGTTGGTGCAGATGCCAATCAAACCGGTCTGATGTACCGTGCCAAGAGTGATTATGGCAATTACATCCACAAGAATTATTTTGATCGTATGAAAACAGGCGAGTTTGCCCTGAGCGCTTCTCGCATACAAGCAGGCTTGTTGTTTCAATTGAGTGCCAAGCATTCGGTGAAATTGGGATTGGCGTATGCCGAAAATCGCACCCAACAGCGCTTTGATTTTCGTGACAGCATGCCGGCAACCGTTATACAGGGACAAACCTCGGATGCTTTGGGCTATTATCCCATCTTTGGATATTTGGGGCTAGGTCCTCAGGTCTCTTTCCAATCGCAAAATACCTACACCATGCTATCCATTCCGATGGGTTACACAGGTCATTTTCCCTGGAAAAAAGGATTGAGCATCACCCCGGAAATATTGGTTTCTGCCAATCGATTGGGGATTTCAGCGGGTGCACAAACCTTGGATTACCAAACCCTTCTGCAGAAAGCACAATCTTCCGAGCAATTCCGCGCTTGGGTGATGGGCTTGCGTTTGGCCGTAGGTGTTGAAAAACGATTGAATTATAGTCATGCTATCGGGTTGCGTTTGAATGCGCAATCGATGCTAAGTCCCATGTATGTCCCGAATGCCGCCCTGGAATCAAGGGGTTGGTCAGCGGGTTTGTCGGCCCATTATTCATGGAGGATTCAATAAGTGAAGAAAAAGTGTTACATATGGTATAAATTGCACGAGATGAGTCTGCGTTTTGTAGTGATCGTATTCTCTGTCTTGTGCATGTCTGCGCAAGCACAGGTGCTTCAACCATTGGGATCGGGTTTGCCCGCCAAGGTTGTTGCATCTTTTGCTGCAGGTAACGAATATTTGGCACTGTTTGAAGAAACCAACACCGCCGAAGTGAATGATTTCACCATGGCGCGATGGAATGGGGTGAATTGGAGCTACTACACAGGATTAACAACTCCAGCACCGGTAAAAACGGTAAAAGGAACGTATAACTTTCATTCGATTGCATTGTATCGCGATACCATGTACGCCGCCGCTTATATGGCCAATGCTGAGCGCGATGCGGATGTCCCGGTGAGCCATCTATACAAATGGAACGGCTTGAAATGGGTACCTGAGGTTGGTGTGGTAGATACGCGCAACAATGGGATCATCGCGATGACCGTGTTCGATAATAAGTTGATTGTGGCCGGACTATTCGACAATACCGTCAACGGCAGTCCCGTGCAAAACATCGCAGCCTATAACGGTAGCAGTTGGTCTTACTTGGGCAACAGCGGCACTACCCAAGGAACTGATGGGGTGATTCGCTCATTGGCTGTGGTTGGCAATCGCTTATACATTGGCGGGGATTTTCAAAAATTCGCCGGATCTTCTACCGGGAACATTGCTTATTACACAGCGGCCAACGGTGGTTGGGGTGGGGTGGGTTCGCCTTTTGCGGGAGAAATATTGGAATTGGGTGTGTTTGATGGCAAAATTGCGGCACTGGGCAAAGATGCCAATGGCAGTAAAAAAATTGCTATTTTCCAAGGAACTTGGAGCGCTGCGTTGGGCTTTGATTCTTTCAGTGTGAGTGAGCCAAAAACCTTGATGGGGTCTGGTACAGATTTGTTGATTGGTGGCACATTTGTTAAAAATGGCAACGGTACATCCTTGTTGGTGTACAACGGGAGCACGCTTCAGTTTACGGGTAATCGCATTACGGGTGACTTTACATTAGGGCAGCGGGGTGATGGTGCCTTTATCTGGGGCAATTTTAGGGAATTGAATACCGATTTACAGTACTTTTCGAAAATCGAACCGGAGTCAGGAAATTTGGTGGGCGATTTATTCTATGATATCAACTCAAACTGTATCAAAGACGACGGTGAAGTAGGATTGGAGGCACGCATGATTCGTCTCGAGAATAAAACCAGTGGTGAAATCAATTTTGCTGTTACGGATGCGAACGGACATTTTACAATCGCGCTGGTGGGAGGTGATTACACGTTGAGTGCACTCGCCGACAAACATTTGTATTCGGTTTGTTTGGGCAATACTACTGCTCGCATTCGCAAAGGAGTTTATAGTTATGTTACCCTGGGGCATTATCAGCAGCCAACGTTGAGTGATATGGAAGTGGGTTTGGATGTAATTGTGCCAGCAGGTTCAGTGGCTGGTGACGAGGTTCGTGTGTTGGTGAAAGTGGTGAATCACGGAGGTACGCCAGTGACCAACGGTACGGTACATGTAAAACACCCAGTGGCGATCACCGCGTTTCAGAGTTTGCCTGAGCCAGATAATTACGTGTCTGGAGAGGCTATTTACGCCATTGGCAATTTGCCTGCTTTTGGCGTTCAATATTTGGAGATTTTCACACGCATTCCAGTGGATGCTGCATTGGCTGATGAATTTGAGTTTTCGGTGAAGACAGGCACTGGGATTTTGCAAAAAGACGCTGATACCAAAGACAATGAGGCCAAGGATGTGGTGAGTTTATCGCGCCGCGGCGGGCTGGTTGAAGTGATGAAGCAGAGCATACAGGGTGATACTGTAGATTTCCGCAGCAAAGAGTGGGAATATAGGGTGGATTTTCGCAACGTAAGCACCACCATGGTGAAGCGTGCAGTATTGGTGGATACCTTGGATGCCAATTTGCCTTTGTTGCGCTTAGAGTTGTTGTCGTTCTATCCTTCCAAGGCTTCCTACACCATTGAAAAAGGTAGGGTGTTGGTAATCGATTATCCGGAGGCCAACTTGAGTGCCTTTGAAGCCAATCCGGCGGGCAGTGTGGGCTTTGCGAAGTATCGCGTACAGATATACCAAACGCTACCATTGAAGACGGTGATTAACAACCGAGCGATGGTCGATTTTGATAGCAAGTGGCAGGCTTATTCAACGAATTGTGCGGTGAGTTTGCTCGATAAATTTGCTGGAGTAAAAGTTGTGAAGTCTACCTTGCGGGTATACCCGAATCCAGCATCGGCTGAGGTTTGGATTTCTGCTGAAGGACGTGCATTGAGCGGTGATTGGCAGCTGATGAATCACATGGGTGCAGTTGTTCGAAACGGTGTGTGTGTTGGGACAGATGTGAGGGTGGATGTGAAGGGATTGTCGCAGGGATTGTATACCATCAAAGCCGGGGGTTCTGTGGCCACCGTAATGGTTCAATAATCAAAAGGTTAAGCGAATTTTTTGGTAAACCTGTAGAGGTTGAATTCTTCTGTGGTTTGATTTTCCGCGATTTGGTTTCGCAGGTCGCTCAGTGAAATGTCTTGCATGCGATTGCGTTGAATGAGTCGGTAGGCTTTTTCAGCGAGCAGGTGCAATTTGCGTTGGTTGGAAATTCCTTGTGTTTGGTGGGAAATGATGGCTTCGCTCAATGCCTGAATACCCGTGCCTTCCATAGCCACAGTCTTCACCACCGGAGCTTCCCAGGCGCCATCCCCCATCCGATAATGGGCCAATTTTTTTAGGTGGTTGGCAAAAGCGTCGGCCCCCTCACGGTCACTTTTGTTGACCACGAAAATATCAGCGATTTCCATGATACCGCTCTTGAGGGTTTGCACTTCATCGCCGCTTTCTGGCACAGTAACAACCACGGTGGTATCAGCAATACCGGCAATTTCTATCTCACTTTGTCCAACCCCCACCGTTTCCACGATGATATGGTCGAACCGAGCTTGCTTTAACACATCGCAGATTTCGATGATGCTGGCGCACAATCCTCCCAAAGAGCCTCTGGCGGAAACGCTGCGGATATAGACTTTGGGGTCTAAAAACAATCCGGGCATCCGCAGCCGATCACCGAGGAGTGAACCCAGGTTGAAAGGGCTGGAGGGGTCTACGGCCAC
>DBCP01000147.1:10026-30708 GCA_002293105.1 Bacteroidetes bacterium UBA955 | reverse complement strand
CTTTTTCCAGCGCCTGGCGGACCTGTAATCCCGATAATGGGGGTGCGCCCTTGGAGCTGCTCAAGCAGCTCCAAGGCGCCAGGGTGTTGATTCTCCACCCAACTAATGGCCCGGGCAATGGCCCTTTCGTGGCCCAATGCGAGGTTTTCGGGGGTGGGGATGATCGACATACTGCGAAGATATCAAATTAATGCGGGAATGCCGTTTTGGTCCTGCGGATAATCAATGGTTGGATCGGGCGAACGGGGTGGCATCCAGCGGGGTGAATTCGCCTCGGAGATACCTGTGGTAGCCCGCCATGGCCACCATGGCTGCGTTGTCGGTGCAGTAGGCAAAAGCCGGGATGTAGGCCAACAGATTGCGCTTGTCTGCCATGGCTTGAAAAGCCTCCCTCAAAGCGCTGTTGGCCGAGACGCCCCCGCTGAGCCCAAGCGAGGCGGGGCGGCGCTGCAATATCGCCTTGTCTAATCGCTTCATTAAACTCGCCACAATTTGCTGCTGATAAGAAGCACAAACATGCGAAATTTCCTTTGCTAAAAAGTCTGCATCCTCCTTCTGTCGATCGCGCAAAAAGTATAACAATGAGGTTTTAATCCCTGAAAAACTGAAGTGTAACTCCTCCGTTTGAGAATCTGGAAATGCATATTTTTTTGGATCGCCATCTTTGGCCAATTGATCCACCATCGGACCGCCAGGATAGCCCAATCCCATTAGCTTTGCTGCCTTGTCGAACGCTTCACCCGCCGCATCGTCCTGTGTGCTGCCGATGATTTCCATGCGATCAATCGATTCCACCCATATCAACTGGGTATGTCCGCCACTCACCAACAAACAAAGCATGGGTAAGTCCACTTCATTGTCGATAAACAACGCCGCCACATGCGCCTGCAGATGGTCTACGCCAATCAAAGGTAGGTTGTTGGCAATGCACAAGCCCTTAGCCACATTGTTTCCAACCAGCAAGGAACCCATCAAGCCAGGACCTTGCGTAACCGCAATCGCCGAAAGATCGTTGTGCGAAATTCCTGCCTGTTTTAAGGCTTGGTCGATCACCGGAATGATGTTGCTCTGATGCGCCCTGGAGGCTAGTTCGGGAACCACACCGCCGTATTGTTCATGCACCGTTTGACTTGCAGCTATGTTGGCAAGGATTTTGCCATCGCAGAGTATCGCTGCTGCTGTGTCGTCGCAACTGCTCTCAATGCCCAATATAATGGAAGCATTGGGTTTCGGTGGATTCAGAGGGGCTGTCAAAATTTAAATTTGAGAGATTGAAAAATAAGCGCACAAAACTACGGAAGTTTTTGCTTCTGATGTTGCTGTCATTCCTGTTATTCACGGGAAGCGCAGTTGTTTTGTCGCGCAATCACTGGGTTCAGAATTACCTCGCCCAACGAATGGTTAATTATCTCTCCTCAGAGCTCAAAACCAAGGTGGAATTGGGCTATGTGGAAATCGACTTTCTCAGAAACATTCGCTTTGAACGCTTGAGGATCTACGACCAAGAGAAAGATACACTCATTGAAATTAGACAGTTTCAGGCCCGCTTGTCTGACATCGATTTCAAACGAAAAGAGGTGGTGTTTAGCGATGTGCGATTGTACAAAGGCTACCTCAAACTTGGATACCACACCGCCAAGAGCGATTTTAACATCGATTTTTTGGTGGATTACTTTACCCCGAAAACAACGGATACAACACCGGGCAAGGTTTGGGACATCAAAATGCGCAACGCAAAATTGGAGAAAACCGATTTTTTATATTTCGTGGAAACCACCAAAGCGTATGACAAATTCTTCGATCCCAGCTTCATGTATTTTCAGGACATCAATGCCGATTTGGATTCCGTCATTATTGGTGAGCCATGGTTTGGTGCCCGTCTGAAGAATCTATCGCTCAAGGAACGCAGTGGGATTGCCGTGGTTGATGGATCCTTGAAAACAGTCATTGATCGCAAGCATATGCTCTTCTCAGAGATGCGCATCAAAACCCCCAAAAGCGAACTTGGTGATCAGGTGGAACTGCGCTACAATGGGATGCGTGATTTTGCGGATGTGTTTCACAAAGTAATTTTCGACTTTAGACTCAGCAAATCGGTCCTGGATTTGGAAGAATTGCAAGTGTTCCACGATTGGTTTGATGGCCGTGGATTATCAACGTTCGTGAACGGAAGGGCCGTTGGCACGCTGGCAAAGTTAGAAGTGTCGTCGTTCCTGTTTGAATCGCTCACTGATCAAACCCGCATCAAAGGAATTGGAACACTTTCGAACCTGCACGACCTAGATAATTTCGAATATCGTTTGGATTTGACCGATGCACGGGTGGCGATGTCAGACATCAAGGAAGTGGTTTACGAGTTAGATTCAGTTTCTGCCATTCAGTCGATTGAATTCGCTGATTTATCGGGTCAACTCAACGGTTCGCTCAATGATGTGAGTTTTGACGGCGATCTGGATGCGAATCCGGGTCATTTTGCCGGACATATGTTCTTGGATTTTACCGAAGGAGTTGATGTTATGCAATACGATTTGGAGGGGGACTTGCAGCAGTGGGATTTGGGAATGTTAACCGGCAGTGGGGTAGATGCCCAAATTGATGAGTCGCACGTATTATTGACAGGTGTAGGAATTGATCCTCAGCAAATAGAACTTGATCTCGATTTGCAGTTGAAACAATACGCTGTGATGGGTCGATCCTTGAAAAATGTAGATGTGAAAACCATCATCGATGGCGATCGTTTGGAGCTTACGGTGAACTCTTCCGATCCTCGCTTTGAATTTGAGGCCGATGCGGTGGTCTTGGGCTGGAATGATAAACCCACTGCCGATGTCAACCTGTCGGCCACCGATGTTCAGTTTGATGGGTTGGGACTTGAAGCACTGCCTATGGCCATAAGTGGAAGCGCCTCGTTAATTTATGGCGGCGAAGACCTGACCCATTCCAATGCAACTTTGGAAATCAATCAACTGGTTGCAGATCACGGAACGGTGCGTTATTTCTGTAACAGTCAGCAAGTAGTAAAAAGTGAAAACGGTGGTTGGGAATTTTCTGGAGATTGGCTAAACGGCAGTATTAGCGAGGGTTTTGATGTGGCACAGACCAAAGAAGTGACCCAGTTACTCTTGCACAATGCCGTTCCCCAACGATTTGAACCCCCCAAAGGATTCAGACCAGCTGATTTTCAGTTTGATCTTCAATTGATCCAAACAAGTTGGCTTTCCACTTTCGTGGAGCCAAGCTTGAGTTGTGGTCCGATTAACTTCGTGGGAGGGTTTCAAAAGTCCCATGAAAAAGTCAATATGGTGCTCGGTCCCATGGACTTAGAATTCAAGGGAGTAGACATCCAGCGACTAAAATTTCAAGTAAATACGGAGGAAAAAGGCAAAGCGCTTTGTTTGATTGCCGCGAAAGAGATTCAAGTGGGCCAAACATTGTACGATCGTTTTGAGATCAAAGGATCTGTGGCTGATGGCGCGATGCGATTGGGGTTTGATTTACACGATAAAAAGAACCGATACAACGTCAACTTTAAAGCAAAAAGTGAGGTGAGTCGGGATTCTCTCCCCACTGAAATCACCTCGGCCAACTTCCAAATTAACCAAGAGCCTTGGCAGTTGGATCAGTCATCGCACATTACCCTGAAACGAGGCAATCGTTTGCACGTGAGTAATTTGATGGTGAATAGCCAAAGGCATTTCTTGGAGATGTATGGTGTATTGAGTGAACGAAACCAAGATACATTCACTGTGGAATTGGGCAACATAACGCCAGAATTGCTCACGCCATTCTTCCCACAGGGAAGTTTTGATAGTTTGGATTTTCACTTGGGTGGAAAAGTGAAAGTGGTTGCGGCTTTTGGGCGATTACAGTTGTTTGGCCAGAATTACCTCAATGATTTGAGTTACATGGGGTATAAATACGGCAGCTTTGAAGCCAATTTTGCTGAAAGTCCGCAACCGGGAATCCTCAATTTGCAGTTCAACGGTAGAAAGGGATCGCTTAAGGAATTTGCTTTCCTTGGGACCTTAGATATAAACCAACCCAAGCCTGTTTTGGATGCCATGATGGATTTGCCGTTGAAGACACCCGCCTCAATTTTGCAGCCGTTTTTCAATGGGATATTGACGACCCAATCGGGAACTTTGGATGGGCGAGTGCGGATGGTTGGTCCACTCAATAATTTGGTGATGCAAGGCAATGTGAACGCGCGTGGCGTGACGCTGGGCGTAGATTATTTAAAGACCAAGTATCACTTTGATGCTACTTTTCAAGTGCGTTCCAATGGGATATTTACTGCAGAGCCCATCATAGTATACGGTGAGGCAAAAAAAGGTACAGCAAAAGCCACCTTGGCTTTTACACACAATCAGTTTCGCGATTTGGCACTAGACCTCAATGTGTATGATGCCAAAAATATCCGGGTGATTCAAACCACCGAAGATGATAACGATTTGTTTTATGGAACAGCATGGGGAACAGGTACTTGTCGCATCGCTGGTCCTATCGATAAAATCAACATCAAAGTGGACATGGCGCCGGGCAAAAATAGCAAGTTGAGTATTTTGTACCCTTCCGTAAGTGCCACAGCCGTTGCAGGCAATATCACCTTCCGAAATCATTTTGGTGTGGTGGTTGGTAAGTCAAAGGAAGCCGTGAGCAGTGGTCTGGGAAACATAGAAATCATTGTTAGAGCCAATCCTGAACTCGAAGCGGAATTTTTAATTGATAAACAACTTGGCGATTTGATCCGGGGTCGGGGGACAGGGGATATCAGGATGTTGTACGATGACAAAGAGCGGTTTTACTTGAACGGCCAGTATACCATTAAATCCGGTGAATATGTATTCTCACTGCCGGGGATCAATGTATTGACGCAGAAAATTACGCTGGATGAAGGTGGGAAAATATCCTGGGTGGGTGATCCATACAATGCGAATCTGAGTTTGTCGGGCCGAATTGAAAAGCGCATTTCGCCGGCTCAGTTGATGTTGACCTCCGGAGCGTCTTCGGGCGGTTCTTATCCGCCAACATTGATTGTGAGTATTCTGAATATCTCAGGAAGTTTGTTGCGACCACAGATTGGATTCGATTTGCAAGCACCTGAATTGGCCAATAGTACGGGTAGTAACAGCGACGTGAATGCGGTGATTCAGCGCATTCGTCAAGATAAAGACGAGGTGATGCGTCAGTCAGTGGCCTTGCTGATTTTCGGCAACTTTTTGCCTCCATCCTTTTCGAGTGGAAATCCCACTTCAGGCAATGTAATTAGTGGTGCAGGTGTGGCTGGTAACAGTGTATCGAACATCGCCTCAACCGTCATGAACGATTTATTCGCCAAGTATGGAATACCTACAAGAATTCAAGTGAATATCGCCGATGTGAGGAGCAGGTCGGGTACCGCAAGCAATGCACAAGTGTTCGTAAACAGTGAGTGGTTCTTGTCTGACCGATTGCGCTTAGATCTCAACTATGACCCAACCGTAGCCATGTTGGTGAACTCTGTGGCAGTGCCGTTCAATTTCAACTTGGAATACATGACCCGCAATGAGAATTGGCGTTTAAAAATGTTCTCACGAAGCAGCAATATTATGTTACAACAGGGCGGAACAACCACCAATGGTGTTTCTGGAAATACCCTCGGTGGTGGGGTTGTGTATCGTCGGGAATTTGAAACCTTCCAACGAAAGAAATCGCCCAGCCCCCAAGCGGCCGAAGAGAAGCCAGTCGAATAAACTACCTTTGAAGAAAAGCTTTTGAAACTGGGTATATTCATATCTGAAACAGTGCGCGTTTCGCTATCGGCTATCCGTCAAAATAAGCTACGCAGTGTATTGTCGGTGTTGGGAATCACAATCGGGATTTATTGTATTGTGGCCGTTTACGCCTTAGTGCATTCGTTGGAAACGAACATCAATCAGCAGTTTACCAAGTACGGAACCAATGTATTGTTCGTGCAAAAGTGGCCTTGGGATGAATTTGGAGGCAATTACCCATGGTGGAAATATTTAAGTAGGCCGGTGTCGGCACCCAATGAAGCTCATTTTTTGGAATCGAAACTTTCAAAGGAACGGGCAGCCAACGTGGCTTACAATTTTGATCGACAAGAGAAAGTAAATGCCAATGGTGTTACGTTAGATGGTACAACCGTGGTTTGTATTTCACATGGATACATCGAGATTCAAAACCTAGCTGTAGAGACCGGTCGTGTATTTACGGTAGAGGAAAGCAATAGCGGACAGCCCGTGGCGATTTTGGGTAGTACAATTGCAAATCAGTTGTTCGGTGGCGCCAATGCAGTTGGGTCCAGTATTCGAATTGGAAACAGGGTTTGCAGGGTCATTGGAGTTTGTTCGCCAGAGGGTACCAGTATTATCAATAATTCGAGAGACGAGCGGGTATTTTTGCCATTGAAGTTGGGCTTGGGGATGTATTCTTTTCGAGAGAACGACAATGCGCAAGTCATGGTCCAGGCTAAAACAGGCGTGGATTTGGATGATTTGGCTGTGGATGTTACGCAATTGATGCGACAGTATCGCAAATTAAAACCCAGTAAGGAGGCCAATTTTGCGGTGAATAAAATGACCATGATCACAGATGCAGTATCCCAATTATTCAAGCAAATTAAGAATATCGGGATCGTGATTGGGGGCTTTGCGATGATTGTTGGATGCTTTGGTGTGGCTAATATCATGTTCGTGAGTGTGAAGGAGCGGACCAAAGAAATTGGTATTCAAAAAGCCCTAGGCGCACCGCATATTTTTATTCAATTCCAGTTTCTCTTGGAAGCAATTTGGCTGTGTATCATCGGAGGTATTATTGGGATGTTCTTTGTTTGGCTCACGTTTTTGGGGCTGAATGCGGTGTTGCAACAAACGATGGGCAGCGGATTTGTATTGGTGCTGAGCGCAGGCGATGCGCAATTGGGCGTTTGGGTTTCTGCCTTGGTTGGGGTAGTAGCTGGCTTCATTCCTGCCACTCAAGCTGCGCGATTGAATCCAGTGGAAGCAATGCGCGCAAAATAATCTCTTTGTAACTAACCGATTATTCTTGTGTAATATTTTTGTTTGAACAACTCTTTTGGGGATTGCGTTGTTTCTTTGTGGTTGAAATGATGAATTGGAAAAGTTTGGTATTGTTCATTGGCGTGTTTGCAGGTTCTGTGGGCCTGTTGAGTGGACAGTATGATGCGAATACCGTTGCGCAAAGATCCGCTTCGATGCCCATGGTTATTGGGAAGGTGGTTGATTCTGCATCGGCTAAAGCAATCAATATGGTTGTGGTGGACTTGGTGAAGTTGGGCGATAAACCGATGGCGGAAGGTGGGGTGTCTGATACCACTGGAAATTTCAAACTGGTTTTGAAATCGGGCTATGGAAAATACTTGATTAGATTAACAGCAGTTGGGTATCCCGTTTTAGAAATTTCTGATACATTGACTTTGTCGGCTGAAAATCCAAGATTTAATTGTGGTTTGATTTATATGAGTCGCACGGAAGAGTTCGCCGAAAAAATGGAAGGGGCTGAGATTCGTGTTTCGGGCCCAGTGATTGAAAATAAAATTGATCGCCTTGTATATAACGCTGGTCAAGATATTACGTCTAAAGGAGGCTCGGCGTCTGATTTGTTGGCGAAAGTGCCCATGGTGGAAGTGGATATGGATGGGAATGTTTCTATCCGAGGTAGCCGAAATTTGCGGGTTTTGATCAATGGCCGTCCTTCCGGTATGATGGCGGGTAGCGTAGCCGATGCACTGCGGTCTTTGCCTGCCGATGGGATCGATAAAATTGAAGTGATCACGAATCCCAGTGCCAAATACGATGCTGAAGGAACCGCCGGGATTATCAATATCATCCTGAAACAAGTAAAATTAAAAGGAAAGACGGGAAACATCTCAAGTGGATTGGGGACAAGGAGCGCTAACCTAAGTGGAGATGTCTCCATTCAAAATGGCACCACCAATTTCACCATTCGTTTGGGTGGACACTTTTGGCGCTCATGGGGTGGTGGTTGGACCAACAGAAACAATACCATCAATGGCGTTGGATACTCACTCAGACAGGAAAACGATATCCGCAATTGGGGTGGCGGGCCAAGACTTACGTTGAGTTCTGATTTTCAGATCGACAAAACCAGTGCGCTTTCTGTGAGTACCACTTTCAGTACCCGGATGAGGAATTCAGACAATGATGTAAATACGTCCACGGGCTTTGCCAATCAACCACTCGATTTTTTGTGGCGACAAGCAACGGATAATTTCACGTATACTTTGGGGTTGGATGCCAACATAGACTACCGCAAAACTTTCAAAAAACCGGGTCGGGAATTGGGTGTTTCTGCACAGTTTAGTGGAAGCCAAGACAATACCGATTATTCGTTTTTGCGTTACAACCAAGCAGGTAGTGAAACGAGAAAGGAAGTCAGTTTGAACATCGGTAAGAACAATGAACTCACCGCCCAAATTGATTTTACTGAGCCACTCCATCAAAAACTGATTTGGGAATTGGGATTGAAAACTACCTTGCGCTCGGTAAACAGTGATTATCACTTTGATAGTTTTAACTATGTTTCAGATCGCTACTCGCCCATTACAGATCGCAACAATCAATTCGATTATTATCAAAACGTATATGGCGGATATGCTCAATTTACCTACAATGCCAGCGCGGTGTATTCTCTCAAGTTGGGCGGAAGATATGAAGCCACAGAGTTTGGTGGCGTGTTGTATTTACCTGTCAAAGAAAGCTATCAGGGACTTTCATACCAGAACTTTATCCCATACGTGAATGTGAACCGCAAATTGGGCAAAGGTGGTTATTTAAGAGGTACATACACGCAGCGAATTCAGCGACCAAGTTTGTTCTATTTGAATCCATATACGAACTTTTCTGACCCTTTGAATATTACAACAGGAAACCCGCGATTGAGTGCGGAAGTATCAAATAATTTCGAAGTATCCACCGGTAGTTATGGTGCAACAGGCGGCTGGGGTGTGAATGTGTTTCATCGGAGAATTGGAAATGCCATTGAGACAATTCGTTCGGTTGGACAGGATCGTGTGTATCGCACAACCTACGGCAATATTGGGTTGAACTATACCACAGGATTTGATGTAAATTCCAATTTGAAAGGGAAGTGGAAGGGTAAAGACTGGTCAGTGAATTTCAATGGTGGTTTGGGCTGGGTAGACATCAGAAGCGGGCAGGATACAGGTCTGTTAAAGGGTGCTCGAAATCAGGGTATTACCTATAGTGCGGGTATTCGATCTAGTTTGAAATTGAATAAGTATTGGCAAATGGAATTATGGGGAAGATTCAATGCCCCTACTTTCACCTTGCAGGGCACTGCAACCAATTGGTTTTTTCACATGATAGGTGTGAAGCGCCGGTTTCATAGCGATAAAGGTGGATTTGGATTTGGGTTGGACAATCCGTTCATCCCCAGAACAGACTTTATTACCAAAGCGAGCGGACAAGATTTTGATTTTTACAGCCTACAGCGTATCAACATGTGGGGTGTGCGTGTGAATTTTGATTATAAGTTTGGAGCGATGACCATCGAAAAGCCCAAGCCTGTCTTGAGAAAATTGCAGAATGATGATTTGAAACCTGCAGGTGGACAAGAAGGTATGTAACTTGTGGATTAGTTCATGTGAATGGTAAGAGGATTTGAAAAACTAAAAAATAGATTTGTGATATGGAGATTACGGGAAAAATTGTACAAACATTGCCCAAACAAACAGGGAATGCAAAGAACGGTAGCACTTGGGAGAAGCAGGAATTTATCATTGAAGTTCCTGGACAGTATCCCAAAAAGGTGTGTTTCAACTTGTGGGGCGATAAAATTGCCAAGTTTAATATCAAAGATGGAGATGATGTTACCATCGCTGTAGACGTGGAAAGCCGTGAATACAATGGTCGTTGGTACACAGATATCCGTGCTTGGAATGTCACCAAACAAGGTGCTGCTCCTTCTGTGGGTGGAAACAATTCATTGCCCAATTTTGAAGGTGCACCGGTGGCTGATTCATCGGCTTCCAACAATGCAGCGAGTCCTTTTGAGGATGACGACTTGCCATTTTAGTCAAACTGAATTGTCATAAAATCTTCATGAGCGTATTTGTGGGAAACGAAAACGCCCATAAACGCGTCTAATACACTAAATTTGTATTATTCTTGGAGATTCATGAAGATTTTTTTTAAACGAATGAGCATCAAATCGTCTTGGTTATTGACGGTTATAATGTTTGCAATTGCGCCAGCAGTAACGGCCACAGATTATTATGTTTCCAAGTCTGGGAACGATGCCAATAGCGGACTCTCCGCGGCATTGTCGAAATTGACCATCACCGCGGCTGCGAACACGGCCTCCGCAGGAGATGTGATTTTCATCAGCACGGGGTATTACGCCGAAACTGTTTCTGTTGGTAAATCCATGAAGTTTATGGTAGACAGTGTTCAGGTTAATGAGTTGACCATGAATGTAACGGGTATCACTTTGACCATCGATGGAAATGCCAATGAGAAAACATTCAACATCAAAACCAAATTGACATTGACCGATGGGTTAGTAAAAATTGGAACATCGCTGAATGCTTTCCGTGCACTCGATGGCTGTACAGTGGGTGCTGGTACAAAAACAAGTTATGTTGATGGGGCAGTGCACATTGGTCTGACCAACGGTTCTACAACAATGACATTCCCGGTGGGAATGGGTTCTGATTACCGTCCAGTTTCAATTTCATTTTCAAGGTCGAATGCCAACCTGACATATTTTTGGTTTCAAGCAAAAACGGGCGCGGCTGCGGGGAATGGATCTTTGCCTACGGGAATTAGAAATTACTCCAAAGTCAATCACTTTGTAGGAGGAACAGTCCCTGCATTGGCGAGCAATACATCGAACTTCCAAGTAACCCTTCGCTATGATACGGTTGCCTCTGATGATGGCGTATATGAAACTTCTACCTTGCGTATTTTGGGTTATACTTCCTCAGCGACTTGGGCAAGCCACGGCGGAACGGGAAGTGCCACGCGAAAAGGACAAATCCAATCTACGAGTATGTCGACCTTGGGCGGAACATTTGCTTTGGGTTGTACTTTCAAAATTTTGACTGCTACCGAGCGAATGACCGGTTTGAATTTGTTGGGCGACTTGGAGCCGCACGCTGCTTATAAGTTTACAGGTCGTTGTTCTGCGGATACTTTCAAGCTAACAGATCTTACCCGCAGTAAAACTGCCATCCTATCGTACAAATGGAATTTTGGAGAAGCGGGTGCTGCAACCAACAGCCAAACTACCCGTAACGCAATACACAAATATGCCAATTCTGGTACTTATCGTATCAGTTTGGTTACATTGAATGCTGATAACAACTTGGATTCATGGGTGCAAATGGTAACGGTGTTTGCGTCGCCGTTCATTTTAAAGACGGTGAACAATGTTTGTATTGGTGAGCAAACAACCATGACGGATTTTTCGCAAGCCAATGGTGAGACCATCACTGGTTGGAATTGGAATTTGGGCGATGGTCCACCGGCGACGATCAAAACATCAAAAACATTCACGCATACCTACGCCAACGCCGGTATATTCAAGGTTTTATTGCGTGTAACCAGTGTCAATGCTTGTGTATCAATTGATACATTTGATTACATCGTGCACGATAAACCAGGTCCTGCGTTTGATCCAAAAGACGTATGTTTTGGCCAGTCGGTATTGTTCGATGACCAAAGTACAGTAGCAGCTCCAGATTTAATCTCTGCCCGTAAATGGGATTTGGGCGATGGGTTTACCAGCACCAATAAGACATTGAGTCGCAAATACGCAGCCCCAGGATTGTACAATGTGAAGTTGATTTCCTATTCTAATTACATAGGACAAAAAGGTGCTTGTAGGGATTCTATTGTGAAGCCTGTTCGCGTATATGCATTGCCCGATGTGAATTACAGCCAATCACACACATGTTTTGAAGAAGAGACTGTATTCACAGACAATACCAATATCATGAACCCAGATTACGCCGCAACGTATACCTGGACCTTTGGAGATGGTGGAACAGACACTACCATGTATGGTGCGAGATATACCTACACCGCGGCAGGAGCATACAAAACCCGTTTGACGGTGGTATCAAATGCCGGTTGTATTGGTACGGATACTTTAACAGTGTACGTGCATGCGAAACCTGTAGCTGGTTATACAGTGAAAGAGGTTTGTTTTGGCGATTCAACCGCGTTCACCCGCACAGGTCAGATGAACCCCAACTTAGAGGCAAAAATGACTTACAGTTGGTTGTTCGATGGCAACTTGGCCTACTTTACCAAAACGCCAAAGATTTTGTTTGCTGCCCCTGGTACACATTCGGTAGTCTTGTTGGCCAAAACCAATGAGGGTTGTATGGATTCTGCGGTTGGAAATGTACGTTCGTTTTACATGCCCAATCCTCAGTTTACATTGGACAATACCATCACCCCCAATGATTCTATTCAGTGTTTCAAAAACAACCTGTTTACATTTAATTTCTCTGTAAGTATTGATCCTAATGATACTTTATTGAATTCTGCATGGAATTGGGGCGATAAGCAAACTGAAATGCCAGCCACCAATTCAACGCACAGCTATGCGGATTCAGGCGTGTATACAGTTAAATTGTACGGTTGGTCAATCAATGGATGCGCCGATAGTATGGTTAAACAATATGTGGTGAATCCCTCACCTGTAGCCAAGTTCTATCACGAAGGTACATGCGTGCCTGATACCATTCGTTTTTATGATTCCGCTTCAGTATCTGTTAGACCCATTGCACTACGCAAATGGAATTTTGGTGCAGGAACAGTTTTTGGTCCAGCACCAAAAGCCAATTTTTATACCACGGCCGGCCCCCATGATGTTACCTACACCATTGAGAATGATCTAGGGTGTTCAGATTCTTTGACACAATCGTTTAATTTCATTGTCAAGCCAACCATCGCTTTCAATTACTCTGGCAGCATGCCTCTGTGTAAGGGCGATAGTATAGATGTAACCGCCAGTGGTGCAGATACAATCCGATGGCTAGCCACTGCTGACACCAATCGTTCCCAAAAGTTCTTTGGTAAAGGATGGTATAAAGTGAAAGGTACTACAGGCATTTGTTCTACCATCGATTCTGTGCAAGTCTTGGCCTTCCCAACTGCGAACATCGTGGTGTACAGCGATACAACCATTTATCGTGGCAAACGTGCTACATTGTGGGCAGCTGGAGCCGCCAATTATTGGTGGACCGATAGTTCAACGTTGAATATTGGCCATGGAGATTCTGTTATTGCACGTCCGTTCGAAACCCGTACATACTATATCTCGGGTACAGACTCAAATGGTTGCGACGATATAGATTCAGTCTTGGTGACCGTAGTGGATCCTCCATTGGTGAGAATCCCCAATTTGATTACACCCAATGGCGATAATGAGAACGATTTCTGGGATTTGACCGAGTTGGCCGAATTGGATATGTTTGATGTGCGCATCAGCGATCGCCAAGGAAAGTTGGTATTCAATACCCAAAATTATCAGAACAATTGGAATGCTGTGGACAACCAAAACACAGAGTTGCCCCCCGGGATTTATTTTTACTATATGAAAAACCGTATCAACGGTGAAGAATTTAGAGGTTATATTCAAGTGATTCGATAAGCACAAGATGAAAAAAATTACCATTATTTCGGCATTGGCCCTTTGCATTGGTGGATTGACCGCCCAAATGGGTGCGAAAATTGACCAGTTTTATATGGACTATTCATTGATCAATCCCGCAGCGATGAATACCCATGATCAAGGCCATGTAACCTTGTTGTATAACAAAATGTTCTCCGCCGTTCCGGGTTCGCCCCAAACGACTGTTTTGAACGTGGCGATGCCTGTGCCTTCGAAGAACACGGGCTACGGCTTGTATTACATGCGCGAGCGTGTAGGTTTCTCAGAAATGCACAATGCCTATGCTACGTATGCTTATTCATTTCCAATCGCGGGTACAACCAACTTGAACTTGGGTGTGAGTGTGGGTGCGCTATCGCAAAATTTTGACATGTCTAAGGCGGTGTACATCAGTGGCAATGATCCAATTATCAAATCGTTGCTGTTGACGCCTCCTGTGACCCGTGCCGATTTGCGTGCCTCGGCTTTCGTGAATGGAGAGAAGTGGTTCGCTGGGTTTGCATTTTCACGTTTAACGAAGCCGCGTTTTGATTACGTGTACTACAATTATACGGCGGCTTATCAAATGCAGTCTCAAGGAAGTTTGATGTTGGGTTATAACATTGATTTGGGCGACGATTTGTTGTTGAAGCCGGCCCTATATGCCAGTGCATATGATTTCAACTACTTCCGCGTGCAATACAACGTTTCGATGTGGTACCAAGACAAGTTTTGGTTGGGTGTAGGTGGCAATGATATCGGACAAATTGGTGCCAACATTGGTTTCTCACCACAAGACGATATTAAAGTGTCTTATTCCTACAATACCCCCACAGGCGGTCAGCGTATCGCGCTCGGTAATTCTCATGAGTTCCACACCTTTATTGGTTTTGCAGCATTGGGTGGTGGTGCGAGAAGTGGTACAGGCAATGATGGTGAGGGGGATGCTGATTTGAACAGTGCCAACGGTGGTGAAGGAGAAGATGGTGAGGGCAGTGCCAATGTGAATTCCTCTGGAAAGGGCAAAAATGGAGATGGCGAAGGAAACGGCGGATTTGGGATGAGTAAAGAAGCGACCATCACCAGCTTGGAGGATATGCGTAGCATGGGTATGGGCAACGATACGTCAAAAATTAAATTGCCAGCAATTGAGAAAGTGAAACCAGGGCCAGGATTCTACTTGGTAGCCGGGTTACACAGCTCAGAAGCCAAAGCAAACAAACAGATCAAAGATTTGTACAAGAAAGGCGTATTGTCTTATAAGATTTATGATCCTAGCAACAAGAGTTACTATGTGTATTTAAAGGATTTCGCCTCTGAGAAAGATGCGAACCGCGGTATTTTTTATTATGAAGCGGCTGTACCGCAGGTATGGATACGTGAAGTGAAATAACACTTGATAAGGTTAAATAAGATAGAAGGCCACGCGAATGCGTGGCCTTCTATGTTACAGGCTATCCGACAATAAACACCCATTGTCTTGGCGTTTATTGTGTTGTTGAATCACACGTATTATTTTTGGGTAAAGGCGTACTGAATGAGATTCGCCCCCATACGCAATGCTTGCTGTCTAACGGCTTCACTGTCCTTATACACTTCGGGATCTTCCCAGCCATTCCCCAAATCACATTCGTAATCGTAAAAACAAATGAGTTTTCCTTCCCAAAATAAACCGTAGCCCACGGGTGGTTTTCCTTCGTGCTCATGCACTTTGGGCAAGCCGGATGGGAAGTTGTAAGCCCCGTGATAAATGGGGTGGGAGAATGGGACTATTTGAAAGGTTAGTTCGGGGAATACCTTTTTCATTTCGCGTTTCACAAATGGGTCCATCCCGAAATTGTCGCAAATATGCAAGAATCCGCCACTGACGAGGTAGTTTCTCAGGTTCGATGCCTCTGTTTCGGAAAAGACCACATTGCCATGTCCTGTCATGAAAATAAAAGGGTACCGAAATAAATCGGAGGATCCAACTTCAACCAACGATTCTGTAGTGGCGAATTGCGTTTGCAATTGTTGATTGGCAAACTTGGCCAAGTTGGTGAGCGCAGTTCTACTGCTGTACCAATCGCCACCGCCATTGTATTTGAGTCTAGCCAAAGCCAAAGGCTTTGGCGCAACAGACATCGATGTTTGATACAAAGAATGTGATGTATGCAAGGTTCTCTGTCCTTCAGTCACCGACAAATTCAGTGAAACAAGCAGCGCACCTATAACGCGTTTCATCGTTATTTAATGAAAAACCAATAAATCAAGAAAATACTGCCCAATGCAATCCGATAGTATCCAAACAACGCAAAACCTTTGGATTGAATGTACTGAATGAAGAATTTAACGGCAAAAAAGGCTGTGATGAAACTGATGACGTTGCCTAGGACAATGTCGTTGAGCTGGTTTGTTGTAAGGCTGTCCCAGTTCTTCAGTAATTTGTACCCGCCCGCCGCTGCCAGGGTAGGAAGGGCCAATAAGAATGAAAATTCTGTTGCGGCATGCCGACTTAGTTTTCCTTGCAAACCACCCGCGATGGTGGCGGCGGAACGACTTACCCCAGGGATCATCGCCAAGCACTGAAACAATCCAATTTTGATACAGTCTATGGGTTTGAGGTCTTCAATTTCTTTATTCCCTGGCGGGAAAAGTTTTTCGATTTTGAGCAATACAAAACCAAAGACAATCAACGTGATTCCGGGAATCCAAGGGGCTTTGAGCATTTGTTCTAGTAGGTCATCGAAGAGAAATCCCAACACTGCCGCTGGAATAAATCCCATCAATAAGATTGGGTATAATTTCCAGGCAGCGGCGCTGAAAAACTTCTTCCAATACAAGGTAAGAACACTCACTATCGCGCCGAATTGTATGGCGATAAGGTAAGTTTCGTGTTCATCTGGACCCATGCCCATCCATTCGCGGGTAAGCATGAGATGGCCAGTACTGCTCACAGGGAGAAATTCTGTGAGTCCTTCAACCACACTGAGAATCAAATTCTCAATCCAATTCATGGATTAGGCAGATTTTTTCTTGTAGAAAATGGCTACGATTCCAAGCAAAAATCCCAAAAACACCACAATCGGTGCCACGGTTAATTTTGTGCTGTTGTAAATGTCTTCTGTGCCAGACATCAAAGCGAATCCAATAACCAATACCAAAATTGAAACCCCGGTGAGGATATAGTTCATTGGGCCAAACAACATCGGTTGGACTTTTGATTCAGGTTTAGCTGTTTTATTTTTTAACGCACTCATGATTCTTAGTATAGGTTTTCGATTTTGGTTCTTAAGTAGCGACGGGTACTCAACCAACTGCCGAACGATGCCAAAATTAATCCAAATATCGACACGGAAACACAAATAATCAACAATTCATTCATGGCCACGTGCTTGGTGAAGTCTTGGATGATGGCAAAGTCTTCAAATAGGTTGGGTAATCCGTAAAATACCGTCAATAACAATCCCATGGCGATGGGTATCGCAATCAGTGAATGTCGCACAAAATTGAGCACATATGGCTTTACGATAAAAGTATTGGTTGCGCCCACAAGTTGCATGCTCTTGATCAAAAAGCGGTTGGCGAAAATGCTGAGTCGGGTTGCACTTTGAATCAAGGCGATGGCAATAAAAATCGCAATCACCGATGCAGCACCAAAAACCAACTGCAGTCTTTGTACGTTCGCCGTCATGTTCTCCACCCAATTTCGCTGGTATATCACATCCTCAATCAGTGGAAGTGTACGCAAATGCTTAGATTCTTTGTCGATAAATGCAATATTGGCGTATTCCGATTTAGGGTAAATTTCCAAACTCAAGGGCAGGGCGATATTTTCTGCAAACGCGAGAATTTCACCATCGTATTTGTCGCCCATTTCTTTCAATCCCTCTTCAGGTGTGATGTATTTAGTGCTTTTAACCCAAGGTTCTTGTTGCAATTTATTCTCGGTGGCCTTTACTTGGGCAGGGGTAGTGCCATCCAAAAAGTATAAATCGATACTTGAGCTTTCCATCAAGTGTTTGCTCAAACCTTGAAATCCAATCAATGAAAATCCAAGCAATCCCAGCATGAACATTACCGCAGATAGCGATATAATAGAAGGCCAAGCACTGGGTTTTCTTCGGGTATTTGTCATTGTGTGATTCTATGCGAAGATGCAACGATTTTCGATGTCTGCAAAACCAAAGTTATCCGCATCGGTGGATTTTGGAGACGCATTGAATTCTTGATATCGATGCAAAAAATGCAAAAAGGCTCTTTGATTGAGGGTTTTTGTCCAGTATTTAGGAAATTAACAAACACTCATGGCAACATTGTCGTTGTATTAGTTGTCTGTAAGTTGTAATTTTGGCAATTAATTTGGTGATGCTCAGAAAGCTGCTGCTCTTGTTGTGTTTGAATGCGTGGTGCGCAGTGTCTGTTTATGGTGCAGAGCCAACCACTGCTGCATCGAATTTGGCTGCAGGAACAATCACTTGTAAAACGGTTCAATTGACCTGGACATCAGGCAACGGATCTTGGAGGATTGTTTTAATGAAAGAGGGCAGTTCGGTGAACGCGACTCCTTCCGACAATTCATCTTACTTGAGTAATTCGGTTTTTGGTACGGGTCAAGAAATAGGGACAGGCAATTTTGTGGTATTTAACAACATCACAAACAACTGTACAGTAACCGGCCTCAAACCCAATACACAATATTATGTAACCGTATTTGAGCACGATGGCGCAGGTCCTGATTACCTCACGTCAAAATCTGCAACGGTAAGCTTCAAAACAAACAATCTTGTGATGGGCTTTAGTTTCAAAGGCACCCAAGACAGTTGTGAGAAGTCGAACAAGATTACTTTCACAAATACCAGTACTGCTACCTTTGGATGGATCAAATACACTTGGATTTTTGGCGATGGTACCCAGGATACGGGGGTGAATATTACGCACACATACAATAAAGGTGGAAACTTTACCGTAAACCTCGTCGCATCACCCGCGTTGGGTTGTGTCGATGTAGCTACCTCTACCAAGTCGATATTTATCGTTCCTCGTCCCGTAAGCAAACCCTTTGAAAAAAATGCTGATACGGTACAGTGTTTTGAAGGACATATTTTCAAACTCGACGACAATACCCAATTGGCGAAAATTCCGAAATGCGCATACATCCGTACGTGGTACTTTGCGGATGACGATAGTGCAACCATTCCGAATCCAAGTAAGTCGTACGCAAAACCAGGCAAATATCGCATTCATTACAAAAGCGAAACACTATACGATAATCTTCCAACGGGTTGTACGGATACGGCCAACATGTGGGTTCGGGTAGTGCCGAGTCCTTCCAGCGGTATATCAATCAATGATAGTATTCAATGTTTGGCGGGCAACAAATTTGACTTTGACAACAGATTTCCGGGTTTGATATCATTCCGTTGGGATTTGGGTGGAGGTATCACGGGTACCACCAAAACCATTTCAAGAAGTTTCGCTGCGGTGGGCGATTATCCCATCATTCACGAAGCTACGAGTGTAGATGGCTGCTCTGGTATCGATACGATTATCGTAAAGGTTAGACCCAATGTAAATCCCTCGTTTACCGGTTTGCCAGCAACCGCTTGTCAAGGTGGTCCAGCCATTACACTGACACCCACAACCGCTGGTGGTGTTTTTTACGGACAATCTTTCACTGGAAACACCTTTCAACCATCATCTACAGGGATGATAAAGATTAAATACGTTGTTACCGATCAATATTGCCCTGATAGTTCAACCCAAACCATTACCATTCAGCCCAAACCCACCTTGTATTTGGGTAAGGATACAACCTTGTGCGATGGTGCAACATTGGATTTAACCATCACAATCCCCGGTACAGTATTGTGGAACGATGGGTCTTCGGCCAATGTGAAAACCGTTGCTGCAGCAGGTACATTTGGTGCTGTTGTGAATAATAGCGGTTGTATCGCTTCGGATTCTATCAATATTCGAGTGAATACCGCTCCAATGGTAACATTGCCCATGGATACCATTTTGTGTCAAGGTTCTATTGTGAAATTGGTAGCGCCCTACATGCCCAATACCAACATCCTTTGGAGTACAGGCTCAACCGATACTGTCATTTATGTGAACGTGGCAGGAACCTACACTGTTACCGTTTCAAATGCTTGTGGCAGTGCATCCGATGACGTGGTTGTGAATTTGATTCCTGGCGATTGTGATTTGTTTGTCCCTACTGCCTTTACACCCAATGGTGACGGTAGGAATGAAACCTTCAAGATTTTTGGTCGCGGCGCCAACCCAACTATGTTCAGAATTTACAATCGTTGGGGTGAAAAGATTTTCGACAGTGATTCTGACGGAAGTTATGAGTGGGATGGTTATTTCCAAGGCGCATTGTGTCAAGAAGGCCTTTACAACTACATCTATCGCTACGAATTGAAGACGGGAGACCGCGTTCGTCGCAAGACCATTTCTGGAAACGTGTTGTTGATGCGTTAGAAAGTGGGTAAGTAGTGTTAAAAACTCTCTAAAAGTTATTTTCTCCTCCGCGTTGGGTGTTGTAATTTTGTGCCACATGGTACATCAACCCGCCACCGTAGAACAAGCCAAACAGTTGGGACTGTTGGAAGAAGAATTTCACAAAATTTGCGACATTCTCGGTCGTCAACCCAATTTTACCGAGATCTCGGTGTACTCCGTGATGTGGAGTGAACATTGTAGTTATAAGAACTCCATCGTTTGGTTAAAGACATTGCCCAAATCAGGCTCGAAAATGTTGGCGGAAGCCGGCGAAGAGAATGCGGGCTTGGTCGATATAGGTGATGGATTGGCCTGCTGCTTTAAAATTGAAAGCCATAACCACCCAAGCGCCATCGAGCCCTACCAAGGTGCAGCAACCGGTGTGGGTGGAATTAACCGTGATATTTTTTCCATGGGCGCAAGACCCATCGCCCAGTTAAACTCGCTTCGCTTTGGAAATATCGCTACAGATCGTACGCAATGGTTGGTGAAAGGCGTGGTGAAAGGCATCGGCGATTATGGCAA
>DBCP01000147.1:1173-9898 GCA_002293105.1 Bacteroidetes bacterium UBA955 | reverse complement strand
GGTGCAGGTCCTGCCGGAAACCCCGTTTACATCTTTGGTTCAGCTACAGGAAAAGACGGTATCCATGGTGCCGCCTTCGCATCGAAAGACATGAGTGAAGACAGTATTTCTGATTTGCCATCGGTGCAAGTGGGCGATCCTTTTTGGGAGAAGTTGATCTTAGAAGCCAGCATGGAAATTATCGAAACAGGTGCTGTGGTGGGTATGCAAGACATGGGTGCGGCCGGTATTACTTGTTCAACCAGTGAAATGAGTGCCAAAACCAACGTGGGAATGGATGTGTGGTTGGATAAAGTGCCTATGCGTCAGCCCGACATGAAAGGTTGGGAATTGTTGCTCAGTGAGAGTCAAGAGCGCATGTTGGTGATCATCGAAAAGGGAAGGGAAAGAGAAGTTGAGACCATTTTGGAGAAGTGGGATTTGACCTATGCCCACATTGGGATGGTGACAGATTCTGAGCGCGTTCGCTATTTTATGGGCGATGTGTTGGAAGCCGATATCCCTGCTCAGTCTCTGGTATTGGGTGGAGGTGCACCGGTGTATCGCAGGACATGGACTGAGCCTGAATATATGAAAGAAATTGCCAAGTTTGATTTGAATTCGGTTGCGGATTTGAGTTTAACAGAAGCCAAGGAGGCTGCTTTGCGTTTGTGCAATGAGCCCAATATCGCCAGCAAACGTTGGATTTATGAGCAATACGATTCTATGGTGGGAACAATCAACGAATCTACCAACTTGCCATCGGATGCTGCCATTGTGAAAATTGTGGGCTCGAACAAGAGTTTGGCGTTGACGGTGGATTGCAATAGCAGATACGTGTATGCTGACCCCAATATGGGTACGCAAATCGCGGTGTCTGAGGCAGCGAGAAATATTCGTTGTAGCGGCGGTGTGCCAACGGCCATCACCAATTGCTTGAATTTCGGCAATCCCTACAACGAGGAAGTGTATTACCAGTTCAAAAATGCCATTGAAGGCATGGGAGAGGCTTGCAGAAAGTTTGATACCCCTGTAACTGGTGGAAACGTGAGTTTTTATAACCAAAGCACCAACGGACAGGCGGTTTATCCAACACCTACCATTGGAATGGTTGGAATCATTGAGGATCCTGCGCACAGAATGAGCATTCCTTTCAAGGCCGCTGGCGATGCCATTGTCTTGTTGGGAAGTACCCGCAATGATTTGGGTAGTTCGCAGTATATCGCCAAAGTGAAAGGCGTATCCCAGAGTCCTTGCCCATCTTTTGATTTGGATGAAGAATATGCACTGCACCAATTGCTGGAGACGTTGTCCAAAGAACAAGCGGTGTCATCGGCACACGATGTGAGTGAAGGCGGTTTGTTTGTGACTTGCTTTGAAAGCGCAATGGCTGGTAAAATGGGCTTTGATTTGTGTACAGAGCGCGGTTTGCGTCTGGATGCCGGTTTGTTTGGCGAAAGTCAAAGCAGAGTGGTGGTTTCAGTGGCACAGTCGGGCATGGACCGTTTGATAAAATTGGCCACAGCGGCGGGTGTAACTGCAACCCATGTGGGTACGGTGCTCGGTGAAGAGGAAGTGATTATCAACGGTGAATCATGGGGTGGAATGTCGGCCTTTGCCCAACCCTACACTTCGGTGATTGCTTCTTACATGAACTAATTTTTTGGCCATGACAACCTTCAGCTATTGGGAGCAACAGTGCTTGGATAGCGTGGATTGGGTTGTTGTCGGGGCGGGGTTGGTTGGTTTACAATCGGCCCGGAGAATCAAAGAAACCTATCCGCATCAGCGGGTGTTGGTGGTGGATGTCCATGCGATGGGTGGTGCGGCGAGTTTGCGCAATGCCGGTTTTGTTTGTTTTGGTAGTGCTGGGGAGATGTTGGATGAGATCGATCGGACATCCGAATCGGAGGCTGTGATGCTCTACGACAAGCGTTTTCAGGGTATTCAGCGGTTGATGAATCGGTATGGAGCGGAGCGATTGGGCTTTGAGGCCACGGGCGGGATGGAAGTGTTTGTTGCGGGAGAAGCGGACGAGGCCGAACGCGTGTTGGGGTCTTTGGGCTACTTGAATGAATTGTTGAAATCGATTCAAGGCGATGGGGCGTTCACCGCTTGTGGAACATCGCACTTGGGCATGCATATTTATGGAAAGGGTGTTATGGCGCCGGCAGAAGGGGGTATACAGACCCATTTGTTGTATCGCGCGGTGCGGATGGATGCCATCGCTGTGGGGGTGGAAATTTATGAAGGTATGCGGGTGATAGACTGGTTGGAGGATGCGCAAGGGGTGCAAGTTCGCATGGAAAACGGCCTGGTTATTCGGTCGGAGCGTTTGTTGGTATGCACCAATGGATTCACCAAAAGTTTGCTGCCAGGGGTACCGGTGGCGCCAGCGAGGGGACAGGTTTTCGTAACAGAGTCATTGGGAGCATTGCCTTTTAAGGGAATTTTTCATGCCGATAAGGGATATATTTATTTTCGTTCGCTTGGCGATCGCGTATTGATTGGTGGTGCGCGAAATTTGGATTTTCAGGGTGAGGAGACCACGGAGATGGAGGTGACAGCGGCGTTTGAGGATCACTTGAAACACTACGTGGAGACGGTGGTGATGCCCGGGAAAATCGTAAATTTCGAGTATGGGTGGTCCGGCATTATGGGGATGGACAACAACCGAAATCCCATCATTGGTTGGCACAGCGATCGGGTGTGTTTGGCGGTGAGAATGGGCGGTATGGGCGTGGCGTTGAGTTCCTGGGTGGCCGAGGAAGTTGTACGGGTGATACGGGGTGATGAGGGAATTTGATTTCTTTGCTATTGATTTGAAATACTATGGCCGTTGATAACCACGAAATTGTAAAGGCGCTGCAGTTGTATGCCAGCTTGGCGGAGTTGCACGAGGAGAATCCGTTTAAGTACAAGGCGTTTGCTTCTGGGGCTTTTAATTTGCGAAAAATCAAAGAGCCACTTTCTGATTTGCAAGAATCGCAACTGTTGTTGATTCCAGGCGTGGGGAAATCGGTGGCGAAAGCCATTGTTGAATATGCTGAAACACGTCGGTTTCAGGCGTTGGAGGGTTTGTTGTCGGTGACGCCCGGTGGTTTGATTGCGATGTTGGGGGTGAAGGGATTGGGTCCGAAAAAGGTGAGAATGATCTGGCAGGATTTGGGGATTGATACGGTGGAGGAGTTGTTTGACGCTTGCCGACAGAATCGATTGGTGGAGGTGAGTGGGTTTGGGTATAAGACGCAGCAGTCGATTTTGGATGCAATTTCATTTTCGTTTGCGGCGCGTGGTAAGTTTCATTTGGCCAGGGTGATGCCTTATGCGGAGTCCTTTGTAAAGGCATTGAATTTGGTTTTTGGCGATGAGAAACACGTTTTTACGGGTGAATATTATCGAAAGAGCGATGTGATCGAACGGTTGTCGTTGCTCACCACAGCCATGGAATTCAGTGGGATGGGAGAAGGTGAGTGGGCAGAGGTCGCCGCCGAAGGCGGCGAGGATTTGCAGGCATGGCATTATCATGAATCGTCGGGATTGTGGAAACACGAACAGGGATTTGTGATGGATATACAAGTGGTGCCGTTTGCCGATTTCGAGCGCGAATTGTTTGCGTTGGGCGCGGCGGATGGGCACCTAGAAAAAATGAATTATCAGTCCGCAGATTGGCAGGGGAACGAGCGTGATACCTATGCCGCCAAAGGGTTGCCTTATGTGGTGCCCAGCCGCCGCGAAGGACATCGCGAATTTGATCGCCCCGTTGCAGAATCTGATTTGATCCAATTCGCCGACCTAAAAGGGGTACTGCACAACCACACAACGTATTCTGACGGACTCAATTCGGTGGAAGAAATGGCCTTGTACGCCATGGAAATGGGTATGGAGTACCTCGCTATTTGCGACCACTCCAAAACAGCTGGATATGCCCGCGGCCTTCAAGTCGAACGCGTGCTGCAGCAATTTGAAGAGATCGAGACCCTCAATCAACAGCTTTGGCCTTTCAAGATTTTCAAGGGCATTGAAAGCGATATTTTGAGCAATGGCGATCTCGATTACGAGCCGGAAATATTAAGTCAGTTTGATTTGGTTGTCGCCTCGGTTCACAGTAACCTGGGTATGACAGAAGAAAAAGCCATGCAACGACTGTTAGCCGCCATCGAAAATCCATATACAACCCTATTGGGACATCCAACAGGGCGATTGCTGCTGATGCGCGAGGGATATCCGCTAGATCACCACAAAATCATTGATGCTTGCGCCGCCAACGGCGTGGCCATTGAGTTGAATGCAAATCCTTACAGACTCGATATCGATTGGCGATACATCGATTACGCCATGGAAAAAGGAGTGATGGTGTCAGTGAACCCAGATGCCCACGAAAAAATGGGCTATTGGGATATGCATTTTGGGGTATTGAGTGGACAAAAAGGTGGACTGCAGAAATCGCTCACGCTCAATGCATTGAATTTGGTAGAGTTTGAGAACTATCTTGCGAAGCGGAAAAAATGATGTCGCTCTGCGCGCGAATTGCAACATGAAGAAAATCTTGGTCATCCGTTTGAGCAGTATTGGCGATGTGGTTCTAACCGCGCCGATTTTGCGTGCGATGCGCATTGAGGTTGGGGTGGAAGTTCACTTGTTGACGAAACCTCACATGGGTGATTTACTACATAATGGTGATGCGGTAGACAAATTTTATACCTGGGGAGAACCAGGGCTTCGGGAAAAGTTGAAAGCAGAAAAATACGATGGCATTTTGGATTTGCACAAGAATTGGCGCTCGCTGAATACATTGTCTCAGCTGTTGTACTTCGATGCTACCCGAGCCTTTCATTTGGATTGGCCTGCTGCCTCGTATGACAAAAAACGATTTCAACGGTGGTTGTTTGTAAAGACGAAATCTTCGCGGTTTCATGTTTCGCACGTACAAGAGCGTTACTTGGAGGCTGCGAATGAGTTGCTTCGGACGCTCAGTGAAGAGAATCCTGTGGGTGTGTCCAAGTGGTTTTCACGTGAGAATGGCAAGCAGCAAGAAACGCAGCATAAAAAATTATCCATGATTGCATTGGATGATTTCCGGGGTGGGTTGCCCAGTTACGAATCACTCGAAGAATCAGAAGGGCTAGATGCTCAGGGTGGAACAGAAACCGTGGATTTGGGACTGGGCGATGGTTACGGTGTGGCTATATTGGGTGGTACTTATGCAACCAAGAAAATTCCGCAAGTGGTTTGGGAAAAGGTGTTTCTAGGTGATGCTCGAAAATGGGTGTTAATTGGTGGGAACGATGAAAAGGAGTTGGCCGGTTGTTTGTTGCAACAATTTGGTGATCAGTTAATTGATCGGGTGGGGGTGTTTGATTTGCCTACTTCTGCGCGGTGCATCGCTCAATCAAATATGGTGGTTGGCGGAGATACGGGTTTTAGCCATGTGGCAGCGGCCTATGGGAAACCATTGTTGGTCATTTGGGGAAACACGCATCCGGGATTGGGGTTCGCGGCCGGCAAAAACAACGAAAAGGTGCTGCATTTACTGCCCCAAAATTTATCATGCCACCCCTGCACAAAACTGGGTTTTGATGGCTGTCCGAAAGGGCATTTTCGCTGCATGAACGATTATTCAGCGACAGAAATCAAATTATTGTTGCAAAAATTGCAAGCCTTCTCATAGGAAGGTAGTTAACTGTTATTTTTTGCTTATTTTCGCGGTTCTTATTTTTGCATAGTTATAGATAGTGATGAAAACCAATAAAACCATCGTAGGATTTTCGATTGTACTGGCGCTAGCCTGTGTGTTCCAATTGTCGTTTACTTGGAAAGCCCAAGGATTCGAAAAAGAAGCTAAGGCGTTTGCTGCCAAAGTTGCCGATAAAGGAGGCGACTCCAAAGAGGCCTATCGCCGTTACATCGACAGCCTCGGTAATGAAGAAATTTACAGCGTGGGCTTGGCGGGCTACACTTATTTCGAATGTAAGCAGCGCGAAGTAAACCTCGGTTTGGATTTGCGTGGTGGTATGAACGTAATCCTTGAAGTGGATAAAGGTGCCGTTGTTCGCGTGTTGTCGAACGATACCAAAGACAAAGATTTGGCCCGTGCGATTGAGCAAGCCAATGCGGATGTTCGCGATAAAGGTTCTGATTTCGTTGATGCCTTCGTAGCAAATTTCAAAAAGAACAACCCCAACCGCAATTTGGCCAACTTGTTCATCAAAGGAAATAAAAGCACAATTCAATCCAATAGCAGTGAAGCAGAAGTAGTGAACTTCTTGAGAGCTGAAACCAGCAGCGCTGTGGATCGTGTATATGAAGTGGTTGAAAAACGTATCAACCAATCAAACGTTACCCAGCCTACCATCCAAAAAATTGACGGCGGTCGTATCAGCGTTGAATTGCCTGGTGTAGACAACCCCCGTCGTATGGAAGAATTGGTTGAAAAGAGTGCGAAATTGGAATTTTACGAAGTGTATGGCAATGATGGCCAGCGCAGAGATGGAAGTCGCATTTTGAATGCATTGTACAAGGCGAGCAAATTGGCTCCTTTGGCACCAAAAGCAGAAGAGGTTGATAGCACTGTCATTGATTCATCTGTTGCTCCTGTCGTTGCAAATACTGCGCCTGCTGTGGCTCCTGCAACAACAACTGCTGACGGCCCCGTTGCTGTGGATAGTCCAAAAGTGGCGAGCACGAACAGCAAAGATAAAAAAGATAAAAAAGACGAAGCCAATGGAAGTCCTTTGGCGAAGATATTGCGTTCATTCGGCAATGACGGACCAGGTTCGGCAGTTGCTGTGGTAAAGAAAGCAGATCGTGCGATGTTGACCAAAATGATGGAAGACGAGCGTTACGCAGCAGTATTGCGTTTGGAGAGTGCGAAATTGGCCTTTAGTGCCAAGCCCCGTGATTATGAAGCTGATGGTAAAGAAGCGGCAAATTCTGACGAATATTTCGTGTATTTCTTGAAATTAGATCGCGATGGAAATGCAGCGTTGTCTGCAGAAGAAGAGAACATCATTTCTGATGCCCGTGTAAATACTTCACCAACAGGTGAATTGGAAGTATCGATGGAAATGACCGCCAAAGCGGGTACCCAGTGGGCTCAAGTGACAGGTCGTAACATAGGTAAATACATTGCCGTTGTGTTGGATGATCGTGTTTATTCAGCCCCTGTAGTTAACCAGAAAATTAGCGGTGGTAACAGTCAGATCACCGGAAACTTTGATATCCGTGAAGCCAATGACTTGGCGAACGTGTTGAAAGCCGGTAAATTGCCTGCGCCTGCCAAGATTGTTGCCAGTGAGCAAGTAGGAGCTTCTTTGGGACAAGAGTCTATCAACAATGGTTTGAATTCTTTGCTGTTTGGTTTTATCGCCACCATATTATTTATGATTCTTTACTACAGCCGTGCAGGTTGGATGGCAATTGTTGCCGTTTTGGGTAACGTATTCTTGATTATGGGTGTATTGGCTAGTTTGGGTGCGGCATTGACCTTGCCTGGTATGGCTGGTATTATCTTGACAGTAGGTATGGCGGTAGATGCCAACGTACTGATTTATGAGCGTATTAAAGACGAATTGGAAATTGGTAAGAGTTTGAAGACTGCAATTGCCGATGGTTTCAAGCATGCGTTGAGTGCCATCATCGATTCAAACATTACCACATTGTTGGCAGGTTTCATTTTGACCTTCGCCGGTGCAGGACCAGCTTACGGTTTCGCAGTGATCCTTGTGATTGGTATTTTCAGTTCAATGTTCACAGCATTGTTTATCACTCGTTTGTTGTTAGACCGTCGTGCCGACAAAGGGTTGGAAATCAAATTTGATGCTCCTTGGAACAAAGGTTTCATGAAGAATTCAAATATTGACTTCGTGGGTAACCGTAAAAAGTACTACATGATTTCAGCTTTGGTTATCGTTGCGGGTATCGCTGCCTTCGTTATGAAGGGTGGAATTAGTACCGGTATTGACTTCAAGGGTGGGCATTCTTATGTGATTCAGTTCGATGCTGACAAAAACTATCAAACTGAAGCCATTAAGACGGCTTTGGATAACAATTTGAAAGAGTCTAGCAACGAAGTGAAAACTTTCGGAAGCAAGGGTCAGTTCAGAATAGTAACTACTTACATGATTGATGCAGAAGGACAAGCAGCGAGAGATTCTGTTCGCGCTGATGTATTGGATGCTTTGAAAGGTTTTGAGATGACCGGAGAAGATCCAGTATTGTCTACATCCAAAGTAGGTGCAGCGATTGCAACCAGTACCCGCGATAAGAGTGCCTTTTTGGTAATTCTTACTGTGGTTGGTATCTTCTTATACATTGTCTTCCGTTTCCGCAGTGTGGCTTATGGTATGGGTGCTACAATTGCATTGATTCACGACGTTTTGGTTGTGTTGTCGATGTTTGCCATCTTGGATGGTGTTGTTCCTTTCCCAACGGATTTTGACCAACATTTGATTGCGGCATTGTTGACCTTGTTGGGTTACTCAATCAACGATACGGTAATTGTATTTGACCGTATTCGTGAATTCTTGACCAACAACAAAGGTGAGCGTTCAGACACTCGCTTGATCAACTTGGCGATCAATAATACCTTATCTCGTACCATCATTACTTCAGCCACTGTATTCGTGGTAGTATTGATTCTCTTCTTGTTCGGTGGTGATGCCTTGAAAGGCTTCTCGCTGGCCTTGTTGATTGGTGTAGTGGTAGGTACTTATTCTTCAATCTGTATCGCAACGCCAATTGTTGT
>DBCP01000147.1:558-1080 GCA_002293105.1 Bacteroidetes bacterium UBA955 | reverse complement strand
TAATCACTCCGCCTTTTTTGTTATCGTGATTTTAAAATCATTCAGCATAAAATAGATAATCACCGCAGTGCACATTGCCAACAGTTATTACCCTTTTACTTATACTTAGAATTTCTATCGCATGTTAAATCAGTCTATCCCTCAGAGTCAATTACAATCCATCGCCGAAACTTTTGGTACCCCAGTGTACGTGTACCATGCCGAAACCATCCAATCGCAATATAAACGATTGCTCAATGCCTTCCCAAAGGCCAAGGTGAAGCTGCATTATGCTTTAAAAGCCTTGAATAATGTGAATATTCTTCGATTGCTGAAAGCCGAAGGGGCGGGCTTAGACGCGGTATCTATCCAAGAAGTGCAGTTAGGACTTCGCGCGGGTTTTGCGCCCCATGAGATCATGTATACCCCCAATTGTGTGGACTTCGCCGAAATCCAGGAAGCGGTGGAACTCGGGGTGCATATCAATATCGACAACATTGCCATATTGGAGCATTTTGGGCATGCTTACGGAAACAAAGTGCC
>DBCP01000147.1:0-507 GCA_002293105.1 Bacteroidetes bacterium UBA955 | reverse complement strand
CACAGTCATATTTCTGTTGGACATATCGATTCGAAATTTGGCATTTCGATTTATCAACTCAGGCATGTATTACGCGTGGTTGAATCGCTCAATATCCGTGTGAATGGTTTGCATATGCATACGGGTAGCGACATCTTAGATGCCGATGTGTTTTTGCGAGGCGCGGAACTATTGTTTGATGCCGCCCGCAGTTTTCCGGATTTGGAATTCATGGACTTTGGCTCGGGATTCAAGGTGGGATACAAAAACGATGATATCGTGACGGATATCGAGGAGATAGGCGTGAAAATTTCAGATGCGTTTGGTGAGTTTTGTCATGAGTATGGCCGTGAACTTGAACTGTGGTTTGAGCCTGGGAAGTTTGTGGTCTCCGAGTCGGGTTCACTTCTGGTTAAAGCCAATGTAATCAAACAAACCACATCCACCGTGTTTGTGGGGGTGGATTCTGGGCAGAATCATTTGATCCGTCCGATGTTCTATGATGCCTACCACCACATCGAAAATATT
>DBCP01000042.1:4870-6569 GCA_002293105.1 Bacteroidetes bacterium UBA955 | reverse complement strand
TTCAAATACTTTGAGTGGGGGCGAAGCGCAACGTGTGAAATTGGCCTTTTTCTTGAGCAAAGCCAGTCCAAACAAAGAAGGTGGGACGCTCTTTATTTTCGATGAACCCACTACAGGATTGCATTTTCATGACATCAAAAAATTGATGAAATCCTTTGATGCATTGATTGCCCAAGGAAATACAGTGTTGTGTATTGAACATAACTTGGATGTGGTTAAATGCGCCGATTGGATTGTTGATTTGGGTCCTGAGGCAGGAAATGCAGGCGGAGAGCTTGTTTTTCAGGGAATTCCTGAAGATATGGTCAATGCTAAAAATAGCATTACGGCGCCGTATTTATTGGAAAAATTGCAATCATGATGGTTGCAATTTTGCAAGGAAGGCCAAGGTGAAATTACCGAATATTTTCGTTGATTGGTCTATTCCACTTCATTGAAAACGTTGAATTCATTACATTTGTGCACTTATGAAAAAACTGTTTCTGATAGGTTTCGCCTTGTGGTCTTTGGTCCCCACTGCGCAAGCCCAAGCAACACTCATCGAAAAGGTTGATGCACAGCCTGGAAAACTCATCGTACCTTACACAAAGTATCAGTATCCAAACGGACTTACCCTGATTGTAAGTGAAGACCACAGTGACCCTGTGGCGCATTTGAACGTAACGTATCATGTAGGCTCTGCCCGTGAAACACGCGGAAAATCAGGTTTTGCTCACTTCTTTGAACACATGTTGTTCCAAGGTTCTCAGCACGTAGCCGATGAAGAGCATTTCAAAATAATTAAAAATTATGGCGGCGATGTGAATGGTAACACAACACGCGATAGAACCGTGTATATCGAAACATTCCCGAGCAATTTCACTGAGACTGCGCTGTGGATGGAAGCAGACCGTATGGGTTGTTTTTTGGAGGCGTTCACCAACAAAAAATTTGAGATTCAGCGAAGCACCGTTAAGAATGAAAAAGATCAGCGTTACAACGTTCCCTATGGTTTCTTGATGGAAGTAAAAGACCAAGAATTGTACCCAAAAGAGCACCCGTACAGCTGGTCAACCATCGGTTTCGTGGACGATTTAGATCGCGCCGATAGCAACGATTTGAAGAACTTCTTCTTACGTTGGTATGGACCCAACAACGCTTGTATCATCGTTTCAGGTGATGTGAATGCCAATGAAGTAGTTGCTTGGGTTGATAAGTACTTCGGTTCAATTCAACGCGGTCCGGAGGTTAAGAAACAATCAGTACCGCCAGTTCGTTTGAAAGAAAGCAAGGTAATAACTTATCCTGACGGCAATGCTTACGTACCCTTGATTTACTCAACATTTGTGGGTGTGCCTGTAGGCCATCCCGATGAAGCAGCCATGGATGTATTGGCCTATTTGATGGGCGGTACAAGAAATTCTACCATTTACAAGAAATTCGTGGATGCAGAATGGGCTTTGCAGGCAGACGCTTCGAACAACCCGCTGAGCATGATCAACCATGAATTGGCTGGTGAATTTTCATTTACTGTAGTGGGTTATCCTTATTCCGACATTCCTAAATTACAGCGAATGTTGAAATCTACGATTGATTCATTCGGTATTGTAGGATTTACGGATGAAGATTTGGATCGCGCCAAAACCAACATTTTGAGTAACTACTCAAGTGGTTTGGAAGATGTAAGCACCAAAGCCAACTACTTGAGCGCTTTTTGGTA
>DBCP01000042.1:0-4714 GCA_002293105.1 Bacteroidetes bacterium UBA955 | reverse complement strand
CAAGTAGCCGAAGATGCCGAGAAGCCGAAGTATCAAAGCGTAAACCCCAATGCGGGCTTTAAGAGTGCGATTGCTGAAGCAGAATACAATGGTTTAACATTGCGTACAATAAAGGACAATTTCGACCGCAGTCAACGTCCACAACCAAAAGCAATCACTTCGGCCAAAACGCCAAAAGTGGAAAAGAACGTCTTGGCTAACGGTTTGGAAATTTGGTCTACCTACTTTGATGAAACTCCGCGCGTTATTGTGCAGTTGAACATTGAAGGTGGTCGCTTGCTGGAAGATGGAAAAATCGTTCCGAAAGGAACTGCTGAATTGCTCGCCAGCGCGATGGAAACCGGTACTGCATTGCGTACTCCCACAGAATTGGAAAAAGAATTCGAGAAATTGGGCGTAAATATTGGTTTTGGCGCAAACTCTACGGGTACTAGCATCACCTTGTCATGTGAAAAGGAGAAATTGGATGCCGCCGTGGCTTTATTGGAAGAAATGATGTTTAAACCCCGCTGGGATGAAGCCGAATTCAAAAAAGGCAAATCTCGTGCAAAGGAAGGTGCAAACAGTTCTTTGAGAAACCGCAGTGTTGGTGCGTCTAACGCATGGAGACGTTTGATGAATGGCGATAATGCCCTTGGTACATCTGTATTGGCTGAGGATTACGACAAAGTATCTATGGCGCATTGCAAAGCGTATTACAACGCCAATTATGCCCCGAACTTAACCAAAATGGTCGTTGTTGGTCCTCTGTCAGCCGCCGAAGTTGATAGCAAATTCGCATTCTTGAAACAGTGGGAGAAGAAAAACGTAATCGTTCCGAAGCCAACACCAGCCGTAAATGTTGAAACACCTCAGTTATTTGGTGTGAAGTATACGGATGCCGATCAGAGCGATATCTATGTGGGATTCAAATCATTGCCATACGATGCAACTGGTAAGTTCTTCCAAAACAGTGTGATGAATTTTGCGTTGGCTGGAAACTTTAATAGTCGCTTGAATTTGAATATTCGTGAAGAAAAAGCTTGGACCTATGGTATCCGTGGTGGGTTCTCATCGTCATACAAGGACTTGCCAGGCACATACACCATCTCTGCTGGTGTAAAAGCTAGAGCAACCGATAGTGCCATTGTGGAGATCATTGATGAGTTGGTTCGATACAAAAACAATGGTATCACCGATGAAGAATTTGCATTTACAAAGTCGGCCTTGGTCGCCAGTGAAGCATTGGAATATGAGTCTATCGGACAAAAAGCGGGCTATATACTTCAGATGGCCAACCGCAATTTGCCTGTAGATTACGCAGACCAACAATTGCGTGTATTGCAGAGCATGACCAAAGAGCAAGTGAACTCGTTGGCCAAAGAGCAGTTGAACCTCGATAATATGGTTGTTGTGGTTGCTGGTGACTTGTTAGAAGTGCAGCCCAAATTGGAAACTTTGGGGCTTGGAAAAATGCAAGTATTGGAGCCTACTGGTGCTGGTAAAATCAAATATTTAAAGGCCGGTAGCACATCGCTACCAAAGAAAAAAACACCGTACAATCCTCCCGCTGATTTGCGTAAATAAGATCATTTAGAATCGATAAAACAGAAAGGGAAGGGCAACCTTCCCTTTCTGTTTTTAAGTGATTTTTAAACAGACCGAAATCCATCCAAAAATGCGCCCAAAATGTATAAAATTTGTGGGCAACATCAAGGGCACTTTCTTCAGTTTTGGTGGTGTTTCAGCGTAATTTGTATAATCGACTATTTCCATGGATGAGTTAAACGAAAACAAAGAAAGAATTATCTCCATCAACATTGAGGATGAAATGAAAACAGCCTACATCGATTATTCGATGTCGGTGATTGTTTCTCGGGCATTGCCTGACGTAAGAGATGGTTTAAAACCTGTACACAGAAGGGTATTATACGGAATGACAGAATTGGGCCTCGCTTCAAATCGCGCGCACAAGAAATCAGCCCGTATCGTAGGGGAAGTATTGGGTAAATATCACCCACACGGTGATAGCTCGGTATACGACACTATGGTGCGTATGGCGCAAGATTGGAGCTTGCGTTATCCCTTCGTTGACGGACAGGGTAACTTCGGTTCAATCGACGGAGATCCGCCGGCTGCCATGCGTTACACTGAGGCTCGTTTGCGAAAGATTGCTGAGGAGATGATGGTGGATATCGACAAGAATACGGTTGATTTCAGACCCAACTTCGATGAAAGCTTGGAAGAGCCTTCTGTGATGCCAGCCAAAATCCCCAATTTGTTGGTGAATGGTGCAAGTGGTATTGCTGTGGGTATGGCGACAAATATGGCCCCACACAACCTTACAGAAGTATGTGAAGGTGTGATCGCATATATCGAGAACAAAGACATTGAAATTTCTGAATTGATGAATTTCATCAAAGGCCCAGATTTTCCTACAGGAGGAACCATCTACGGCGTAGAAGGTATCAAAGATGCTTTTGAAACGGGTAGGGGTCGTGTTGTGATGAGAGGTAAAGCGGAGGTAGAGGTAACACACACAGGAAAAGAAATGATTGTTGTGACAGAGGTGCCTTATCAAGTGACTCCATCGCAAATCATCATTAAAACGGTTGACCTTATCAATGAAAAGGTCATCGATGGCATTTCTGCCGTTAGGGATGAAAGCGGAAGACAAGGTATGCGAATTGTGTTTGAATTGAAGCGCGATGCAATTCCCAATATCATCCTGAACCAGCTGTATAAATACACTCCTTTGCAGAGCAGTTTCTCTGTGAATAATATTGCTTTGGTTGCTGGTCGACCTGAGATGTTAAATCTCAAAGACATGATCAAGCATTATGTGAATCACCGACATGAGATTGTACAGCGCAGAACCCAGTATTTGTTGGACGAAGCACGCAAGCGTATCCATATATTAGAGGGTTTGATCATTGCGTTGGATAATCTCGATGCAGTAATCAAATTGATTCGTGAGAGTCGCACCCCAGATGCAGCAAAAGAAGGTTTGATGAGCCAGTTTGGTTTGTCGGAAATTCAATCAAAAGCCATTCTGGAAATGCGTTTACAGCGTTTGACCGGTCTAGAAATCGATAAAATCCGCGAGGAATACAATGCCGTTTTGAAAGAAATTCAATACTACGAAAGTGTATTGGCTTCTGAAGACCTGCGCATGGAAATCATCAAAACGGAAATCACTGAAATCAAAGATAAATACGGCGATGCACGTCGCACCAACATCGAATTCAGTGCAGGTGAATTCAATATCGAAGATTTGATCCCCAATGAAGAAGTGGTGATAACCATTTCTCATATGGGTTACATCAAGCGTACTCAATTGAGCGAATACAAGGAGCAACATCGCGGTGGTAAAGGATTGAGAGGTGTTACTCACCGAGATGCCGACTTCGTAGAACATTTGTTTATCGCCTCAACACACAACTATTTGCTGTTGTTCACAGAGCAAGGGCGTTGTTTCTGGTTGAAGGTATACGAGATTCCTGAAGGACAAAAAGCGACCAAAGGCAGACCGATTCAGAATTTGATCAGTATCCCGAACGACGACAAAGTAAAAGCCTACCTGAATATCGTGAATTTAAAGGATCCAGAGTATCTGGAGAACAACTTTATTATTATGGTAACCAAGCTAGGTGTTGTGAAGAAAACTTCGCTGGAGGCCTACAGTCGACCTAGAACCAACGGTATCAATGCGATCACCGTTCGCGAAGGCGATGAATTGTTACAAGCTTGTTTGACCGATGGAGATAGTGAAGTGGTCATCGCCAAGAAACAAGGTAAAGCCATCCGTTTCCCTGAAGCAAAAGTTCGACCGATGGGCAGAACTGCGGCTGGTGTGCGTGGTGTAACCCTTGAATCTGCCGAAGACGAAGTAATTGGCATGGTTTGTGTAAATCCAAGAAAGAGTGAAGCCACCATCTTGGTTTTAAGTGAAAAAGGATACGGTAAACGCACTGATCTGGAAGACTACCGAATTACAGGTAGGGGAGGAAAAGGTGTTAAAACCATCTCTATCACGGAAAAAACTGGAAGCTTGGTAGGAATTCTGTCGGTTACCGATGAAGATGGTTTGATGATCATCTGTAAGAGTGGATTAACCATTCGTTTGGCAATCGATAAATTGAGGGTAATGGGTCGTGCCACACAAGGGGTAAGACTGATCAACCTGAAAGGTTCGGATTCCATCGCAGGTTTGGCAAAATCACCCAAGGAAGAGGACGAAGATGAAGAATCAGCGGCCGAATTCATTGAAGGTGTAGATGCAGGTGAGGGTAGCGCTCCAGACATAACAACTGAAACCGAAACACCACAAAACGATGAATAATCTATTCAAAACTACATTCGGCATTGCGTTAACCTTAGGTTTTGCTCAATGCAGCACTGCTCAAATCAAAGCTGTCAACTCTGCAGAATATGCGTTGATGAGCAATTCTGTGGAGGATTTGATTACGGCCAAAGAAGAAATCGACAAGGCCAAAATCAATCCAAAGTCTGCTGAATTGCCAAAGATGTATTTGGTACGCTCTGATGTTTATGCGAGAATCGCCGGTGCCAAAAACAACGAACTGTTGAAAGGCTTAACAGATGGAGCAGGTTTGGAAGCCATGGTTTCTATTCGCAAATTTCATGAAAGCACCATGCCCAAAAAGGCAGAGGAGAAAGAAAATGGAACAGCTTTGGCCGGAAATGCATTTGCAGCAGGCTACAACGAAGCCAT
>DBCP01000138.1:11931-13061 GCA_002293105.1 Bacteroidetes bacterium UBA955 | reverse complement strand
CCCAACACGGCGTGATTGCTGCGTGAAAGTCCCATGCCTAGGTTGTGGGGTGTGCTATTGCCGGGTTTTTGGTAGTAATACACATAGGCACTTTGGTTTTGCGAATGCATACCCAATCCCAAATTGATCGCATCGCGCTTTGATACTTGGTAGCGGGCGCCAAATCGCAACAATGGTCCGCTGTTGCTGGTTGTGTCAAATTTAGTTCCGGTTCCACTGTTCCCCAATGGGGTATTGGTAGGGTCGTAGTTTACGGTATAACTCTGCATTTGGATACCGGTGCTGAATGTCAAAGCGGGTGAGTATTTGTACTTCCACTGAACGTAAGGAATCGCCATGAAGGCTGTTCCATTCGAATTCCATCGCACAGAAAACTGCCAATACAAAGGACTGGTGGGATTGAAATTCAAGGCGCTGTCATCGAACATGTAATTGTATTGCGTCAATTGCAAACCGGCGCGCATCGAACTCTTGGCCGAGAACTTCTTGTTGTAAAAAGCATGTGCTGCGATGGTTTTGGTATCGAACTCGTAGCTCAAATTGCGTTTGAAGGAGTCGTTCTGATACTTATCCAATTCTTTTCCGTCGACGATTTCTTTGCCCACAATCCGTCTGAAAACCAATTGGTGCTCGGCGGTCACATTCTGCGAACTGGCTGCCACCGTGGCTTTGAAATAACTGTTTTTGTCGATGTTGTACTGGAAACTGCTGCCCCAGATGTGCATTTTGGAGGCGAACAATTGGTCGCGGTCGTTATCGCCATACAATTCGGCGCTGCTGAGGGTGTCTTTGCTGATGTTGATGTCGATGTTGCTCCATCCGCCGATGCCGAAGAAACTCAAATTGCCTTTGTTGTTTTTGAGGGGGAAGTTGAATTTGAAGGAGTAATCTTGGTAGTTGGGAACGGCGTCTGTGCCCAATGGGATGTTGAGTTTGTCGAACATCGCCAAGGTGCTATAGCGATAGGTAATGAGGTAGCTGGCGCCGCCTTTTTTGCCGAGGTTGCCTTCTGCGAGTGCATCCCAACCCAGCAAGCCCAATTGCGAGCTAAACTCTCTTTTTTGGTTATTTCCGTTGCGAAGTTTGAGGTCGAAAGCCCCTGCATTGGCGTTTCCGTATTCTGCAGGGAA
>DBCP01000138.1:11299-11817 GCA_002293105.1 Bacteroidetes bacterium UBA955 | reverse complement strand
GGAATATCGATCCCTTCCATGCGCCACAAGATGCCTTGGGGAGAGTTACCGCGGACCACGATATCGTTGCGAGAGTCATCGGCACCTTGCACACCGGCGAAGTTGGATGCCATACGTGCTGGGTCGCCCCTGCTGCCGGCAAATCGATCGGTTTCGTCTACGGTGAACAATCGCGCCGAAATGAGGGCCGCGTCATTATTGGGTTTGTCGCCCTTGCCTTTGCCTTTGATGGTGACTTCGCCCACGCGTTCAATGATTTGCTCGAGTTCGTAGCCAAGAATGACTTCCTTTCCGGAGGTCACCACAATGTTGTTGGTGCTGAACACTTGGTAGTCTTTGGCTTCCACGGCGAGGGCATATCGGCCAACGGGTACATCGGTGAAAACGAATTCGCCTTTGTTGTTGGTGGTGGCTTCGAAAGTGGCAGGGGGGTTGGTGATGGGGCCTTCAAAATAGACCTTGGCATTGGCGATTACGCTCTGCGATTCTTTGTCGCGCAGCACGCCTCGCACGGTTTG
>DBCP01000138.1:10858-11219 GCA_002293105.1 Bacteroidetes bacterium UBA955 | reverse complement strand
TTTTTTCATGGCCCGAATGTAAATCAAGCCGTCGAATGGACATTACGGAAAATCGCAAGTGAGAGGGTTGTTTATTACGGAAAATCGCAAAAAACAATGCTTACGCCTCTTGGTTCACCACCTGTTTGAGGTCGTTTTCAAGTTGGTAAGCGGTGAGTGCAAGTGCTGGATCGGCCTGTAATTTCAACCAATGCTTGTGTTTGAGCCACCATTTCATCCGAAGCGATGGGAATCCGTGCTTGAAATAATTGGTAATCAGGGGATTGGCACGCAAGGTCACTTGCTTCTGGTTCATGTTTTCCCAGAGGTAGTTTATTTCGTTTTCGATGCGATCGATTAACTGCACACTGGCGTCCATTTT
>DBCP01000138.1:10552-10776 GCA_002293105.1 Bacteroidetes bacterium UBA955 | reverse complement strand
CGGGTGATTTGCACCAGACCAAACTTGCTCATTGGCAAGATGGTATGTCGCGCCCGATCGGTTTTCATGGCGGCCTTCAAAGCGGTGAACAGTTCGTTCTTCTTTTTGGGGTCACGCATGTCGATGAAGTCGATTACGATGATACCGCCCATATCGCGAAGTCTTACTTGGCGGGCGATTTCATCTACGGCTTCGAGGTTTACTTTCAATACATTTTCTTCCCG
>DBCP01000138.1:7413-10462 GCA_002293105.1 Bacteroidetes bacterium UBA955 | reverse complement strand
TGGTCGATCACCAAATAGGCGCCACCACTAAAAGGTACGTTCCTGCCGAAACTCGATTGTATCTGTCGGTTTACGTTGTATTGGTCGAACAGGCTGTTTTTGCCTGCATGGAGTTTGAGGATTTTATCGGCGTCGGTATTGTACTTACCCAGGGTCTCTTTCACGGCGGCGTGGATTTCGCTGTCGTTGGTGACGATTTGGGTGAAGGAGTCATTCAGAATATCGCGCAGTAGGGTTTGCAAACGGTTGCCTTCGCCGAGTACTTTGGTGGCGGTGGTCGCGTTTTTGAGTCCTTTGATCAGATCGTTCCACTTTTTGATCAGATCACGCATGTCTTTGTCGAGCTCTTCGATGGCCACGCCTTCGCTCACGGTACGCACGATGACTCCGAAGTTATGGGGACGGATGCTATTGGCGAGGTCTTTCAAGCGGGATTTCTCTTTGGGATTCCCGATTTTCCGACTGATGGAAATGTGGTTTGTGAAGGGAACGAGGATGAAGTAGCGACCTGGGATGGAAATATCGCAAGTGACTTTGGGTCCTTTGTTGGCGATGGGCTCTTTGATGACTTGCACCAAAAGGGGTTCCCCGGATTTGAGTACCTGTCCGATTTTGCCCGTCTTCACAATGGGCTCCTCGATGGTGAACTCGTCAAGATCTGCAGCGCGTGGATGTCCACCAATGGCAGATTTAACCACTTTACGCAGGGACTTGAGATTTGGGCCGAGATCGAAATAGGTCAAAAACCCATCTTTTTCACCACCTACGTGAACGAAGGCAGCATTGAGGGATGGGGAGATTTTTTTGACTTTCCCTAGGTAGAAGTCACCAACTTGAAATCCGTCAGAGGCGGTTTCGCGGTGAAATTCTATGAGTTTACGGTTCGATAGCAGAGCAATTTCAACCCCAGACGAACCTTTTTGTATGATTAATTCGTTGGACAAAATGCCTAGTTATTGTGGAAGAACCAACTTATTTCTTCTTGTGACGATTCTTGCGCAAACGTTTTTTACGCTTGTGCGTGGCAATCTTATGACGTTTTCTTTTTTTACCGCTTGGCATATTCCTTTGTTTAAATTATTGAACTGTTTTTTGTGTTTTTACTGCCAAATTGAGGTAAACCTTTGCATTGACAGAATCTCCCATTACTCCAAAGACTTCGCTCATTTCGAACAACCATCGAGGATTTTGGGGTTGCAAAGATATTAATTTTTCGCATTTTTTCAGTGCTTTCGGCCACTGTTGCGACTTTTTTAACAGATTTAGGTGAATGTAGTGCGTTTCGATGTTGCTGCTATCGCTTGCCAGCGCTGATTTTAGCGTACCCAAAAACTGCATGGGGGCGTTCAAATACTCGCTTTGGTAAACAATGAGCGCGTTGAGTAGATCCGAGTTTTTCGGATTTTTCTCAAGTCCTGCATCGATGTGTTTTTTACCCAATTGGAAGAGGTAGGCAGCCGCGATGGGATTTTCTACAGACATTGCTGCCGAGAAAATGAGGTTTCGGGCTACTTCGTTCTTGCTTTTTTCGTCGGTGTTGGCGTTGTACTGCTCTGCCAAATCGGTTTGCAACAGGGCAACCAAAGGAACATTGCTGGTTTCTTCCGCCCATCGGAGTGCCAGCTCCAAGGAATCCTTGGGGTAGGTACCGGGTTTTGCGGTCAGGATGCGCGTAACCAGCGGACTGGGTTTGGTCTTTTCAAAGACGGCATTGAGGAATTCGATGCGCGAAATTTCTTGTTGCGGCAAACCATCGCCCTGCATTCCTTGCATGGGTTCAGCACTCTTTTCTGATTCCACCGGGGTGAATTCAGCAGTTTTCCAACGGTTTGCGACCAATAAAATACCCAGCAATCCAATGATTGCGGCAATCATCCATACGCGGAGGTTCAAATTTCCCACGCGACAAAGGTAGGTAAAGTTGATTAGAGCTTGTCAGCCAACGTCTTGCTATCCTTTACAAGGGTTGCAAATTCTTTGGCTGGCTTAAAACGGGCCACATAGTGAGCGGGAACTACCAAGCTGGTGTTGCGCTTAATATTTCGGGCTACCTTTGTTTTACGCTTTTTTAATTCGAATGTACCAAATCCACGGAGGTAGATGTTGCTACCATTAACCATTGAATTCTTAACAACTACGAAGAAGTTATCGATAGTGTCAGCAATCGCGGTCTTCTCCAAACCTGTGCGCACTGCAATTTCGTTTACGATTTCAGACTTTGTCATAATAAATTGAGGTGCAAAAAAAATACAAAAGCTGTTCTTTTGCCATTGAATATGCAAATAGTTATCCAAACTTTGTCAAGATGGTATAATCTTGAGTCAAGGGATTTGCCTTGGCGACGAACCCGTGACCCATATCGCATATGGATTTCGGAGATCATCTTGCAGCAAACCCGCGTTGCGCAGGGCTTGGCATATTACGAGCGATTTGTGGGCCAGTTGCCAGATATACAGTCACTTGCGCTTGCCAATGAGGGCGAGGTGCTCAAGCTTTGGCAGGGGTTGGGGTATTACTCGCGGGCGAGGAATTTGCATAAGGCGGCGCGCATGGTCATGAACGAACTGGGCGGGGTGTTCCCGTCTACCTTCCAAGACATACAGCAGTTGCCGGGGGTGGGTTTATACACTGCGGGTGCCATTGCATCCTTTGCTTTTGGCGAAAAAGTGCCGGCCATCGATGGCAATGTGAAGCGGGTTGGGGCGAGATTCTTCGGATTGTTTGAAGATATTCAATCGCAAGCCTTCCAGAAAAAGCTGTTTTCCTTGTTACAAGATGCGATGGTTTTTGCTGATGCCAATGAGTTCAACCAAGCGATGATTGAGGTGGGTGCCACAGTCTGTTCTCCTACCCAGCCACAGTGCGATATTTGTCCCCTTGCCGATGCCTGTGTAGCCCGTTTGCAACAATTGCAAAAACAACTTCCAGTGACGCGAAAAAAGCAAAAACCCCTCGACAAGTACTTTTACTACGTGGATATCCGGTGTGGTAATCACCATGTTGTAGTACGTCGCTCTGATGTGGGTATTTGGTCGCATTTGCACGAGTT
>DBCP01000138.1:0-7308 GCA_002293105.1 Bacteroidetes bacterium UBA955 | reverse complement strand
GAGGGCGAGAAAACGATCAAACATCAGCTCACCCACCAAACGATTCACGCCAAGTGTTGGTATTTGTGCCTTCCCAGCGATAAGTTTGTAAAGAAAGACGGTTGGCAATGGTTGGAAAAAGACGAAATTCTATCCCTGCCCTTGCATCGTTTGATGGAAAAAATGATTAGATTTACCTAAACAAACAAGAGTTTCAAGCATTTAATACAGCGCAAATTATGATTAACAAGGTTATTTTATTGGGAAGACTGGGGAAAGATCCCGTGGTTCGTCGGCTCGACAATGGCAGGGTTGTAGCAAACGTTACTTTGGCTACCAACGACTATTACACGAAGGATGGACAGCGTTTGGAAAGTACAGAGTGGCACAATTTGGAGATGTGGGATAAGCAGGCAGAAACGGCCGAGAAATACCTCAAAAAAGGAAGTTTGTTGTATGTGGAGGGGAAGATTCGGACCGATCGTTATACAGATGCGGAAGGACAGGAACGTCAGACTCGCAAGATTCGTGTCAACAATTTCCAGATGATGGGGTCTTTGTTGGCTTCGCGCAGTGAGGAAGGGTCGCGCAGCGATGCTCAGGGCGATACGAATGCTACCGATGGCGGACATGCCATGGATATGGATCAAGAGGATGAGGGACTGCCATTTTAATTTGCAATCATGAGTATAGATGATCCTGGTCCCACGGGCTTGACATTTCAAACCATTATTCAACCCATTTCAGCGGCTGATGTGCCCGAAATTGTGGTTTATTCGTTGATATTGTTGTTGTGTTTGCTGATTTCGGCCATTTGTTCGAGTTCGGAAAACGCATTTTTCTCACACCGCGATTCTGACACCGAGGCATTGCGTGAAGAGAAGTCGAAGACGGCAAAATACATATTGGAGGTATTGGAAAGGCCCAAGCAATTGTTGGCGACCATGCTGTTGTTGAACAGTTTGGTGAATGTGGCTTTTGTATTGATTGCCATTTTGCTGACAGAGAAATTGTTCAACCTCGAGGCATTGCCTTGGTTGAAGTTTTTTGTAGAGGCCATTGTTGTTACGGTGGTGATATTGGTCTTTGGGGAGGTTGTGCCGAAGGTGTTTGCGACCCAAAACTACAAGTCGGCGTCGCGTTTCTTGGTGTATCCGATGCGTGCTTTCGTTTGGTTTTTTTCTCCATTTACCTTTTTGTTGGTAAAGTTTGGCAGTTTGTTAGAGCGCGGTGTGAAGCCTCAAGCCCATGAGTTAACGCCAGAGGAATTATCCATGGCCATTGACATGGCCACAGACCAAGAGGATGCCCAGCAGGAGAAAGAAATTTTGAAGGGTATTGTGAACATGAGCAGCATTCAGGTAAAGCAAATCATGCGGTCGCGGGTGGATATGACGGCGGTGGAGCGTTCCACGGATTACCATAAACTGTTGTCGGTGGTGAGGGAAAGTGGTTTTTCACGCATTCCAGTGTACGATAAAACCATTGATGCGATTGTGGGGGTGTTGAGCATTAAGCGGTTGATTCCCCATTTGGATGCGGGGTCGGACTTTGATTGGATGCAGTTTGTAAAGGCACCCTATTTCATTCCAGAAAACAAGGCCATTGATGATACTTTGGGTGAGATGCGTACGAATCACAATCACTTGGCGATTGTGGTGGATGAGTTTGGTGGAACCAGTGGAATGATCACGATGGAAGACATTTTGGATGAGGTATTTGGCGATATGCAGGATGAATTTGACGACGAGGAAAAGGGCTTTGTGCAATTGAAAGAGGGTGTGTACGTGTTTGAGGCCAAGGTGTTGATGGTTGACTTTATCAGGGAAGTAGGACTTTCATTGGATTTGTTTGAACATTTGGAGTTGGAGAGTGATAGTTTGGGTGGCATGGTGAGTGAGCGTTTGGGCAGGATGCCCAAACGGGGGGATGAGGTTTCGGTAGGACAGGTTCATTTCAACGTTGAATCGGCCGATGCACGCAAGGTGAAAAAGATCCGGGTTACTATAGAGAAAAATCATGTTGGGGAATAAGATGTTGAGGGCCATGGGCCTCTGTGTTGTATTGTTCCTAGCCGCCTGCGGCGGCGGAACCGGGGAGTCGTTTGTGCCAAAGCCCAAGGCCTATCCGCGCATGGATTTACCCATCAAATCGTATCAACCGTTTTCAGCGGCCGATTTGCCCATGGATCTGCAATTGCCTGCCTATGCCCGCATGATGGCCGATACCAATGCCCAAGGAAAACATACGCCAGGTTGGTATAATTTGTATTTTCCGCTGTTCGACGTTACGCTTCACATGACCTACTATGAATTCAAGGATTGGGCGTTTTTCGACAGTTTGATTTACGATACACGGAAGCTAGTAAACAAGCATTTGCAGAAAGCGGATGATATCTTGGAACGTCCTACTTCTGCATTCAATCCAGAGGCCAAAGGCTTGGTGTTTAGTATTCAGGGAAATACGGCCACGAACTTTAATTTTTATCTCACAGACAGTGTGAAACATTTCGTGCGGGGGGCTTTGTATTTCAATAAACGCACCGAATCTGATAGTGTTGCACCGGTTTTTCAATTTGTGGAACAAGATGTGTATCACATGATCAAAACCATGCATTGGAAAAAATGAGATTTGCGAAAAACAACCCCATTATTCAGCATATTCGCCTTTGTGGTGTTTGGGTAATTTTTGGTTTAACCGCTTGTTTGAGCGCCCAAAATCCGAAGGCAAAGAAACAGTTGGATGAGGCATTTGTCTCGTTCAATGCCGCCGAATTTCCCAAGGCGTTGTCAGCGGTGAATAAAGCCATCAAGATCGATCCTACCTACGCGGATGCCTACTCGTTGCAGGCATCTGTTTACGAGGCGATGCGCGATACCCAAAATGCCAGTAAATCTTATCAGAATTGTTTGCGTGTAGCACCGTTGTTTCAGCCCATGTATTTTTATTATGGGGAGTATCTGTACCGAAATAAGCGACTTCAAGAATCATCGGCCATCTTGAAACAGTTCGATGAAGTGCCCAATCGCGCGGGGTTTATCGCCCAGAAACATGGGGCATCAATCCGATTGAAAGAGAAGGCATCGCGCCTGCAGGCCAGTGTGAAAACGGCCATGGACGATGTGAATATCGCGGAGAATTTGCGGATTAAGAACATGGGTCCGAGTATCAATACCGACAAAGATGAGTATTGGCCGGGAATGCCTTTTTCAGGCGATCGGTTTGTGTTTACGCGCCGTTTGGGTGGGACTGAAAATGCCATATTGCAAGAGGATTTTTACATGAGTGATTTGCGCGATTCACTTTGGGGGAAAGCGTATCCTGCGCCCGGTGAGATCAATACCCCCGAGAATGAAGGTACTTTGAGCGTAAAGGCCGATGGGTCTGCCTTGTATTACACGCGCTGCAATCAGCCCGGTGGGTTGGGAAGTTGCGATTTGTATGTGAGTGACTTGGATGGCAGGGGATGGAAGCGCGGTAGCAATTTGGGATCGCCCGTGAATGGGGGGGCTTGGGATTGTCAGCCAGCAATTAGTGGAGACGGACATACCCTGATTTTTTCGAGTAATCGCCCAGGAGGATTTGGAGGCAAAGACTTGTGGATCAGTTATTTGAAGCAAGGGAAGTGGAGTGTTCCGAAAAATATGGGTCCTGCGATTAACACCCGGGACGACGATGATGCTCCTTTTTTGCATTACGATGGAGTGACTTTGTATTTCAGCAGTTTGGGTCATCCAGGATTTGGGGGCTCGGATATTTTTATGTCGCGCATGGGTGCCGATGCCCAATGGTCGACCCCGGAGAACTTGGGTTCAGGATTAAATACCTCGGAGGATGAATTTGGATTGTACATTGATGCGGGGGGCAAAAAGGGATATTTTGCTTCGGATCGCAAGGGTGGTTTGGGCAGACTGGATATTTATCAATTTGATGTGCCTGAGAAGTTTAAGCCCATTCCGGTGACGTATGTATCGGGACGAATTGAGGACGCACAGGGTGGTTTGCCTTTGATGGCGAGGGTTCGCGTGGTTGAGCTGAGTACGGGTAAGGTGGTGTTTTCGGACAGTGTTTCTAACTTTTTTATTCCGCTGACAGCGGGTGGAAACTACGCATTGTTTGCAACGGCCAAGGGATATGTGCCACACAGCATGAATTTTCAACCCACTGCATCTACCTTGGATCAGCCATTCTCGGTGGTTGCCAAACTCACACCGATCAACAACAATTCGGTATTTGTGCTGCGGAATTTGTTTTTCGATACGGATAAATACGATTTGAAACCGGAGAGTGCGGAAGAGTTGCTGCAGTTGGTGGAATTGATGAAGATGAATCCAAAGATGGAGGTGATGATTACCGGACATACGGATAATCAGGGTGCGGCGGAATACAATGTGAAGTTGTCTGAGAACCGCGCGGCATCTGTGGTTGCCTATTTGGTGAAGGCGGGTATTGCTTCAGCTCGTTTGAAATGGAAGGGGTATGGCGATTCGCGGCCTGCGGCCGCGAACGACACAGAGGAAGGACGTGCGAAGAACCGACGCATTGAATTGGTAATCCTGAAAGCGTCTTAACCGTCAATTTTACGATTCATCACCGAGACTTAGTGCTTATAAACCTGTCATGTCTGGCTGTCCGGCCAACATCCAGGCAGTATACCAATAGCTTGAAACGGCAGTAATTGCTGTGCGCATGCGGTCTTCTACCATGTGGTTTAGGCTGGTTTCGTAGGCTAGGGCAAAGGCTTCTTTCACCTGTTTTTTGGTTTTTCCTTTGCTGTCTGTGGTGATCTCGTACTTTTGGTATTCTCCCCAATGCAGGCTCAATTGTTTTTCGTTTTTGAGCACCGCAGGCAAATGGCTGTGCGAGGTTTCTATACAATGCCAAAGGCTGTCGTTGGGGTTGTCTAAATAGTGCGCGATGGGCACGGTGAGCTCATAGTTGCTCAGGCTGATTTCTGGTATACGGGTTTCCCACAGTGCATGGATGCCGTTTTGTTGGGTGAGCTGTCCGTCGTAGTTCAGGGAGGTGTGCAATGGCACATGGGCGTCGGCCACGTAGTGGCCGATATCGGCTGATAATTGCAGTATCCGATCTACGTCTTTGTTTTTGAAGGCTTCGGTGAGCCGGTAGAGCATGGTTTGCACATGATAAGGGACTACACCGTAGGCAAACAAAGTGTCTGCGGAGTATTTTTCAACCGCCAACTTCCAAAATTTTGGCAAGGTATCGATGGGCATCGCCTTTTCGTATCGCTCTAGATCGATGTAGTGTCTACAGGCCTCGGCTGTGTCTGTATACCGCCTTTGATCGGGGTCTACCGCATGTTCCGTTATAAAATCTATGTGTGATTTGTAGAACCCAAATAGGGGTTGTGGCAGGGCGTATACGGCCTGACGGTTGATCGTTTTGTGTCCGAGAAACCCCCATGCGCCCAGTTGCTGTGCTCCCAACAAACAAAGCAGTATCAGGGCGATGTGTTTGTCCAGGGTATGGAATTTTCGGATAAACATGGATGTTGAAACGGTTGATCTGCGGCGTGGATGTTCTAGATTCTCTCGGGTTTTCCGGTTTTAATGGGTGTTTAGTGCCCTCAAATAGAGTTGGATGGTATTTTGCAATCCGTGGTAAAGTGCATCACAGACCAGTGCATGTCCGATAGAAACTTCCGCTAGTCCGGGCAAGTTTTGCGCCAGGTAACGCAAGTTGTGTAGGTCGAGGTCGTGTCCGGCATTGATTCCAAGTCCTGCTTCCAAGGCCGCATTTGCGGTGGCTACATAGGGTGCGATGGCTGTGGCGGGATTTTGGTGGAATTGTGAGGCGTAGGCTTCTGTGTAGAGTTCGATGCGATCGGTGCCTGTGGCATTGGCGGAGGCAATGAGGTCGGGGTTGGGGTCGAGGAAAATAGAAACGCGGGCGCCTGCTAGTTTGATGCGTGCGATGGTTTGGGTGAGGAATTCTTGATGGGTGATTGTGTCCCAGCCGGCATTGGAGGTGAGCACATGCGGGGGGTCTGGAACGAGGGTTACTTGATGGGGTTTTACCTTTTCAATGAGTTGTAGAAAATCTTCAGAGGGGTAACCTTCGATGTTGAATTCTGTGGCGATGTTGGTTGAGAGGTCGTGCACATCGGTGAAGCGAATATGTCGCTCATCCGGACGTGGATGCACGGTAATCCCTTGGGCTCCGAAGCGTTCACAATCCAAGGCCACTTGCAGTACGTTGGGGTTGTTGCCACCGCGTGCATTTCTGATGGTGGCGATTTTGTTGACGTTAACGGATAGTTTGGGGGACATTATTTCAGCCATAGCGATACAAAAATACGGGGTTGGATGCGGTTTTCTGTTGTGTTTTTGAGGATGATTTCTGAGCGGGCGGCGAGGTGGATTTGTTTGTTAGGGTATTTTTTGATTGGGTGTGAATGGGGTTTGTTTTGGGGTGATTTTGGCGGATGGAGACTGGCTTGAACCCGGTTTTTGAAGGCATATTGGATGAGGGCATTTACGGCAACGCCTTTTTGGGAGAGGGTATAGTGGGTGATTTCATGGGGCAGGGTTTGTGGGGTAAAGTAGAGGGGGATATCGGTATCGAAGGCGATGCATTCCGCGGCCCATTTGAGTGGGGAAAAGGGTTTTCGGTGGTTGAATGTGACGCCGAATAGGTAGGATCCTTGGGCGGAATTGGGCTGGGGTACGAAGGTGAGTTGATGGTCGAGGGTGTTGGAGGGTGAACGTTTGCAGCGCAGGTTGAGGGTGATTTTGTGGGCGGAGGCCAATTGGGGGTTGTTGTGATTATTGGAAGAGGTATAAAAAGGGCTGAGTGTATTGTTGAGAGATATTGAGTTTGGGTAGGCGTTATCACCGAGGAAGGATTCCCAGCCGGTTTGGTTGGCTTGGTTGTTCCACTGCCAAAGGCAGTGGAACTGGAGATTGCGCGACAGCGGTTGTTCAAAAAAGCACTGGTGTTTGTAATACAGGGGGCGTTCGAGTTGTGTGTTGGGCAGGAGGGGCTGTCGGAGTTCCGCGGCCCACCGCAAGCTTCGCTTGCCGGTGGTGCCGCGGGAATAGGTGGCGGATCCACTCCAATGGTTGGGCATGAGTTGGTTGAACAATCCTTGTGGTGGTCTAAACTGGTTGTGGATGACATAGGCGCGAAGCGAAATATCGGAATGGCGGTTCAGCGGCCGAATCCAACCGCCCACGGCGGCGGGTTTTGGCGATTGGTTGGGCTGACATTGTAGCGCGATATGCAGAAAGGCGAGGCCGCCGTGGGACGTGTGTTTGGTGAACCAACATTCCGGATAATGGAACAGGCGGCCCGCGCGCAGCGCGG
>DBCP01000089.1:1678-5491 GCA_002293105.1 Bacteroidetes bacterium UBA955 | reverse complement strand
ACCTCCTGCCATTCGCTGTTCTTGATACCGCCCTCAACCCAATGATAGGCCGGACCATACCAACTGCCATTGTCTTGCAATCCACCATATACATTATATGGCTCCTGATCATCCACGTCCACATGGTAAAACTGTCCCACCGGAATGTTCTCCGCATAGCGCCAATTCTGCCCTCCATCGTATGAAATATTCAGACCTCCGTCGTTGCCATTGATGATATATTTTGGATCATCGGGATGCACGTAAAACGCATGGTGGTCGGGATGGATATGTCCCCAATCGGCCAAGATATCCCAGTGTTTTCCGCCGTCTTCGCTGCGGGCGATCTGACTCCAAATGCTATAAACCCGGTTTTCGTTGCTCGGGTCTACGTATAGTTCAGCATAGTAAAAGGGACGATTCCCCGCATTGCCTTCGGTACTCACTTTATACCACTGATCACCGCCATTATCGCTTCGATACACCGCCGTTTCCGCAGATTCGATAAATGCATATACCCGATTGGGCGATGACGGAGCCACGGCCAACCCAATTCTACCGATATCGCCTTTGGGCATACCTTCTTTCACACCACTTCTCTTCCAGGTCTTGCCACCGTCGTAAGAGATATAGAGTCCACTGCCAGAAGGATCACCCTTTTCAGGTCCTTTCTTCTCGGCGCCATTCACTGTTGAGGCCTTGCCACTGCGGAACGTCCATGGTTTGCGCTCAAAATCCCACATAGACGCATACAACTTTTGTGGATTCAGCGGGTCAATCACCAACTCTGCACAGCCAGTCGTAGCATTGACATAAAGTACTTTCTGCCAGGTAGATCCACCATCATCGGAGCGATATACCCCACGATCAACATTGCCACCCCAAACAGAACCCATGGCTGCGACCCACAATTGGGCAGGATTTTGGGGATTGATGACGATGCGATGGATGGTCTTCGTTGATTCTAACCCCACACATTTCCATGTTTTTCCAGCATCAATACTCTTGTATAGTCCCTTGCCACTGTTATGACTATTCCTTGGATTACCCTCGCCCGTACCCACATAAATTACACTGGGATTCAACGGATCAACCGCCAAAGAACCGATGCTTTGCACATCCATTTCATCGAAAATGGGCGACCAACCAATGCCACCGTCTACACTCTTCCACACACCACCGCTGGCAGTTCCGGCGTAAATCACATTGCGATTCACCGAAGCCAATGCACCCTTTCTCGGCATGGCCAAAGCAGTAACCCGACCACTCATGGCACCCGGACCGATGTTCCGCTTAGGAATATGTCGCATCACCGCCTCAAACTCGTTGGATTCGTTGGAGGCAGATACAGCGGTTTGAGCGTGTGCATCGCCCAAAAAAATCGTACCCAAAATCATTGTAAAACACAAGGTTTTACTATTTACGCGACAGATGAATGTCGTCATTCTCGAATTTATTGCATCGTGCATTTTTCAAACCTACGAAATACCAACGCAGTTGGCAATAGTCTAAACCATATTCTACCGCATTCCCTCGGGGTTTTATCGAACAAAAGCGGGGTCGCCTTGTTTAACATTCTATCTTTGCAACCCATTTAGGACCATGTTCAAACAACAGATCACTGCTTTTCTCTTTTTTACGCTCTTTTTCCTGGCACTGGATACCTATGTTTGGCAAGGCATCAAAACCATTACGCCAAATTGGACGAACCGCGCCAAAAGCATCCTGAAATGGAGTTACTGGGGCTATACGGTTTTCACGTTTGTCTTCTTCTTATTGGTGCGATTTGAATTCATTCCATTGCCCGCGGCCATGATCAAAGTGCTTTCCGCAGTGGCCTTTGCCATCGTCATCGCCAAACTGTTTTGGGTGTTTTTCTTGTTGATCGACGACATCATTCGATTGTTCCGATGGATCTACCAGTACTTCTTTACCGATATTGAAACCGCTCCCGACAGACCCTCCGGCATTTCGAGATTGAAATTTTTGCAATACACTGGCTTGGCCGTGGGCGCTGCCTTCGTTGGAACCGCCATTTGGGGAATTTTCAAGGGCGCTCACAATTACACCATCCACCGCAAAAAAATCAAATTGGCCGGATTGCCCGAGGCATTCAAAGGACTGAAGATTTTACAAATTTCCGATATCCATTCGGGCAGTTTCTGGGACCGCGAAGCCGTAGCACAAGGCATCAAACTCATCAACGAGCAACAAGCCGATGTGGTGTTTTTTACCGGCGATATCGTGAACGATCGCTCTGATGAATTGGTGCCTTGGATGGATCTTTTCTCCCAAATCAAAGCGCCCATGGGCGTGTTTTCTACCCTTGGCAACCACGATTATGGCGACTATGTACCATGGCCAACCCCAGAAGCCAAACGAAAAAACCTACAAGACCTCATCTCCTACCACAAACAAATGGGGTGGGACATTCTCAACGATGAGCACCGGGTTTTGGAGAAGGACGGACAAAAACTGACCATCGTAGGGGTTCAAAACTGGAGTGCAAAAGCGCGATTCCCCAAATATGGCAACCTTGAAAAAGCCATGGACGGCGCACCCAAAGACACCGTGAAAATCTTGTTGAGCCACGATCCATCGCACTGGCGCGAGCAGGTGGTGGGTAAACAAACGGATATCGCCCTTACGTTTGCCGGACATACCCATGGCATGCAGTTTGGCATCGATACAAAGTTCTACCGCTGGAGCCCCGTGAAATATGTATACAAAGAATGGTTAGATCTCTACACCGAGAGCAACCAACACTTGTACGTTAACCGCGGATTTGGTTACTTGGGATACCCCGGCAGAATGGGAATCTACCCCGAGATCACCGTAGTTACATTGGCGTAACCTCGCCAATACGCCCCATCAAATCAATTGAATACGTACTCAAACTTACCGGGAGGGAGCATCACCCAAACGGTTCCCAAATCGTCTTGAACCAACGGCGTATCATTGAATGTTTGAATGCCGCCAGTCTTTCCGATAAACGTTTTACCAGTACCAAGGTTCACCGGACGCACCCCATCGGTAAAGCTCAACTCCACCGCTTTGGTGGTATTGCTGCGGTTGAACACGGCATACACAATTTCCCCAAAATATTTGCGCTGCACAATCAACACGTCATCGGAAAGCGCCGTCACTTTCATATCGCCATAGGTCAGGGCCATGTGCGTACTCCGGAAATGGGCCATGTGCGCCACGATCGTGCGCTGCTTCTTTTCTCTTTCCGATAACCCCATGATTGTATCCAACTTGTTGTTGGGATCGGCATTAGAACCCAAACCGCGGTCAAATCGCATCATTCGGCGACTATCAGGATCACTGGCACCGGGCATACCGATTTCATCGCCGTAATAAATAACGGGGATTCCTGGAATGGCAAAATTGTAGGCCATCATACTCAACAAACGGTCGTAAGCTTGGGTATCGCGCACTTGGATATTGCGGTCCCAACCAGCCTGCTTGCTGTCTTCACCTTCTTTCATAGACCCATCCAAAATGGATATGATGCGGGCTTTGTCTTGATTGCCCGATACATTGCCCATGGTGTGGTGGGCGCCATACCATTTCTTGGAATCATTGAGGGTTTGCGCCAACTGTTTGCAGCCCCCTTGTCCTTTAAAGGTATTGACGGCCGCATCGTACATGTTGAAGTCGAACTGCGCATCGAGCATGCCACTGCCGAGGTAAGAACTGATGAGCTCCGGACTTCCGTAGGTTTCGCCAATTTGGTAGTAGGGGCGATGCTGGGGAATCGACACTTGGGTTTTGATTTTGTAGGTAAGCGCGCGCCAGAAGGGATCTGGGATGTGCTTGGTGGCATCGTGA
>DBCP01000089.1:317-1663 GCA_002293105.1 Bacteroidetes bacterium UBA955 | reverse complement strand
TTCTTGAACCACCACAAGGCCGAATCGGTGAGGGCGTCAACCACTTCCGGCTTGAAATAGTTGAATGTGGGCATGAAATCATCGAACCAGGTTGTGAGGCGATATTCATCCCAGCGCTCGGTATTTTTTGAGCCATCGGGCAAATACAAAGGGGTAAACCACGAGGGGTATTGTTTGTATAAGGGATGTTCTTGGTGGATGTGGTGTGCCACATAATCCAAGAAAATGTTGATGCCGTATTTGTGGGCGGTTTCGATGAGCTGTCTGAGTTCTGCTTCGGTGCAAAATCTGGGGTCGGTGGCGCGCAGCGCCACCGGCCAATACCCGTGATAACCACTGAATTTGGTGGCTGGGGTTTTGATCCACTGTCCGTAAGGACCCTCCGGATTCCGCACCACCGGCGAGATCCACAAACTGTTCACGCCCAACTCAGAGAAAAATCCCTCTTCTATCTTTTTGGTGATACCCACCACATCGCCCCCGTAGAAATCCACTTTGGGATCTACATCGGGTCGGTTTAAAGGCTTGTTGTTCTCCTTTTTCCCATCCACAAAGCGATCGATCATGGGATTGTACATCACCATCGTTCTGGGATCCTTGCGATCGCGAAATTTCGCCATGTCAAAAATCACCCGACCCGCCGCCAACGGCACCAATACCTCATTGCTCACGCCCTCGCTGCTGCCGATCCACACGCGGACATAACTGCGCGATGCCTCCCAGGCCGCTTTGGGCACCGTGATTTTGATGACGCTCTCGCCGTACATCGGTTCGTATTCACCCAATTCCACTGGCAATCGTTGATTTTGCCACATCGCCAACACAGTATTGTACTCACCCTTGCCCAACCCCACCATGTTTTTGGTGCTCACAAAAATCTCTGTGGGTATTTCCGGGTTCCAATAATCTCCGGGTTGGGGCGATGTATGCGAAGTTCTCAACTGCAAATCGGCCGTTGAAACGGTAAACGTAGAATTGTAACCGCCCATCCCATTGCCCAAAGAATCTTTGTTGTTGGGGTCACGAATTTCCTTGGTTTCCAAGTTCCATTTACCGGCATAACTCACCACAAACACATACTGATGGCTGCCTGGTCCCACCCAAGTGCTGCCCACCCAAGTGCCTTGGGTTTTATCCGATGGATCTTCTTCCCATCTCAGCGATAAATTGTTCGCATTCCAAGCGTTGAATGTGCCTTTGACTTTCACACTCACATATGCATATTGCTTCGTTTTCCACCGGAACTCACGAAGGACTTTCTCCGATTTACGCACCGGCACCGTGGTACTCTTGCCCGCACTCCAAATCTGAAAATATTGCAGCGCAGTTTCCTTGCCGTAATCATC
>DBCP01000089.1:0-173 GCA_002293105.1 Bacteroidetes bacterium UBA955 | reverse complement strand
GGAAAGAAATCGCCCAGCCAAACCCAAGTTTTGCCGGGTTGCAACGTAACCATGTTATTCAATCCCAAAGAGGGATCGATGATGGCGATTGGACTTTTCTTCGCGGGAGGCACAACCATTGGTTTGGCTTTTTTGCCTTTTTGCGCATTCGCCGTCAGCGCAAAAAGGCAGCT
>DBCP01000153.1:1918-15436 GCA_002293105.1 Bacteroidetes bacterium UBA955 | reverse complement strand
AGGGGGCGGCCATTGGCCGCCCCCTCCCTTTTTTATATAATTCCGAGACGCAAACTTATCGCACAGAAAAATCGAACAAGGTTTGTCCTGCCAAAATCCCAGTTAGCTGATCACCAGATTGAACAGGGCCTACGCCCTCGGGCGTGCCGGTGAATATGTAATCGCCAATGCGCAAGCTGAAATACGCTGAAACATGCGCAATGATTTGATCCACTGAATGAATCATATGGGCCGTGCAGCCTTCTTGAACGGTAGTGCCGTTTTTCTGAAGACGAAAAAAACAATGGTCAATGCCTTTGTTTTCGCCTGAATTTAAGTCGGAGAGTGGAATGAACTTACTAACCACCGCAGAGTGATCAAATCCTTTGGCTTTTTCCCAAGGCAGGCCTTTTGCTTTGAGACTGTTTTGGACATCCCTGGCGGTAAAATCTACGCCCAAGGCCACCTCGTCGTAATAGTCTTTGGCAAACGCAGCGGGGATATGTCGGCCGGGCTTCTTGATTTTCACCACCAATTCCACTTCATGGTGGATTTCCTTGGAAAAATCGGGGATGAAAAACGGATTGTTGTTTCTTAATAGGGCGGTATCGGGTTTGATGAAAATGACGGGTTCGTCAGGAACTTCGTTGTTGAGTTCTCGAATGTGGGCGTCGTAGTTTCTTCCGATACAGATGATTTTCATGGCTGCAGAAAGGTCAGGGGTTAATCCTTGACCAGGGTGCTTTCGCGCTCAGGTCCGAGAGAAATTACGCGAATTTTGGTGCCCAGGTAGTTTTCTACAAAATGCACATAATTGCGGAATCTTTCGTCCATCGCTTCAAATCCTTGGGTATGGCTGAGGTCTTCGCTCCAGCCGGGAAACCATTCTAGGATGGGTTCAACATCGCTGCTGCACAAATTGGCGGGTACTTGCTCGCTGCGAACACCATTGATCATGTAGGCAGTGCATGCTGCGATTTTCTCCATGCCGTTCAAAACGTCGCTCTTCATCATGATGAGTTCGTCTACACCATTGAGCATACAAGTGTATTTGAGTGCAACCAAATCAATCCAACCGGTTCTCCGTTTGCGTCCGGTTGTTGCTCCAAATTCATGTCCTTTGATGCGTAAATATTCGCCGGTTTCATTGTCTAGTTCTGTGGGGAAAGGACCTGAACCTACGCGGGTGCTGTAGGCTTTGAAAATGCCAAAGACTTTGCCCACTTGTTTGGGCGCAACACCGAGGCCTGTGCAAACACCCCCTGCCAACGTATTGGAACTTGTTACGAAGGGGTAGGTGCCAAATTCCACATCGAGCAAACTGCCTTGGGCACCTTCTGCCAGGATTTTTTGTCCTTTTGCAATGCAATCGTGCAAGAAATATTCGCTATTTACCAATTTGTGTCCTTTGAGGAACTCAATGGCACTGAAGAATTTCTCTTCTTCTACATCCAACTGAAAATCTGTAAATCCGTGAAATTCAATCATGCGCAGATGATCTTTCACAGTGTCTTGGTATCGCTTGGCGAAATCAGATTCCAAAATATCACCCACCCGAAGGCCTGATCTGCCGATTTTGTCTTTGTAGGTTGGGCCGATTCCACGCAGGGTTGATCCAATTTTGGCATCGCCTTTCGACGCTTCCGATGCTGCATCAAGAATGCGGTGCGTGGGTAAGATGAGATGGGCTTTTTGAGAAATGTATAAGCGTTCTTTGTAGTCAGGGCACTCGTTGACGATGCGTTCGATTTCTTCCCTTAGGCGAACGGGGTCGATGACCACACCGTTGCCAATCAAGTTGATGGTTTCCTTGCGGAAAATGCCGGAGGGGATGGTGTTGAGGACAAATTTCTTGCCTTCAAAATCCAGAGAGTGCCCCGCATTGGGTCCGCCCTGAAAGCGTGCCACCACGTTGTATTTGGGGGTTAGGTAATCGGCAATTTTTCCTTTTCCTTCGTCGCCCCATTGGAGGCCAAGTATAACATCAACCATGTATGTAATTTCTAGAGTCTATGATTTTGAGGGGTCCTTACCACACTGAATGCATTCGCCGAGTTCATTGGTGGCAGGGTCACCGTATAAGTGTAATGAATGGCTGCTAACATTGAATTTTAGCAGTGAACCCATGGTGCTTGTGATCTGTTGCACGCGGGGATCGCAAAATTCGAAAACCTTCTTGCAATGATTGCAAATGAGGTGGTCGTGCTGTTTGTATCCAAAAGCTTGTTCGTAGTGCGAGGTGTTTTGACCAAATTGATGTCGTTTCACCAGGCCCGATTCTACCAATAAATCCAGGGTGTTGTATACCGTTGCGCGACTTACGTGGTAGTTGCGAGATTTCATTTTTACAAAAAGCTCATCCACGTCGAAATGTTCTTTGGATGTGTAAATTTCATCCAAAATGGCATATCGCTCTGGCGTTTTTCGCTGTTGGTTTTGTTCCAAATAGGCGGTGAAAAGTTCCCGAACTTCTTGTTTCGTTTTTTCAACTTTGGGATCTTTTTTCAACGAATTTGGCATGGTGATTAGTTGGCTGTCTGTCCGTTGTAGGCAGGATTAGGGATGAGCATACGCAACTTGCGTGCATTGGGGAATTCGCGTTTTACATCGACCAATGCAGCGTCTGCCTCGGTGGCGGTTGCGAACGTACCTACATACACTTTGAAATTGGGCTCATCGTAAATCAGCACCGCTCCGTGTGTTTCAGAAAATTTCTCCTCCGCTTTGGTTAGGATTTCTGTGGCATCGACCCGTTTGGCTGAAAAGCCGACAAAAATGCGGTAGCCCATGATTTTTTTATCGGCGGTTTTGCTCTTTTCGATGCGATTCTTTTCAACGCTTTCCACGGCGGGATCCACGTCGTAAACCACTTGTGCCGATAGCTCTGCAGCGCCCCCAAACAAAAGGCTAAGGCCTAAGCCCAAGCATTTGCTGTAAAAGGTTGCAGAAAAGTGGTTTTTCATGCCACAAATATCGTGAATTTACTTCATACAATTACGGGGTGTTGTACCTTTGTAGAATGGTTAAAAAAGTGGGTTTGGTGATTTTGGATGGCTGGGGCTTGGGAAATGGGTCTCATTCTGATGCCATCAATCAAGCAATTACGCCTTACACCGATTCTTTGTTTGCGCGATATCCCAACGCAACCTTGCGCACGGATGGTGAAAATGTGGGGTTGCCTGTTGGACAAATGGGCAATTCGGAGGTAGGACATATGAATATTGGCGCAGGTAGGGTTGTGTGGCAGATGTTGGCCAAAATCAACAAGGCATTTGCGGAAGGCTCCGTTGCGAATAATCAAGTATTGTTGGCTGCAATGGATAAAGCCAAGACCGAAAATCGACCTTTTCATATCATGGGGTTGTTAAGCGATGGCGGTGTACATGCCCATATCGAACACATCAAACAGTTGTGTAGCATCGCCCTAGAACATGGGGTAAAAAAAGTGTTTGTTCATGCATTTTTGGACGGGCGTGATACGGATCCTAAGTCGGGTTTGGAACATTTGACGAATTTATTGAATCATATAAGCGGCACATCGGCCAAATTGAGCACGGTGGTGGGTCGATACTATGCCATGGATCGCGATGAGCGATGGGAGCGAGTGAAGGTTTGCTACGACTTGCTGGTAAAGGGTGAGGGTAAGAAGGTGAGCGATGCGTTGGCTTCGGTTCAGGCGGAATATGCGGCGGGTATTACCGATGAGTTTATGTCGGCGCTGCGTTGTTTGTCGGACACTGAAGGACTGATAGCCGAGGGCGATGTGGTGGTGAATGCGAACTTCCGAACCGATCGCGGCCGGCAGATTACAAGGGCGTTGACCCAAGAAGATTTTGCGTCGTACAGCATGCGCAAATTGAAGTTAAATTACTTCACAGTGACCCAATATGATGTAAAGTATAAAATTTCGGGCGTGTTGTTTGAGAATGACAACCTTCAGCAAACGTTGGGTGAGGTCATTTCAATGGCTGGAAAAACGCAATTGCGGGCTGCAGAAACCGAGAAATATCCCCATGTTACATTCTTTTTCTCTGGGGGAAGAGAAGCAGCATTTGAGGGGGAAGATCGATTGATGGCCAATTCGCCAAAGGTTGCTACCTATGATTTACAGCCTGAGATGAGTGCAGTTGAATTGACGGATCGGGCGATTGCCAAGATGCAGCAGGAACAGTACGATTTTGTGTGTTTGAATTTTGCAAATGCCGATATGGTGGGTCATACGGGCGTTTACGAAGCGATCATTAAAGCAGTACAAACGGTGGATACTTGCTTACAGCGATTGGTTGAAGTGGGTGAGGAATTGGGTTACGAATTCTTAATCATTGCTGATCATGGAAATGCTGATTTTGCGGTGAATGACGACGGATCGCCGAATACAGCGCACACTACGAATCCCGTGCCTGTTTGGTGGGTGACGCAGGAGCGGGAGCAGGATTTGCGCCATGGTATTCTGGCGGATGTTGCGCCAACTTTGTTGCAAATGATGGGATTGGTTCAACCTTTAGAAATGACCGGTAAATCATTGATACTATGAGGAAGACTTGGATGAATTGGATGGTTGGTTTGGGTGTGTTGGCCATGTGCGCTTGCAATGATGCGGCGGCACCCAAAAATGCAGCTGTTGTTGATCGATTTGTGGCTTTTGCACAAACAGAAATTGCGTGGTTGCAAAAATCGCAACTTGGGCTGCGTAAAACAGTTACAAAGGGCGAGGAGGTAAGCACTGAGGATATTGATTCCCTGGATTGGGCCAATGAAATGGAGTGGGTTACGGAGTGGTCGTTGACGGAGGCTGCAAAAAAATCGAAATTCGACGAAACGGTGGATTCCTCCGGGGCGCTGAAAATTGTGCGTTTCAATGCACAGGATACAGCGGCGGAGCTGCAAGAATTGATGGTGAATTACCGCAAAGACAAAATTCAGTTGATGCAGTGGACCATCAAGCAGCGCAGTTGGTATATGGATCGCGATGTGCGGATATCGTTTCAGCCCCGACAGGGCTATGGAGTGAGTGTGAAAGAAAATGCCGTTTGGGCATCGCCCAATTCATATGAAATTTTTGCCGAAATTGGCCGCAATTAAATGGATAAATTTTCACAAAGGAGCGTAGCATGAATATTGAAAATTACATCAACGGAGAAATGCGAGCATCGCACAGTGGTGCCGTGTTGGATAATTATAATCCGGCTTCTGGAAAGGTCTATGGAACCATTCCGAATTCAGACGCAAAGGATGTTGCGGAGGCCTACGCGGCTGCGGCTGCGGCGTTTCCTGTGTGGAGCAATACGCCTGCCGAAGAGCGATTTAAGGTGTTGAATGCCATCGCCGAGGGTATCGATAATTTGAGGGATGCGTTGGCCATGGCGGAGAGCAACGATCAAGGGAAACCCCTTTGGTTGGCCAAAAATGAAATGATTCGCGCAGCGCAGAATTTTCGGTTTTTTGCCACGGCGGCTATGCAATTTTCCAGTGAAAGTCATGCCATGGAGAACCGTGCTATCAATTATACCTTGAGAACGCCCATTGGGGTGGTGGGGTGTATTAGTCCGTGGAATTTGCCATTGTATTTGTTTACCTGGAAAATCGCGCCGGCACTCGCTGCTGGAAATTGTGTGGTGGCAAAGCCCAGTGAATTCACCCCCGTTACCGCGGCGATGTTGGGTGAAATATGCACCGCAGCGGGATTGCCCAATGGGGTCTTGAATATTGTGCATGGGTTGGGGAGTTCGGTTGGACAGGCCATTGTGGAGCACCCTTCGATCAAGGCCATTTCGTTTACGGGTGGTACGGCAACGGGTAAGCACATTGCGAGCGTGGCTGGTCCGATGTTCAAGAAGGTGAGTTTGGAGTTGGGCGGAAAGAATCCGAACATCATTTTTGCCGATGCGGATTTGGACAAAGCGATCAAAACCACAGTGAATAGTTCGTTCATGAACCAGGGGGAGATATGTTTATGCGGGAGTCGGGTGTTTGTGGAGCGTTCGGTATACGATCACGTAAAGCATGCATTGGTGCAGGCGGTTTCAGAGATGAAAGTGGGCGATCCATTGGATCCCAATACCCGCGTGGGTGCCATCGTTTCGAAACCTCATTATGAGAAAGTGTTGGGTTATATAACTTTGGCGAAAGAAGAAGGAGCCAGTGTTTTGTGCGGTGGAATGGCCTTGCATCCCGAAGGATTGGAAGAAGGATATTACATCGCCCCAACGATTTTGGAAGGGCTGAGTGCTTCGGCTCGTTGCAACATGGAAGAGATTTTCGGTCCGGTGATCAGCATCATGCCTTTTGATACAGAAGAGGAAGTATTGGCAATGGCGAATGCCACGGATTATGGATTGGCTGCTACGGTGTGGACGGAGCATTTGACAAGGGCTCATCGGGTGGCAGGGCAGTTGCAGATGGGGATTGTTTGGGTGAATTGCTGGCTGTTGCGTGATTTGCGTACACCTTTTGGGGGTGTGAAAAGTTCGGGTGTGGGCAGAGAAGGCGGATGGGAAGCGATGCGTTTTTTCACCGAGCCCAAGAACGTTTGTATTGCATTGTAGGCCGGAGGGTTGCTGTGTAAGTGTATCTTTGCACCATGTTTGATAATTCAGATCGCACAGAAATTGCCGCAATGGGAGAGTTTGGACTCATCCAACACTTGTCTCAGCACTTTGAAAATAAACATGCCAAAACCGTTAAAGGTATCGGCGACGATTGTGCGGTGATCGATCAAGGCGACCATTTTTCTTTGGTTACCACCGATTTGTTGTTGGAAGGTGTGCACTTTGATTTGAGTTTTCATCCCCTTAAACATTTGGGTTACAAGGCGATTTCTGTTGCCGTGAGCGATATTTATGCCATGAATGGCATGGCCGAACAGGTGATGGTGGGATTGGGGTTGAGCAACCGGTTTTCGTTGGAAGCCGTGGAAGAATTGTATGCCGGAATGCAAATCGCTTGCGAACATTATGGTGTGGATTTGGTGGGTGGCGATACAACCACTTCGCGCAGTGGCTTGGTGCTTTCATTGACCGCTGTGGGTAGGGTTGCCAAAGATAAAATTGTGTATCGCGGTGGAGCTCAGCCCGGAGATTTGTTGGTGGTGAGTGGCGATATGGGCGGCGCGTACATGGGTTTGCAAATTTTGGAGCGCGAAAAGCGCGTTTTTATGGAAGTGCCTAGCATGCAGCCCGATTTGGAGCAGTATGATTATATTGTTGGCCGACAGTTAAAAGCAGAAGCCCGTAAAGACGTAGTGGAGTTGCTGAAAATGTTGGATGTGAAGCCCAGTAGCATGATTGATGTGAGCGATGGTGTGGCCTCTGAATTGTATCACATGGCCAAAGCCAATGGATTTGGTTTCCATGTGTATGAGGAAAAATTGCCCATCGATCCCCAAACATTGGATACCGCACTGGCCTTTGATTTGAATCCGAGTATTGTGGCGTTGAATGGTGGTGAAGATTATGAATTGCTGTTTACAGTGGCTCAGTCCGACTATGAAAAAATCAAAACGATGCCAGATTTTACTGTAATTGGTTATGTTACGGATGTTACCTCAAAGAACATGTTGCTGACCAAATCAGGTAACCAATTTGAAATCAAGGCCCAAGGTTGGCCAGAATCGCAAAAAGATTCATAGTTTTGGCATTTTTCGCCAAGGCTTTTCATGTTTAGCATTGTATTTTTGCCTTTATGTTTCGTTCGCATACTTGTGGTGAATTGCGCTTGTCGCACGTTGGTAATACAGTTACACTTTCCGGTTGGGTAGCGCGTATCCGTTTGTTGGGTTCAATGGCCTTTGTGGATTTGCGCGATCGCTATGGAATTACCCAGCTGTCGTTCAACGAAGCCTATAGCGCCGAGATGTTGGCCAAGGCGGGCGAGTTGGGTAGGGAATATGTAATAAAGGTCACAGGAACTGTTGCTGAGCGAGAGTCAAAAAATGCGTTGATGACTACCGGAGAGATTGAAATTGTGGTTACGGATTTGGTGGTGCTAAACCAAGCCAAAACGCCGCCATTTACCATTGAAAACGAAACGGATGGTGGCGATGATATTCGGATGCAATACCGCTATTTGGATTTGCGCAGAGATCCGGTTCGCGCCAATTTGGAATTGAGACATCGTTTGGCTCAGCAGATACGCAATTACTTGAGCGATGCTTCGTTCTTGGAAGTTGAAACCCCCGTTTTGATTAAGAGTACGCCGGAAGGAGCCCGCGATTTCGTGGTGCCCTCTCGTATGAATCCCGGTCAATGGTATGCATTGCCGCAAAGTCCCCAAACCTTCAAACAATTGTTGATGGTGAGTGGCTTCGATCGATATTTTCAGATTGTGAAGTGTTTCAGGGATGAGGATTTGCGGGCAGATCGACAGCCAGAGTTCACCCAGATCGACTGTGAGATGAGTTTCGTGGAGCGAGAAGACATCCTCCAAACGTTTGAAGGATTGGCCAAGCATTTGTTTTCAGCTGTGAAAGGCGTTGATTTTGAGGCATTTCCAAGGATGACATATGCTGATGCCATGCGATTGTATGGGTGCGACAAACCGGATATTCGTTTCGATATGCAATTTGTGGAATTGAAATCGCCTGAGTCAGCCGTGGATTTGATCAGTGGTAAGGATTTCGTCGTGTTTGATTCGGTGGATTCTGTGGTTGGTATTTGTGCAAAAGGCGCTGGGAGCTATACCCGTAAGCAGTTGGATGGCTTAACAGATTTTGTTAAACGTCCGCAAATTGGCGCCAAAGGATTGGTGTGGTGTAGAATCGAAGCCGACGGTAGTGCAAAGAGCTCGGTTGATAAATTTTATGATGCCGAGGCTTTGTCTGCTTGGAAAGAGGCGTTTGGTGCGGAGCCAGGCGATTTGATTTTGTTGTTGGCGGGTGAGTTACACAAAACGCGCAAGCAATTGAACGAGTTGCGTTTGTTGATGGGTTCTGAGCTGGGATTGAGAGATCCTTTCAATTACAAGCCACTTTGGGTATTGGATTTTCCACTGTTGGAGCACGATGAAGAGAGTGGTCGTTGGCATGCTATGCACCACCCATTCACAAGTCCATTGCCACAAGACATTGAATTGATGCATTCAGATCCAGGTGCGGTGCGTGCCGATGCTTATGATTTGGTGATCAATGGTGTGGAGGTTGGTGGCGGTTCGATCCGGATTTTTGACCGGGCCTTGCAATCAAGGATGTTTGACTTGTTGGGCTTCAGCAAAGAGGAGGCGCAAGCACAGTTTGGTTTCTTAATGAATGCATTTGAATATGGTGCCCCTCCACATGGTGGATTGGCGTTTGGTTTTGACCGATTGTGCAGTTTGTTTGGCGGTTCGGAGAGTATCCGTGATTACATCGCATTCCCCAAAAACAACAGTGGAAGGGATGTGATGATCGATGCACCGAGTGCCATCGATGCCAAGCAGCTCAAAGAATTGGGATTTTAAATTCTAACTGTCGGGCGCAGGTCCCATGGCTTTTGAATGAGGAAGGCCGAGAACTCGAGACCGTAAAAAATGGTCTGTGGTCGTTTTGTGATTGATTGGGACTGTAGATTAATTCTGCAGAATCGACATCACATGTGGGGCAAAAATATATATCCCAATGATGATCGATACGATACTTGCTGAAAGTGTAGCACCGGCGGCCATGTCTTTGGCGCGACCAATCATTGGGTGTTTTTCGGGGTGAAGTACGTCTATGGTGGTTTCAAGGGCCGTATTTAGTCCTTCAGAAACAAATACCAACCCCATTGCTGCCCAAATAATGGCCCACTCAAACCTGTTTAAATGTTCGCCAAAGGCATCCAGAGAAAAACCCGCAATGTTCACGACGATGCAAACCACACCCATTATTCTGAAATTGCGCTCTGTGCTAAGGAGTAACCACAATCCGTTGAGGGCAAAACGAAAAGAGCGATAAAACTTTAACATAGCTTTTCTGTGTGATCTACTTCAGTTTGGGTATTCTGAACGACAAATTCTGTGATGAATCGTTGTTCAAAAGGGAAGACGCGATTGAGGAACAGGTTCTTTTAGAAGGTGTTGATCTTGATACGCTTTTCGATTTCCTCCACATCATGGCGGAATTTCTTATCGGTTTCGATCAAGTCGTTCACGGTTTGACAAGCATGAATCACGGTAGAGTGGTCACGACCGCCGAAGAAAATACCGATGTTTTTCAAAGAGGCCTTGGTGAGGTCTTTGGTGAAGTACATGGCAATCTGACGGGCTTGTACAATTTCACGTTTACGCGTTTTGGATTTAACCGCTTCAACAGGAATGTTGTAGAAGTCGCAAACCAACTTCTGGATATACTCGATGCTGATTTCGCGGGTAGAATTCTTGACGAAATTCTTCACGATTTGCTTGGCGAGGTTAAGGTCGAGCTGTTTGCGCGTTAAACTGGCTTGAGCCAACAATGAAATCAAGGCGCCTTCCAATTCGCGCACATTGGTATCGATGTTGTGGGCCAAATATTCAACCACGTCGCGGTTAAGGGTAATGCCGTCTTGATACATTTTGTTTTCCAAGATGGAAACGCGGGTATCAAAATCGGGTGTATTCAAATCTGCACTCAAGCCCCATTTGAAGCGAGAAAGCAATCGCTCATCCATGTTCTTCAAATCCTTGGGTGCGCGGTCGCAAGTAAGGATGATTTGCTTGCCGTTTTGGTGCAAGTGGTTAAAGATTTGGAAGAAGATTTCTTGGGTACGCTCTTTTTTAGCAAAGAACTGAACATCGTCAACAATCAACACATCGAGGTATTGGTAAAAGTTGATGAACTGATTGTTATTGCCTTGCTTGGCAGAGTCGATAAATTGATTGATGAATTTTTCAGCACTGACAAACACAACCACTTTTTGCTTGTGGGTTTGTTTGATCAAGTTTCCGATGGCGTGGGCGAGGTGGGTTTTGCCCAATCCGCAACCACCAAAAACCATCAAAGGGTTAAAAGCGGTTCCACCGGGTTTTTGCGCAATGGCCAATCCGGCGTTTCTTGCCAATTTGTTGCAATCGCCTTCTACGAAATTGTCGAAGGTGTAGCGGGGATTCAATTGGCTATCAATGTTCATTCTCTTCAAACCAGGGATGATGAATGGGTTTTTGATGGGGGTGTCCATGTTGATGGGCATTCCCAACTCATTCTGTACTGATTTGGTAGAATTGCTACCTGTAGGCAGGTTGATGGTGTAAGGCGTAGTGTCGTGGCCGGGAGCAGAGGTTTCCACGATGATGTTGTACTCCAACTTGGCGGTTGGACCGATCACTTTCTTTAAGGTTTTGTGCAGCAACTGAACGTAGTGTTCCTCCAACCATTCATAAAAGAATTGGCTGGGGACTTGGATGGTAAGCACCTTGTTAGAGATTTTTACTGCCTTGATGGGCTCAAACCAAGTCTTAAAACTTTGGGGTGTGACGTTGTCACGGATAATGATAAGGCATTCTTGCCAAGAAATTTCGTGTGCCTTTTTGTCTGTCATCGGTGTTTCTGCTCTAAATTGTTAATCCTTTGTTGGTATGTACTTGTAAGTAGTTGGTAATCAAGTGCTGCGTTTCTCGATTACCGAAGTGCTAAGAAAATGACAAAATTCACAAACTGCTAATTTTTTTTGCTTGTTTTTTAATTTTTTTTCGTAAGGAACAAGTTGGTATGGAAATCCTCCATTTCCAAGGTGGTTTTTACTTGTTGAAACAAGTAATTATCCTTGGTATTCTCCGAACTTATTTCGCAGTATATCAGCGATTTCACCCAAAGTGGCATAAGACTCCACGCAGCTTAAAATATGCGGCATCAAATTGCTCTCACCAGCAGCGGCTTCTGATAGATTTTTGATGCTTGACTCAAATTTTTCAGCGTCTCTCTGGCTGCGAATCAGCGCAATTTTCTCGCTTTGTTGAACCCGGATGCTATCGTTGATTTTGAAGGATGGCATAGTCTCCGTTTCGTTGGTGGTAAATGCGTTCACGCCCACCACAATTTGCTCACCTTTTTCGATCGCTTTTTGGGCTTCGTAACTGCTTCGTGCAATTTGCTCTTGCATCCATCCCGATTCTACGGCAGACACAGATCCACCCATTTCATCGATATGTTGAATCAACTTCATGGCTTCTGCTTCTAGGGTATCAGTGAGGTGCTCCACGTAATATGAACCAGCGAGAGGGTCTACTGTGCTCGTTGCTCCGCTTTCATGGGCGATGATTTGTTGGGTTCTCAGGGCGATACGGGCGGCTTTTTCTGTGGGTAGGTTCAGCGCTTCGTCGTATCCGTTGGTATGCAAACTTTGCGTTCCACCCAAAACAGCACTCAGGGCTTGAATGGTAACGCGGGCGATGTTGTTCTCGGGTTGTTGGGCTGTGAGGGTTGATCCTCCGGTTTGGGTATGAAAGCGAAGCATCATTGCATCGGGGTTGGTAGCGCCCATACTTTTCATGATGTTTGCCCAAATGCGTCTTGCGGCGCGAAATTTGGCTGCTTCTTCGAAGAAATCGTTGTGTGCATTGAAGAAAAAGCTCAGTCGCTTGCCGAATACATTCACGTCAAGTCCTTTTTTCTTGGCCGCTTCCACGTAGGCTTTTCCATTGGCCAGGGTGAATGCCAACTCCTGTACCGCGGTTGAACCTGCTTCGCGGATGTGGTAACCACTGATAGAAATGGTGTTCCAGCGAGGCAATTCGTTGCTGCACCACTCAAAAATATCGGTTATTAAGCGCATGCTCGGTCTTACTGGGTAGATATAAGTACCCCGTGCTGCGTATTCCTTTAAGATATCGTTCTGGATTGTGCCACCAATTTTGCTTAAATCGGCGCCTTGTTTTTTTGCCAAGGCCACATACATGGCCAATAGGGTAGACGCGGTGGCGTTGATGGTCATACTGGTAGTGACATCCTGCAACTGGATGCCTTTGAACAGAATTTCCATATCGGCTAGTGAATCAATCGCAACACCCACTTTGCCCACTTCACCTTCGCTCATGGCGTGGTCTGAATCGTATCCGATTTGTGTGGGAAGATCAAACGCCACAGACAGGCCGGTTGTGCCTTGGTTTAACAGGTAATGGTATCGTTCATTGGATGCTTCGGCGGTTGAGAAGCCAGCGTATTGGCGCATCGTCCAGAGTCGTCCTCTGTACATGTCGGCTTTTACGCCTCGGGTATAGGGGAATTGGCCGGGTTGTTCTGATGCGGTATTGTTGTTGGCATTGGGGCCATAAACCACATCGATGGGCAGGCCGCTGTTGTTCTTTTTTTCGGTAGACATGCGTGCGATGGGATTATTGTCCGAGTGTTAAAGCGATTTCGTTTTTCATGAATTCCATTCCGCGATCCTGGGGTTGGACGTCCATCGATTGAAGGAATTCGATGAGTTTTTGGCTTAGGTCTGCGGCGGTTGCTTCTGCGGGCAGGCTGGCGGTGATGTTTTGCAACAATTGGAGGTGTTGTTCTTTGATGGCTTTCACCAAAGTCCACATTTGGGAGCTAACATAGATTTGCTGGGATACGTTGTAGCTATATTCTTCTTTGATGGCGTGGGTGGCGGCCGCGGCGAAGCC
>DBCP01000153.1:1697-1851 GCA_002293105.1 Bacteroidetes bacterium UBA955 | reverse complement strand
CTGGTGCGCTCCAAAAACAAAGCGATTCGCTCATAAGCCTGCAATTTCAGGGGTGTGAACGTATTGAGATTGGTTTTGAGGATTTCTGTTTTTACCAACTGAACGCTGTTGGTGATGTGTTGTTTCATCATGTATTGGGCTGTGAAAAAAACCA
>DBCP01000153.1:1482-1660 GCA_002293105.1 Bacteroidetes bacterium UBA955 | reverse complement strand
AAACAGAGGATAAAGATGGTGTCGGTGCCCGCAGGGAAAATTGCCAGGGGCGTAAGTGCAACGAGAAATTCCATTCAACAAAGATACAAAGCGTTTATCGACAAGTATACCTACTTTCCATCTACGGTTGTATTTTTGTATTTATGGAAACCGCAACACCTTCTGTAGAAACCGCACC
>DBCP01000153.1:0-1280 GCA_002293105.1 Bacteroidetes bacterium UBA955 | reverse complement strand
GTGATGAACAAAGCCCACGTGATGTATGTATTGGGTATGGAGGTGGATTGGGAGAACGGCTTGGATAATCGCGGGTTCTCTTTCAATAATCCCAATGCAAGTTCTACTTGTGGTTGCGGACAATCGTTCTCGGCCTAAGGCGTGTCGTTGTTTGCTGAAAATATCAAACAAGGCCTGGGTTCTGTAAGGGCCCACGCAACGAGGGCGGTGATTACATCGAGCATTATTGCCATCGGTATTGCGGCATTGGTTGGGATTTTAACAAGCATCAGTGCGATGCAAATCGCGGTGACAAAGACCTTCAGTAAGATGGGGTCTCAGAGTTATACGATCCGGGATGCCTCGGGTGTCCGCAGGTTTGGAGAAGCCAGTGACAGCGAGCCCATAAAATTCGACCAAGCGTGGGAATTTCAAAAGCGCATGGAAGCACAAGGCGCTACAGTGGCCCTTCAGGTAAATGCAGATTTTACAGCCAAGGCCTCCTTTCAGTCGGCCGAAACCAACCCCAACGTGCGGGTTTTGGGTGTGGATGCCGATTATTTAAAAACCGCCAACTACGACCTAGAATCAGGCAGAACCTTTACCGATAATGAAGTGAATCATGCGGTGCCGGTGGTGGTGGTGGGACAAGAGATCTTAGAGAAATTATTTCCCGGGTCACAGCGGAAAGATCGCGCTTTGAATCAGGTGATTGCCGTGAATGGAAAGCCCTATCGGGTCATTGGTCAGCTGCAATCCAAGGGTTCCAGCATGGGCATGAGCGGTGGAGATCGGGTGATTTTTTTGCCGGTGACCAGGGCGCGGCGCGATATGAAGATGGCGAGCGATAACTGTGTTATTACAGTGGCTGTGGATGCTGTGATTGATTTGGAGGGAAGCATGAGTGAAGCCTATAGTATGATGCGCAGGATAAAGCGATTGACGCCAGCCGATGAAGACAATTTTCTCATACAACAGAGCAGTGCTTTGGCCAAAGAGGCCCTAGAAAATATCAAAATGGTCTCTGGTGTAGGCACGGTGATCGCCATTATTACGCTGCTGGGCGCGGCTGTGAGTTTGATGAATATTATGTTGGTATCGGTGACAGAGCGTACCCGTGAAATTGGATTGCGCAAAGCATTGGGTGCAACGGCCAAACAGATCAAGAATCAGTTTTTGGTTGAAGCGGTGGTAATTTGTCAGATCGGCGGATTGGGCGGCATCGTTTTGGGCCTAATCATTGGCAATTTGGTGGGCACAGCTTTGGGTGCAGGGTTTGTTGCGCCATGGGAGTGGATGTT
>DBCP01000051.1:9077-9350 GCA_002293105.1 Bacteroidetes bacterium UBA955 | reverse complement strand
TTGAATCAAGACCACGTCTTGTTTGTTAGATGGGTATAACAGAGAGGGGGCGGCCAATGGCCGCCCCCTCTCTGTTTATTTGAATGTGACTGGAAATGGTTACTTCAACATGACTTTGGCAGTTCTGCCAGCGGCATCTTTTACCAAGTATATGCCTTTGGGTGAATTCGATAAATCCAAACCTTGGTTGTCAACAGTGCCCATGAAAATGGTCTTGCCAATCATGTCTGTTACTGTGATAACACCCATACCCTGAACAAAGATGCGGTCCAT
>DBCP01000051.1:7332-8981 GCA_002293105.1 Bacteroidetes bacterium UBA955 | reverse complement strand
AAAACCGTAATCGTACCACTCAATTCATTGGCAACAATGACGTAAGGCTTTCCGGTGGGCGAATTGGCGTTGTTGATGTACTGAATGCCTTCAGGACCTAAATCACCGGTATACGCTGTGTTGCTGCGGGTGTTCTGGTAGTCTTCAAAAACAGGTGCCGCAGGGTTGGTTACGTCGTAAACCATTACGCCACCAGTTCTTTCCAAAGCAACGAATGCAAACTGTTTGCTGTTGATTTCTGCCACAGTAACGCCTTCTGGCTCTGGGCCTTTGGCGCGACTTCTGCCTTTGAGTGTATTGTTTTCGTTGTCGGCATTAAATATGCGACTCACTGCAGGGTGCTTTGATGTGATCCACTCAAATTGATCGCCAGCATCCCAAACCAAAGATTTTGTAGAGGGGTCCCAAATGGTGAAAGAACGACTTCCCACGGAGTACAACTCGTCAAAGTCACCATCGCCGTCAGTATCGCCATGTAAGTTGGTGATTCGGAAACGACCCAAGGCATGGTCCTCTTTCAACATATCGCCCTGAGGGAACTTTGTGGCATCCAAAGCAACAGCCGAAACGGTGGTTCTCTCGTTCAATGGCGTGTATTCCTTTTCGTCGCCCTCATTGGCAGTAATCAAATAGGTCTTGTTATTTACGGTGTAATTGGCAATACCATCTGGGATATAGAAGCTCTTTACAGGCCAGTTGGCAAGCAAAATTGAACCACTTTTGTCGCTCGCATCAAATCCGTTACCTGCGGTGTTCATGTTTTTGGTACCCATCGCCCAAATACTGCTTACAGTATTGTTGCTTAGATCTAGTTCTGCGATGGCATTGTTTTCTTGTAATGTAACCCAAGCCTTGATGTTGTCAGCGGCAACCGTAATGTATTCGGGTTCAAAGTCCTGTGAGAGTGTACTTGGCGCATATAATTTGCGAACCCCTTTTGCCTTTAGGTCGGCCTCGCCTGCATTAAATGATTTGAAATCGATCGTCTTTACGCTGGCTTGGGTCAAATTGGCTGCGCCCCCGCTGATATCGATTACACTGATGCTGCCCTCAGGATCAATGCTATAATCGGTATTGGGTTGACCTTCGTTGGCTGTCAGTACTTTCTTGCCATCGGGTGTAAAGGTGATCATGTCAGGCAAAGCACCTACGGTTACTTTTGAGATGAAATCGCCATTTGTAGAGAAGAACACAACTTGACCGTCTAACTGCTCGTTTACATTGGGTGATGCCACCGCAACCACGTCGTTTTTCACAGCAATACTGGTGATTCCGCCGTAAGGTGTCATATCGATTGATTTTACCAATGTGATGTCTTTCGGGTTGCTAAAATCTGCGATATCCATACGCTTTTGAACTGCACTGGTCATAAATAAGCGCTGAGATTTGGCATCGTGAACCACAATCTCGGTTGTACTGCCCGCCGTTGGGTTTGGATCGAAGCTTTCGATGTGGTTCAGTTCGATGTTTCTCGCAGGATTGATGATTGCGCGGTCGTCGTCTTGAACATACACAGTGATGAATGGGAGACCTGCAATAATACCACCCGTTGGACTTTCCATCAGGATATTCAGGTACTCATCTTGTTCAGATACTTTGTCGTTAAAAATTGGAATGGTGACATCAACAAATGAAGTACTACTGTTGAA
>DBCP01000051.1:6788-7243 GCA_002293105.1 Bacteroidetes bacterium UBA955 | reverse complement strand
AGTTTTACCGAACCTGTACCTGGGAATTTCATATTCACACGAACGATGGCTGATCCGGCAGATTCTTTCACCACAACAAAGCGACTGGCAAAGGCAAATTCTGCGTTGAAACTGAAGTTGAAAGTGTAAGGGTTGAACAATTTTCTTGCTTCCGCGTCTTTCACGTTGGAAACCAATAAGCTGTATGATTGTCCAGAAGTGAATGGCGTTGAATACGTTAAAGTAACTGTATCGATACTACCTCCGTTGTTCGACATGCTTGCTGTTTGCAAATTGGCGATGCCGGTGTAGTTGGCGACGTCTGTAGCGGATGTTTTGTCCATGTCGGCACTGAAAATAACGCGGACGGTGGTGGCGTTGATCAATTCGGCTTTGGTCACCGAAGGTGAGCCAGGGAAGGTCCATGTGGGCCAGGTTTGTGCGGCTGATCCTGAAGCGGTTCCATTCCAGTTGGC
>DBCP01000051.1:0-6714 GCA_002293105.1 Bacteroidetes bacterium UBA955 | reverse complement strand
TTGGCGGTGTTCAAGCCTGTTCCACCTTTGGTGAGCGCGTGTTGGATGGCATTAACGCCATTGGTGAGCGATGTTGGCAACATGGAATTGCTGCCAGAACATGTGGTGTTGGCCACAAGCCATTGGTTAGAACTCAATGCGGTGATGTGGATAGGATTGGCGTTGCTGCCTGCGTACACAATGGCTTGGTCGCCACTGCTGCTCAATCCAAACTTGGCGCCTGTGAGTGTTCCAATGTTGGCTGATGGAAGGTCGTTTTTGATTGAAATTACGGTGCCTGAGGCCACGCCGGTTGCAGGGGCGGTCCAAGTGAGACCACCAGCGCATTGTGCGGGTGAATTGCTGGTGAATTTGGCATCAGTGAACTGGATTTGTGTTCCAGGAAGAATGTCGACAAAGGTGATGATCGCAATTTCATCGTCGGTGGTGAGCGCATTCATGCGATAGGCCACAAAAGCCAAGTCGCCCGCTTTGAACTGCGTTTGTTCAGGCAATGTTCTGAATGAGATGCTTGCATTCTGGGCGATGGCGTTGCCTGTACTGTCAGAAATCGCAGTTGCTTTGAAGCCGAAGTAGTACTTCTGCTTGCTTTTGAAATTAACAGAAGGCTTTACATTAATTGTATTGCCAGTGATACTTGCGTCGAAAGAAACTGAAGTGCCAGAAGCGTCGTTTTCTTTCAGTACAAACAGGGTGTCGATGTTGTTGTTGTCGCAGGCAGTTCCGGCAGCCAATCTGATTTTTTCGCTGAATAGCAGTTGAATGTTCGATTGGATGGTTACGGTGCTATCGCCATTGGCAATGGAAATGACAAATGTGGGTTTCGTGGTGTCTTTTGCACCTGCGAATGTGATGTCTGATTTACCGTCGGTTGCCGCAGTGCTGCTGGTTGTATGGGTGCGTTTGCTGCTGAATTTGCCTGTCGCAGTAGAGTAAGTTCCAGAAGCAACGATGTAGTTTGCGCTAGGGTCAGCCGTAACGTAGGAAGTGGTTTGCAATTTACCACCCGCATACAAATCATTGTTTGGGAGTTGGTAGCCTGCTGCACCTGCACTGTTAACGGATGTTCCGATGGCGCTGCCGTAAAACAAAGCGTCGATGGGTGCGGTCATTGAATCAATTTTCGAGAGGGCTAAATCAAAAATGGCCACACCGTCGGCCGATGTACCTCCATTGCCGAAAACGCCAGAGGCATTGGCTTGTCCGATACCTCCATCGCCGCCAGTGGTCATATTGTTGATGGTGCGAAGTTTGGTGCCGTTGATTTTCATGCAGGAACCGCCAACGTACACGATATCGCCGGATTTTACTGAACCGGAGGTGATTTCGAATGCGTAGGTGATGGCTTTGCCTTCTTTCCATCCGCGAACCGTGCTTGTTCCGTTGTTGCATACGATCACGGAATAAGGCGTAGCGCTGAAATCGATGGACTTGGTTGCAACGAGCTCTACAAATTCTTTGCAAGAGTCTGTGCCAGAGGGATTAACGAACACTTCAGAGATCAGCATCGATTGCGCTGATGCTGACGAATTGAACAACGGGCCGAAGAGAATTATCAGGCTGGTTGTTGCTAGGGTTTTGAAAAGATTTTTCATGGTTATTTCGTTCCGAAATTATTGCTACTATGTAATCTTTGTTTGATGTGTGGTTTAAGTTGTGGTGAAGAATGTGAACGAATTTTGAATCAATTGTTTATGGAAGAAATAATGCCTTAATGTTATGGTTATTTCAGCGGTGTTTTTGCTAGAAATAAAAAGGAGGGGCGGCCATTGGCCGCCCCTCCTTTTTATTGAATCAATACGGATCGCCTAAGGCGAATATCAGGTATCGTTAGAAAGAGTAACGCAATCCCAACTGCATACCCCAAGTGGTTGAGGTGCTTACGATAGGACGGAAACTTTCAACTGGCAATACACCGTTTACAGCATTGAAGTTGTAAGTACCGTTGGCGGCATTGTATCTCAATACACCACCGTTGCTTACAGTCATTTGCTTACGGATACCCCATGCTGGGTTGATCATGTTACCAATGTTCAAGATGTCGGCACTCAATTGCAATGTGTGCTTGTTCTTGCCAATGTTCTGGGCTACGTCTTGCAACAAACGCAAATCGAAGCGGTGCAACCAAGGCAACAAACCACCGTTGCGCTCAACAAATTGGCCCTTGTGGGCGCTCAAATAGTTGTCTTGTGCAACGTAAGCATCCCATGCAGCGGCTTGGTCAGCGGCGGTGATGGTCTTACCACCAATTACCAAGTCAGAGAATTTGATATCGGAAGAAGCATGTACGAACAACAAATCGTTACCGGTTAAACCATCGTTGTTGATGTCGGTAGAGTAAACGTAGCTATAGCGACCTGGGTTGTAACCATCGTAAACCAAACTTACGGTTGTAGCGAAACGATTGCCATATTCAAATTTCTTCGAGATGTTGGCAATCACACGGTTTGGCGTAGAGTATTCAGAAATGGCCAACTCTTGTGCGTTGTTTCCACCCACGGTGCGGTTGTTGCTCCAAGCAGAAGCAGCCTGTGAACCAGGGTTAGAAGTAATGTCTTTGGTGTTGTTGTAAGCGTAGCTGATAGAACCACTCAAGCCTTTTTTGAAGTTGCGGCTCAAAGTGAATGCAGCGCTCAAGCCACTACCCAAGTTGGTGTTGCTTAAAACCATGGCTTCACGCACAGTGCTCACGTAAGAGCGGCTTGCTGACTTGCGATAAGCAGCGCGCTCCCATTCAGTACCGGTAAAGAATGTAGTATCAGCCATCGCGTAGTTGGCGTTGTACTGATAAACACCGTTCAACTCTTTGGTGTAGATGATGTCAGCAGAGAAATCCAAATCGAAAGGCAATTTCTTGTCGATACCGATGCTGGTTCTCCAAACCTGAGGGAATTTGAAATCATTATCAACCTTGGCAAAAGATGCACCTGAAGGCAACGTGCCTGGGGTAGTTGGGAACTTGTTCAAGTAAGCGGTTGGGTCTGCATTGAAAACGTAACCAGCCAAATCAGCGGCTTTGGTCACTTCAACTGTTGCTTGTACACCGTAAGCGTTTGAAGGCTGGTTGGTGAACCAAACGAAAGGCAAACGACCGGTGAATACACCTGTACCACCACGAATGATCAAATCTTTGTCGCCTTTTACATCATAGTTGAAACCTACACGGGGCGATACCAATGGCGAACCTGTGGGCCAGCTGTTGGGGTTGTATTTGATGGGCGTTCCTGAAGGATCTTTGAACAAAGCAGCAGTATCGTATTTCACGAAACCAGCGTTTGCTTTGGACTCAGAAGTATAAACGGGAACATCTACGCGCAAACCAGCGGTGATTTTCAGTTTCTTGCTAGCGCGGAACTCGTCTTGCACGTATCCAGCCAATTGACCGAACGACAATTCAGCACCCACCGGAGTGGCATCGCCACCGTAACCATAAGTCAAAGCAAAGGCAGAAGGCGCGGCACCGTTTAAGAACTGACTCAAAGAATCGTAACGGTAATAGCTAGTACCATAACGTTGGAAAGCGTTACCCACATACATTTGATCGTAAGCTACACCGGCAGTGATGGTGTGTTTGTTCAAGTTGTAAGTGATGTTGTCGATGAACGACAAAGTGTTGTTGTTTACTTTGTTGTTGTAGCTGAACAACTCATAACCGAAACTGATGTAGTTGTCGCCACCTTTTTTAATGTCAACAAACGGGAAAGGGGTGCTGTTGGTACCACGGGCATCGGTGATGCTGGTGTAGGTCAACAACAATTGATTGCTTACTTTGCTGCTAAGGTTGCTCTTCAATTCACCCGCTACTGACCATACTTTGTTGTCGAAAGAATAGTTAGAGTTCGCGAAACTCATTGAGTTGTTAGACCAACGGTTTGAAGTAGAACGTGGGTTCGGGGCAGAAGTACCATTCAATACCTGGTCGTTGGTGTTGTGCACAGAGTTGTAACGCAAGCTAAATTTGTGTTTGTCAGAAATGTTCCAATCTACACGTGCCAAGAATTTCTGGTTGGCCGTGTTGAAGTTGCCCAAGTTTTCGTAGTCACCGGTTTCGTAACCGTATTTTTCTTTCAAATGGCTGCGAACCAAATCCAAGTCGGTAGCCAATGTGCGCGACAAGTTTGGATCAGTGGCGCTCTGACCAGTGCCAGGACGTGAAGCTTTCCACTGCAAACCTGGTAGTGATGTTTTTTCGTTTTCGTAGTTTACGAAGTAGAAGATTTTATCTTTCACCAAAGCGCCGCCCAAGCGAAAGCCCAAGATATTAGAAGAGGTTTTCTTCTGTTCTCCCAAATCGAAAGTATCTACTTTGGTACCATTGAAAGATTCGTTGCGCATCAATGTGTAAACAGAAGCGGTGGTTTTGTTTGATCCACTTTTGGTGATGGCGTTGATACCGGCACCAGTGAAGTTCGATTGACGTACATCAAAAGGAGAGATGTTTACCTGAACGGCTTCGATCGCATCCAAAGAAATCGGCTGTGCATCGCCACCAGGCAAGTTTTTGTCGCTCAAACCAAAGTTGTTGTTGAAGTTGGCACCATCGATGGTGATGTTGTTGAAACGACCGTCGCGACCGTTGAAACTGCTACCGCTACCGGCTTGAGGAGTCAAGCGGGTGAAGTCGTTGATCGAACGAGAGATGGTAGGCAGGGTATTCAAGGTACGACTGTTGATGTTCAAGTTGCTACCAGTTTTGGTGGCGTTACGAGAAACACTCACAACCACACCGCCAATTTTCTCAGTGGTAAAGTCTGCGTCGAGTTTGAAGTTTTCACCCAATGTCAAGAATACATCGGTAAATACGATGTCTTTTTGTCCGGGAGAGGAGATGGTCACGGTGTAGGGACCGCCAGCATTCAAGTTAGAGATGTCGTAAACACCACCGGAGCGCGAGCTAGCGGTGTAAACAGCGTTGGTTGTTGTCAAGACCGCTTTGATGGTGGCGTTCTCAACAGCAGCATTTCCATTGGTAACAACACCGCTCAAGTAAGCAGTGGTCACCTGTGCCAAAGCGCTTCCTGTCAGGAAGATGGCGCAAATGACGATTGATAGGATTTTTTTCATTTTATAGGCTATTGTTGGTGAGCGAAATAACTAAACAGAGTTGGTTTCTTTGTTAATTAATTATTAACAAAGTGCTTAGTAAACACGCTTTTGACGTTAAATTTTCGACAAAAACATGCTTCTCCTTATGAATTTGACGGTCACAAATGCAAGAAAAAAAAGAGACCATCCAGGGATTGGGAATGTTAGAATTAGCCACTGAATCTCGCGCGCTTTTAGCGGTGGCAGTTGATTTGGCCAATGGGATTGGATCCAGGATTGTAAACGAGCGCTTGTTGTCGATTTCAATGTGATTGTTGTGCAATAATCTGAATCAAACAACACACCCAAATGAGCATTGTGTTGTTAAATGGTTATTGTCTGGCGGTATTGGAGCGGGGTGGATGAAGATTCCTTCATAACTTCATAATCTCTTGCCAATGTAGTGGGAGTAAGTTCGTTTATGTTTATGTACAATTTTAAGCGCCTCTTTGTTCTGGCTGTTTATTTGTCCTGTCAATTGATCTTGGTTGCTCAACAAATAGAAGTTCCGGGAAAAGACAAATTTGCACAAATCAAGGAGGATGGCATTTCTGTTTTACCCAGCGGACGGTTTGTAAAGCCAGCGGGTGAGTTGAAGTTGATCACGCGTGCTCCTTACGGTTTGGCCATTTCTAACGATGAAAAAACGGCGGTTGTATTGCATAGCAACGCCATATCGGTGGTGGATTTGATGAGCATTCCTCTTCAAGTTTCACGTTTTCCTTCTTACGACGGTAAAAACCCTGATGTGATTAAAAATGCCTCTTTCATTGGGGCTTGTTTTGCGAGTGATAACCGTCGGGTGTTTTTGAGCGGTGGCGACAAAGGCAAAGTGTGGGTTTTTGATGTGGTTGCAAAATCGTTGGTTGATAGTTTTGATTTAAACCTGGCACATCCCGAATCTAACAAGGAAGCATTTGCCACGGATTTGGTTTTGGATGAAGTGAACGATGATTTATGGGTGTTGGATCGCGCTTGGTTTCAGTTGCATCGCTTTTCATTGAAGACCCATCAAATTAAGGCGAGTATCCCTACGGGTCGCATTCCCTTTGGTATTGCCATCGCCCCGAAACAGCATAAATTATTTGTTGCCAACGTAGGTATGTACGCCTATCCGGTGGTTCCAGGGGTGAATGAAAAAACGAAAGATTCCTTTTTGTTGCATTTTCCTCCATACGGTGCTCATAGCAAAGAATCTCGCGAGGGTGTTGAGTTTGAAGGACGGTTTATTCCTGGGCTGGGCGATCCCAACGATGACCAATCGATGAGTGTTTGGGTGGTTGATACCCGCACCAATTCAGTGATTTCGAAAATCAAAACGGGGAAACGCATCGGTGAATTTTTGGAGGATGCCGAAATTGTGGGTGGGGCGCATCCCAATAGTATTGTGTGCGATGAGAAGTATGCTTATGTGTCGCAAGCAGGCAGCGATGATATAGCTGTGATTGATTTGAAATCGAACCGATTGAAAGGAACTTGGCCCATCAAAACAGAGACTTTTTTGGATCAATCGAGGGGATATATGCCTTATGGAATTGATCTTGATAGAAAATCCAATCGCTTGTATGTGGCTTTGTTGGGTTTCAATGCGGTGGCTGTATTGGACGCTAAATCGGGAAAGAATTTGGG
>DBCP01000052.1:4054-4991 GCA_002293105.1 Bacteroidetes bacterium UBA955 | reverse complement strand
ATGCAAAAAATCGCTGACCTATATTTTGTTGACGGCTGTGGCCGTTGCTCCCTCCATGCCACCCCTGCTTGCAAAGTCCATACCTGGGCCGAAGAACTCCAGCTACTGCGGGGCATCATGCTAAACGCTGGACTCACCGAAACCATGAAATGGGGCTGTCCTTGCTACGTCAATCAAGACAACAAAAACATCGCCATGATGGTGGCTTTCAAAAACCATGCGAGCATCAGCTTTTTCAAAGGCATGCTCATGAAAGACCCACACAATTTGTTGCAAGTATCCGGAGAAAATGCACAAGCCGCAAAATTCCTTAGATTCACATCACCCCAACAAGTCATTGATCAGCAATCCATCATCGTTGAATACATCCAAGAAGCCATCAACATAGAATCAAGCGGTGCGAAAATCGAATTCAAACAAAAACACGAATTGGAATTTCCCCAAGAACTCATTCAAAAATTCAACGAAGATCCTTCCTTCCAAGAAGCTTTCATGCGACTTACACCGGGCCGTCAGCGAGGCTACAACCTTCATTTCACGGGCGCCAAACAATCTGCAACCCGAACTGCAAGAATTGAAAAATTCATTCCCAAAATCTTCAAAGGACTCGGTTTTCATGATTGATCAGTGCCCTGAATAAACTTTGACCTTCAACCCACCTCGAGTCGCAATCTATTTCGCACGGCGCTTCTGCACCCCGTGGATCGCACCCAACCCCAATACCACAATGGCCGCATTGAGAATCAAACTCTCATACCCAATCACATAACCACCAAACCAAGGCCTTCCACTCGGATTCGTTGAATACCAGAATTTCTCTAGCAAATTCAACTTGGCAATGTCTTTGCCTTCCATCCACACCCCGGCGGCATCACTCAACTTCAGGAAATACGTAACCAACGGCGCCAAAACACACCATACAACCACAGACCAACCT
>DBCP01000052.1:2180-3969 GCA_002293105.1 Bacteroidetes bacterium UBA955 | reverse complement strand
ACCATCAACACCGTGTCAATCAGCGAGCTCTCGTTCAACCAATAAAACAGCAGGATACAAAAAAACAGGGCCACCGCAAACCCAAAATGCAACATTTGTCGCACCCGCTTCTTGCGTTTTTCATCATACCCAACTTTCTCATCGCCCAAGCCCAAGAAATCGTGATACACACTGGTTGTTAAGGTCGTTAACACACTATCGGCGCTGCTAAACGTTGCAGCACTTAACCCCAACATAAAGGCAAACGGGACCAGCCAACTCACACCAAAGAGCGATAAATTACCGCCCAATGCCAACATCGGAAAGATGCCATCGGTGCTGGGCTTACCATTCAGCATGGGAATTTCCAAATGATACTTGCTCAAATAGGCATGCATCATCACCCCTAAACTCAAAAAGAACACATTCACGATCAGCACCACAATCCCGGTGGTTACCATATTCTTTTGGGCATCCCCAAGCGATTTACAACTCAAGTTCTTTTGCATCATGTTCTGATCAAGGCCCGTCATGGCGATACACATCGCGGCACCTCCCAAAAACTGCTTCCAGAAATTCACTTTGCTATTGGCATCCCAAACAAACACATCGCTCATTTCAGACAACATGATTCGATTCCAGGGCGATTCCCCCACCCCTTTTTGCCAAAAACTGATCCATTCCAACCCATCGGCCAGCGCCACAACGCAGATCAGCACACCGCCAATGAGAAATACACTTTGCAAAGCATCCGTTACCACCAGCGTCTTGATCCCGCCTTTCATGGTATAGGCCAAGATCAACAGGATAATCACAATCACTGATATAAAGAAGGGCACGCCCATCGGACCAAACAAATAGGTTTGAAGAATGGCTACAGTTAAAAACAACCGCGCCGCACTGCCCAACAAGCGGGAAAGCACAAAAAATGATGCGCCCACGCGCTGATGTTCAACCCCCAAACGAGTCCCCAAATAAGTGTAAATGGACGTGAGATTTTCCTTGTAATACAATGGCAAAAGCACATACGCGATCACCAGATAGCCCGCCACATACCCAAACACCACCTGCATGTAACTCCAATGAGCCACATTCACCGCACCTGGCACTGAAATAAACGACACCCCACTCATGCTATCGCTCAGCATCCCCAAGGCAACCATCCACCACAAACTCTGCTTATTCCCCACAAAATAGCCATCTTCATTGGCTTTACGCCCAGTTACATAACCCACCGCCAACAGCATAAAGAAGTATAGGGCAAGGGCAATCAATATCAAGGTAGGACTCATGGAGCGATTTTCTTTTTGGGTAAATTCAACAACGCACGCAGCGATTCATCGTTGTATTGTTGTTCTGGCGCCTGATTCAACGGCAAATACATCAAACTGTTGGTCTTGACTTCGAGCTTCCGAAAGGCATCGCCCGACAAACTGTAAATTCTACCCTCCGTGTCTTTGGCCGCAAAAAACGCAACCCGAGCGGGATCTAACATCAGAGCAAATTCCCTCGTCTGCAGCGACCCAATGCCTCCTTGCGATTCTACCGTAAACACTTGAACGCAATCTGGCTTTTTCAACCCCATCACCCACTGCGCCACATCAATGGGGGCCTGTCCTTGATCCGAAATGACCACATTCACATTCAGCACTGAATCTGCTGCTTGGGGCGATGCCCAGGCAAACCTACCCAAACTTCGAATTTTGAAATCGTTGCGAACCATCCCTTTGGGTAAACCCGCGGTTTCCAGTGCCACCAATGATGTTCGTTGATATTCCTTCTGCCATTGTTGGTTTTGAAATACATCAAA
>DBCP01000052.1:441-2105 GCA_002293105.1 Bacteroidetes bacterium UBA955 | reverse complement strand
TCCCGGCTGGCCTTTTTGGGGTTCGATGCCCATCGATTCTTGGGTTGCAGTAATTCAATTTGCCAAAGACCCTCCGCCGATCGAAGCAATATCACTACTTGGTTTCCAGACTGATAGAAATCCACATCCCAGAATTTATGCAACCTGAAAAACTCGTCCATCACGGCTTTTCTATCCCATTGGGTTTTAAAAGCCAAAGGATAATCACGCAAGGGTTTGAGTTCTGGAAACAACAATTCTGTTTTGTCGTACACCACCATTTCAAATACCCCTTTTTCCGTGGCTTCTTTTCCTTGGAATTTACGCACTCCCACAACACTGCGGCCCCGCCTCAATACAAACTGTTGGTCATTCTGCGCTTTATCACCCATCCGAGCCACATAAAACTCAGAGAACTTGGCCAAGGCCTGCTTGCTCTCATCGGGGTTGAGCAAATAGTTGTATCCCTGCGTATTGATTCGCTCAGAGAGCCCCACCCGATTCACTGTAGTCTGAACAGTGGCGGTTTTTCTGCCAGAATAGAACTGATAAAAGTCGATGGCCGCCTTGTTTTCATCGGAAAAATCATAATCGTAATCGTAGTAATTGCGCCACTTTCGTTGTTTGGCATCCCACGCATAAAATCGTGAATTGTAATCTGGGGTGCCTGCAAACCTTACCTCAATAAAATACCCATCTTTCACCTTCAACAACTCCCTGCCCGAAAATGCCTCTATATCCAACACCAAAGGCGCCGACAGCACAAATCGCTGCCCTGCGCTATCAAGTGTCAACGGTGGCGCATATGCCAACTGTCGCTGCGCATCATTCATCACCTTAATCCTCAATTGATAAGAACCCAACCAATCCTGTCCTTCCGAATTGGTCATACATCCTTTTGGTACCATCACAACCAGCGTACCATCGGCAGCATACAAGCGATCTTCATTATTGCTGCCTTCAAACTCAAACCAACCATCAGCAAAATCATGCAACAAGGGCTCGGTAATGGGTTTGGGGAATTGAGAACGTCCTTGCAATGCTGTAAGGGGCACTGACATGGCAAAATCATTGTATTTCTCGGCGCTAGGATCGCCCACAGCATCGCCTTGGTCCGCTGCTACCACCACGGGGAAATAGGCCGCCAAAAACCGCTGTTCAGCGGAAAGAAGGTTAGGATCACTGCTGAGGTAGTGCAAAGAAATGGGGTGTATCACACTCTGTTCTTCCGTGGCTCCGTTGCGTTTGGTCATGACGCGACGATTTTCGTAAAATCCAACTTGAATCGACATATCGCCCAGCAGGGTGATGTCTTTTTCCATCATCCAAGAAGCATTATCGATGAGGATCAGCCGCTTCAACTTCATGAGCGATTTGGCCGCGACCGGTAAATGATACAATCGATCCAGCGACAAACCCAATTCCTCTACTGATGGCAAATAGGTCTTAACAGCATCAACCGCCAATCCTGCTTCCTTTTGGTTATACGGTGCCACCAAGCCAATGCGTTTGCAGGACGTCCATTCTTTAAAAAACGAATAATCATCCGGCACGGTTTGAAACACCAAGGTCACACCCGGTATGAGCGACCAATTTTTATTCATCAACAAGGCGTCTTCTTTGCCATCAGGCACATACAACACCAAACTATGCAACCATTCCAATTGCGACAAATCATCATCAGA
>DBCP01000052.1:0-206 GCA_002293105.1 Bacteroidetes bacterium UBA955 | reverse complement strand
CGATACCGAAAATATGGACCAAAATAAGATGGCCAAAATTGAAACAAAACGTCCATGTACTTGATTGGCTGTAATGCGCCACAGCCTTCCAAACACATCGATATTTGCTAAAAATCTCATAACATGGTTTGAGGCCACAATCGCAACCCGCTTAATTTATGGGTGAGTTCTCCTGAGACGGTATTCACAATCCCTTGCGGTGTTAG
>DBCP01000012.1 GCA_002293105.1 Bacteroidetes bacterium UBA955 | reverse complement strand
TTCGAGGTCGGCAATGGTGCGGGATACTTTTAGAATTTTGTGATAAGCGCGAGCGCTGAGATTCAGTTTTTCCATGGCGGATTTGATCAATTGAGACGAGGTGGTATCGAGCGGACAAAGCGCTAACAATGACTTTCCCGAGAGTTGACTGTTGGAGTAAATCCCTTCCAAATTTGTACGCTTAAAACGGGCCAGCTGCCTCTCTCTAGCACGAACAATTTCCTGTTTAATCGCAGCATCTTTACCTACATAATTTTCTATTCCAGGGCTCGAGATTTCATCAAAAGTGGTAGGTGCAATGGGAATGTGCAAATCGATACGATCCAACAAGGGCCCGCTGATTTTACCGAGGTAACGAGCAATATTGCCGGGTGGACAATCGCAGGTTTTCGTTGGATGGTTGTAATACCCACAAGGACAGGGATTCATGCTAGCGACCAACATGAAATTTGCGGGGAAACTCACCCGCTGCCGCGAACGTGATAAGTGAATCAATTTCTCTTCTAATGGCTGTCTCAGGGATTCCAAAGTGTTTTTCTGAAACTCAGGTAATTCGTCTAAAAACAAAACACCATTGTGCGCCAATGAAATTTCTCCAGGAAACAAGGGATGACCACCGCCCACCATCGCTACATGCGATAAAGAATGATGGGGAGCTCTAATGATTCTTTCTGTGATAACACCATCCTGTTGCTGTGATGTTTTAAGCATGCCCGCTATTGAGTGGATTTGGGTGGTTTCTAGACTTTCTTCCAATGTCATTGGTGGTAAAATGGATTGGAGGCTGTTGGCAAGAAGGGTTTTGCCTGCACCAGGGGGCCCAATTAATATTGCATTATGACCGCCTGCACAAGCAATTTCAAGCGCCCTTTTTGCTGCTTGCTGTCCGCGCACCTCTGAAAAAGACATGGCGTGCGTTGCTTCAGTTTTCTTTGAATGGTGAGACCATGGTTTTATTTGTTTGCGATTGGCCAAGAAGTCTGCGGCGTCCTGTAAATGAGAAACGCCAATAACATCAATGTCTGTAACCATGGCGGCTTCGTTGGCATTCTGCAGGGGCACTAGAATCCCCTTAAATCCCTGTTTTTTGGCCAATATGGACATGCTTAATACCCCCTTGATGGGTTGAATTTTTCCGTCTAAAGCCAATTCTCCGACCACGATGTAATCTTTCAATTGTGTTTCTGGAATCTGAAAGCTCATTGCAAGCATAACAATGGCAATGGGCAAGTCATATCCCGAACCTTCTTTGCGTAAATCTGCCGGAGACAAGTTGATGATTTGTTTTTGTCTCAGTGGTTTAAATGATGTTTGCATGATGGCCGATTCACAACGATAAAGACTCTCTTTGACTGAATGATCAGGCAAACCGATGACGCTGGTCATTGCGATTTCGCTTTGAAATGGCATGGCACAAGCTTCAACAGAAACGACAACTCCCTCTACACCCGACAATGCGGCTGCATATCCCTTCACTACCATAAAAATTTGTATTAACTATAAAATGGGTTGACCCTTTTCTACTTTTATCCCAACATCAGCAACACCACCCAATTTTTCATCGCGCATATTTTGTGAAATTGTCCAGGTATAAGTACCGGGCGCCAACTTCTTTTGGATGTATGTAGGTTTTGAATAGGTGATAAGATTTGACATCCCTTCGCCCAACCATCGACCTGTTTGATCAGCAATATCTATAGGTACCTGGTTTTTGATGTTGGTGTTGTTTCCTTGTATTTGTGAAATAAGCCAAATATTACTGTATGCAAATGTGCCTTGTATTCTTAAGCCAATCGATAAATTATAGTAATGTGTGGAATCGTCGATTGTAAATGTAAAAGACTTTGTGTCTGCCCATTTCCAGGTATTTTCTTCTATGGCTTGGAATTCTTCCGCTACGGTATTTGCCGGTAGGTTGCAGCCTTGAAAAAGCATATAAAAAGGAGCAAAAAGCACCCATGTGTAGTTATGCAATTTTATGTTCATGAATGAAATTTTTGATTAATTGAGAGATTTTTTTATCGCTGTCAAATAGGGGTTCAAGATGGGAAGCAACTAAGAATAGAGGCAAGTTGTTTGGCCAAATGGATTGGAGTTTTACATAGTCTTTTCGCGTAGTGATTACTGCCAACGCGGGGTGTTTTTTATGTAAGTTGTTAAAAGTGAGTATAATTCTATTAATGTCGGTTTTAGAGAATATGTGGTGATCACCAAATTTGTCGTGTTGGACTATCTGATAGCCGTTCATATTATTGCTAACTCTATGGGGATTCGCTATTCCAGTAATTAAATAAACAGGTGAATCGGAGCTCAAAAACGCTTGGCCATTTGCGCTAGATGGGGTGCTCGTAGCCGAGCAAAAAAAGGCGATAGATTTTTCCCATTTCACCGATTTGTCTGGCGATAGTAACCTAGGAAGCCACATCCAACGATTCATTTGTTTTTTGAGGTTCAATTGAAATGCTTCTGCCTGTTGATGCGATAAATCTTTGGGACAGTTGGTTACAATGAGTGCGGATGCGGAATTACTCGCCCATGGGAACTCTCTTAACCTACCGGTAGGTAGCGGCCAATCTTTGGTAAAAGGTTTTTGATAATCACAGAGTAAAAACCCCAGATCGTGTTTGAGTCGTAGGTGCTGAAATCCATCATCCAACAATACGAGCGACAATGGGTTGGATTGTTGCCTCATTCTGTTGATACCTACGACGCGATTCTCACAAACCGCTACTCTCATAGGGTTTGACGAAGGCTGCAGGGTTAATGCCGATAGAATTTCTAACGGTTCGTCACCCACCTCATCGGGCGTGCTATTGAAGTTCACCCAAGTAAATCCTTTTGTTTGTCGTTTGTATCCGCGAGATAATACACCCATCTGTTCGCTGGAGATTCCCAATGTGAGTAATTGGTTGTAAAGCCAAATTATTGTTGGGGTTTTTCCGGTCCCGCCGACATTGATATTGCCAACAACGATATTTGGTAAACTACCAACAGACCGTAAGTTTAACAACTCATATAAGGTCCGTTTGATTTGGGCAATGATTCCCCAAACTAAACCCAACGGAAATAATATGATTTGCTGTGGTTTCACTAGATTAGTTCGAAGGTTTGACCTTTTTCTGGCATAGACACCAATGTGTGATCAACATCGTTGGCCAACAATTCCATTTGTTGTGCGTCTCCATGTACGAGGAATAATTGTTTCAAACTACCTGGGTTGGATTGCTTAAAATAAGCCAACATCTGTGGGTGGTCTGGGTGAGCACTGAAAACGTCCGTTCGTTTTATCTTGGCGTGCACGGGGCGAGGTTTGCGGTTGATTTCAACAAAATCCTGACCAGACAGTAATCGATGTCCGAGCGTGCCTTCCGCGCAAAATCCCGCTATGAGAATGGTGTTTTCTGGGAATCCTACATTGTTCCTAACGTGCATTTGGATCCTTCCACCTTCAACCATACCCGCGGCACTAATGATTACGCAGGGTGTATTCATCACACTCAGCATTTCACTCTCTTTTTCATCTTCGATGATTTGCAGTAAAGGGAAATCAAACAAACTTCCATGTTGTTGTTGGAATTCTTTGGCTTCCTCATTAAGAAAGTCAATGTTGTGTTGGTAAACCTTTGTGCTGCGAATGGCCAGTGGGCTGTCTGTGAAAATGGGTATTTCTGGAAGACGACCAGCACGATACAATTGATGAATGGTAAAAATGATGGCTTGGGTTCTACCAACACTGAAGGCAGGAATGACCAACTTACCACCACGCTCGACACAAGTTTCAATAATTTCGGCAAGCATCGCATCCTCAGCTCGCTGTGAATCAGTCAAGTGATTTCTTCCACCGTAGGTACTCTCCGATACCAAGTAATTGAGTCCCGTCATGGGTTTAGGGTCTGGCACCAATTTAGAATTGGCATTTCCTAAATCTCCGGTAAAACCAATAACTGTTTTTTCGCCATTGTGGTTCACAGTAAAACGAACACTTGCGGCACCGAGGATGTGTCCTGCTTCGTATAAGCTGATACTTAACTCGTCGTTGAATGCATATTCTACACCATAGGGTAAGCTCACTGATTGATCCAACATTTCAGTGATGTGTTTTTTGGTGTAAAGGGTTTGAACTTGTGGTTGTTTCCCCTTTTTAAATTTTTTCCCTGTGTTTTTCCAAATGGCTTTTTGTTTGGCGGCGAGCTCCATGCGTTGAATGTTTAAGCTATCATGAAGTAGATAATCGCTAAGCTCCAATGTTGGCTCCGTTCCTAGAATTGTACCATGGAATCCTTGTCGCACCAAATTGGGAACGTTACCAGAATGGTCAATATGTGCATGGGTGAGTATCAAAAGATCAATAGATTTTGGGTCGAAAGGAAATGAAGCATTGCGCTCCTCAAACTCTTTTCTTTTTTCATAATCCAAACCACAATCAATCAAAACCCGCGTGCCACTTGGAAGTTCCAATAAATGCATGCTGCCTGTGACTTGTCGAGCTGCTCCCCAAAAAGTAATTTTCATCTCACAAAATTACGCTCAACCACGGGTTTTGATTGTGTTTGTTATCAACTGATTACTTATTTGTCTAACTGATAGTTATTGCGGTTGTATGAAGAAAACTTTGCGAGACAACCATTGTCCTTCTGTATTCTGAAATTGAACCAAATAAAATCCAGTACTCAAATTGTCAGACCAATGGTTTCTGCACGCCACGGGAGTGATTTCTCGCCCATCCATGCAAAATACTTTTGCAGTAGGGGGAATTGTCAACCAAACAGTTTCATCGTGTATTGTTGGAGTTTCATTTGAAGACCAATCTTGATTTTGCTCTTTTCCCGCGGCCCTTCGGGCCGCTTGCAGAGAGTTCTGAACATCAAAGCACAACTCATTGATTTTTTTCCGCAAACTTCCTTGAACCTCAATTTCATACCATTTTCCACCCAAATCTAGGCACCCGATAGAGAGGTATTTGGCATTTACACTATCAAAGTTACTGTTTACTTTAAGCGGGAACCAATGATTTGTGCCCAACTGAATACTCGTATTTTTGGTGTTCCATGGTGTAGATATCAGGCTGGGAATGGTTCCAGCAATTTGAATTTTGCTATCTGCACTACCTGTAGACGGACATAAAAAGTTGTTTTCACCATCAAAAAAAGGCTTTGAAAAGTTGAGTTCAATACTTCTTTTTTGGCTGTAGGCGAAAGTGTTGTTACCACATTGAAGGGTATCAAGTTCTCCATTAATTTTTGAATTAGCTCCTGCAATTACCGTAGACTCGGTAGCTCGAATGCCGGTCACATTATAACCAAATATATTGCATCGGAGGGCAATCGTTCTGTTCTGTGATTCTATACCGGTTGTGTTACTGTAAAAGGTATTTTCCAACAAATGCAGTGGTGAAGTTTTGCTATTGCCGTTGATACTTGCGCCCGTTTCATTTGCGGTAAAATTACAAAGCACTACGCTGTCATGTTTGTCTGCGCCATAAATTTCAAGTCCCACCGTGTTTTTCTTGAAAGTAGTATTCGTGATTTTGAATTTAGAGGATAAAGCAGTTATACCTGTATTACATTGTTCAAAGGAACATCGCTGGATGTGTGTTTTGGAATTATCTGACCATGATAGACCCGTATTGAGATTTTCGAACTTACTACCATTCACATTCAGTGTTCCGTTGTACATGCGGAGCCCATTTTGGGCTACTTTGGCCCATTCGGTTGGGGAAAATCCGCAGTTGTTAAAATAGACGTTACCTGATACGTTCCATTGGCTGTGGTTACCTATCTTGATATTTGATCGGTTAATGATTATAGAGTCGAAAATCCCACTAAAGTCAATTGGACCCTCAATTTGTAGGTTGGGGGTTCCGTTTGCATCATTCCCATTAATACGAAGTATAGCAGTGCCACTACCGCTCACTTTACAAGACCCCAAGCCGCCACCAATATTACTAAGTTTGAGTAATCCCACTGCCGAGTTGGTTTCATTTGTGATATGAAAATCACAGCTGTCTTCAAGCATCAAATGTCCTTTCACATGAATGATCGCGTTGTTGCCATTCAGTTGGAGTTTGACTTTTTTACCCAACCACACGATACTTTTGGGATCGATGACGAGGGTGGATCCGTTTTCTACAATGAGTGTTGCTCCATCTTCAAGTATAAGTTGTGTTCCATTGGTCATATGAAGTGATGATTTTCCTCCTGTGAGCTTCAATGTGCCACCCGCTTCTACAGTAATTCTTGAGGCCGCCCTGCATTGAAAATAGGTGGTTTGGTTTTTCGCCGCTCCCGACCCAATGTTCATCACACCACCTTTCTTCACACGTATTTCTGATGGTTGGCAATTACCAAGATAAAAAGCACGGAATTTCAATTTTGAAATGATTGCTTTTTCGATGGGGCTACTATGGCTATTTGATAAATCATCATTGATTGAAAGGGTGTGATCTTTTTCCACGGTAATATTTCCAATAAAACGATCATAGGGTTTGCCTACAATGATTTCATTCGTTTCCGTTGTATAGATTTGCCTTTCGGATAAAACAATTTGCTTAAGAAGCCAGTCTGCATTTCCACCTTTCTCATCATCTAAAAACACATGGTCTTGGTTTAACCTCTGTGAATAGTAATTATCGAACGGGGTATTTCTCAAACCCATAAATTGATTGCCCAATGTCTCTGAGACCAGGTTTCTGCTTTTTATTCTCACAGAGTCACTTGCCAGTGCGCTCCAAACGGGAATGAAGCAGGTTTCATCCGTTTTTCGGTTTGAAAAAATCAGCCATGAGTAATTCTGAAGGGATTCATGAAAGACACGAACAAAGTCTGAATGTCCACCGGATGAATGTTCATAGCTTCCTAAGCTCCCATCAACATTGTGCGAATGGAGTTTTTTATAGGTTGTTTTAAAAAGAGCAACGGTACTTTTTCCGGGGAGTAATTTTGAATTACCCGTTGAATACAAAAACAATTTGGCATCGGATTCAGGTAAAACGGTAGCCACATTGTACAATACTTTGCCACCAATCTTTCTCGCAAGCGCTTTAATATCATCAAACAGGGGCTGTGCAATGTTAAAATTCATGAGAGAATCTCCCACATTGATATGGTAGAAGTTATGCCCTTGCTGCGGAATCATAGCATTACTTCCATTAGTAATCGCAAACTTCCAGGGTATTTTGGGGAATGCCTGTAAGGCAGAATCAGCCATGAATTTATCTCTCAATGCATGGGGTTTGTCTACATTTTGGTAGTGCATAAGCAACAGTTGTTTGGCTGCTGGTCGATTAAGCATGCGTTCTTTCAGGTCGTTTATTTTCCCGGAAATGCCGTCGTAATAATCCAATGTAACTTGAATACTCAGCGGAATGACAGCGCCCAATAGCGGTCCATCAAAAGATGTATAGCTACGAACACAGTGCGACAAAGTATCATTTTCTAGCATTGTCAATGCCCTGCGCGCTACCAAAGCCCCCATACTAGCCCCAACAACATGTATGTGATTACCGCATAAGCGTTGTTGAATTTGCTTGATGGCTTCTTTAACAACTACGGCATTATTTTCAATTAAATCCGCCCCATCCCAAAAGTCAATATAAACAATGTCGTAACCCGAATCGCGGTATTGTTTGAGAACAACGGCACTATACCTAATGGCGTTCCAATGGGTCCATGTTTGTGTTTCAACATCCCATTGTTTTCCCTTGAGCAGATCAATATAGCCTGTGTTTCCGCATTTACCATCTCGGCAGCCGGTTGGCCAGCTGCGGTATCCAAAGTCAATCCCTTCTACGAATATGATGGGTTTGTTTAGGCAGCCTGGCACTCCATTGCTGTGATTGCTGTAGTGAATACTGACTTTGGCGCCAGTTTTCACCAATGAGCCACTTTCCCCAGTGACATAGGCAGATACATCAAATTGATCAATGGCCAGTCCTTCAGTAACGGTTTGCCATTCTGGCACTTTCGGATTAAAGTATAAATGAACGCGCGTGACCAGGCGATGAACGAGTTTGGTTAAGTTGATTTGTACACCCTTATTGAATGCGACACGATCGTCTGTGGAATCCACTTCAGCATAAAGGAATACATTGTTTATACCTTCCTGAACATTTTTTATTGGTGTTGGAACATTGGGAACCACAATCGATTCGGCTCCGTTAATATCCAAGCCAAGATTCATGGATTGGATATTTCTATGGCTGATGTAAAATCTTGGATCTAAAATTACCGAATGAATGGATGGGTTAATATTGGTAAACATCGGCATGAAGCAGAAAGCGTCGTGCTGCGCAAAATCGCCACTTACCCAAGGGCCTTTTTTCACCAAATGACCCTCATCGGTTTGATAATCGTAACCTTGGCGTATCCAAAAAGAGTCACTCAATTTTTCATACCGAAAATCAATCAACACCAGGGGAAGTATGCCTTTTTCAATATAGGGTTTAGACCAAATCAGCAAACTATCCCAGCTAGGCGTATTGTACTTGGTTGCTCGTTGGGTATGTCCTAATGACCTACATAGTTCCTCTGCTTCACTGAGATTGTGGGGGTGACTGGTGTTTGACCCATCAAAAATGTTGGGGTTGATTTGGGGCGATGCCAATTCGATGACCTTTGGAGCATTCGCCGAACCCAACTTCAGTCCTTTGAAAAACAACTGGTAATCAGTGAGGTAATCTTGTCCTTGAGCCGTGCTAAGTAAGCCTAAGGCAGAGATTATGAATAGAATGTATTTCTTCATGCTAAGGCCCTCCATTGGTTAGATGGGAAAACAAAGCCGATCAGCTGATGTCGAACGGGTAAATTCCACGGAGGCAATGTTGTTGAGCCATGAGGATTTGAATTTGTTTGTGGTTGCAATGGTATATAAGAAATACCGCCATTGAAATCTCTGCATTTGGTTTTCGTGTACATGTAGTTTTCCATAATTCATATCGTTAAATGTGTCATACAAAGTTTGATTATCAGTATTGCCCATGCTCGTCGTTTATTGCCAAATTGCCCTGCTTGAAAAAATAAATTTTGCATTTTTCGCAAATCCTTTGGGTGATAAGCCAAAAAAAATTGTGTTAGTGCAAAACATTAATAAAAACAGATATGCGTATGATTCAGACATTTACCCAGTTATTACATCAGAAGACCAAACAGAAAGGAATGAAAACAGCCACCATCGTTGCGGATGTTTTATGTATTTCACAAGATGCGGCTTATCGTAGAATTCGGAACCCAGAATCGTTTCGGGCCGATGAGTTAATGAAATTGGCAAAAGAATTTGAGATTGACCTTAACACAATGATTCACATTGGCAAAAATTGGTTTCAGGGTGAATTTCGATTGATTGATAAACAATACTCCACCCATGATTATTACAAAGACATCAATATGTATTTAGAAAAAGCGATCGAACGTCCCAATAGTCTAATTATATACGGAGCGCAGGAAATCCCCATGTTTTATCGATTTTGGTTTCCGGCATTTGCTGCATTTAAAGCCTTCGTTTGGCACAGGGATTTTTTGAATGATTATCGCCTGCGTTCGGTCCCATTCAGTGCTTCTTTGATGCCCGAGGAACGGAATTTTGAGCGATTAAGTGAAAACTATATGCAAATCGCAAGTGAAGAGGTGTGGTGTTACGAAACACTGTTTTCAACCCTTTATCAAATTCACCATTATAAAGAATGTGGTTTATTTGCTTCTGAAAATGAGTATCGCGCTGTAATGGACGAGTATGATTTCATGGTTGACCATATTTTTTCCCAAGCCGAGCGTGGTAAAAAGCTCCATCCCTATTTGCCTCATGTAGAAGGGGGTGATTACCGCTTGTATTTCTCGCCGTTGGTAAGTCCGGATAATACGTTTATTGTAAAAACGGTTCGTGATAATATTGCTTTTGTAAATTCACAACGAAATGGTGTTCTCATAAGCGATTGTGAATACTGGGTAAATACCACAAATAGTTGGCTGGAAACTTGTAAGAACAATGGAACGCTACTGAGTGTCACGGGGGCCGGACCTCGAAATAAGTTGTTTCGTCAAGAATATCAAGCAAAAAAGCGACTATTGGGATTGAATGATTAATCTTTTATGCGTTGAATTACTCTCCCCACAAACGTGTAGCCCTAAAAAAAGCAGTTGGTGCTATCCGTGTTAAGTTGTTTTAAAGTCGGTTAGGATGGGTTTGCGATTGGGTTCGTAAACCTATCTTTGCTTTATGACGGTGGGAAGATTGTATTTGGTGCCGACGCCTATTGGTAACTTAGGCGATATGACATATCGCGCTGTGGAGGTGTTGAATACGGTGAGTAAGATTTTGGCGGAGGATACCCGAACCACGCGGGTATTGTTGAATCACTATCAAATTGGTACGCGGTTGGAGAGTTTTCATCAGCACAATGAGCATGGCAAACTGGCCTCTGTGATTCAAGAATTATTGGGGGGTGCGATGATTGCCCAAGTGAGTGATGCTGGCACCCCGGGCATATCGGATCCTGGATTTTTATTGGCCAGGGCTTGTGTGGATGCAGGAATTCCGTTTGAGGTACTTCCTGGCGCAACGGCGTTTGTTCCAGCGTTGGTTAAAAGTGGTTTTGCACTGCATCAATTCCGTTTTGAAGGTTTTTTACCACAGAAGAAGGGCCGACAAACACGTATTTTGGCTTTGGCTGCTAATCCCGATACCACTTCTTTTTATGAGAGTCCACACAAAATATTGAAAACATTGGATCAGTTGAAAGTTGCTTGTGCTGAATCGAGAAGAATCAGTGTGTCACGGGAGATATCCAAGAAGTTTGAAGAGACTGTGAATGGCACAATTACAGAGGTGCTCGCTCACTTTCAAAAGCATCCGCCGAAGGGCGAATTTGTGGTTGTGTTGGAGGGATGCAATGCCAAATCCGGAGACATACACGAAGAGGATAATGACGATTGACAGCAGAGACAGTGATCTAAACGAAGTGATATAGAATGACAGCGGTTGTTTTACAAAAAAGAGTTAATTATCCCACCTGGTTATTGGTGGTATTGCCGTCTATTTTGTTTTGGTTGGCTTGGGAGCCTATGCCGTTCACGCCTCTTGTATTCTTGGCTTTTGCACCGCTATTATTGCTGGCTCATCGCGGTCGACAAACGAGTGGTTGGAATCATTTTGGGTTGTTGTTTTTATCGCTCTTACTTTGGAATATAACCACCACCTGGTGGGTTTGGTACGCTTCTGATGTGGGGGCCATAGCGATGCTTTTGATGAATTCATTTTTCATGTATTTGCCTTTTTGGGTATGGCGATTCTGGCAACGCAAAGCCCCGAAAGGTTGGCAACGGAGATGGCGGTTTGATGTCATTTTTATTGGCATTTGGTTGTTGTACGAATTTGCACACCATCGTTGGGATTTGTCCTGGCCTTGGCTCTGCTTAGGTAATGCATTCAGCGGGATGCCTTGGTACGTTCAATGGTACGAATACACAGGCACGTTGGGTGGTTCGGCTTTGATTTTGGGCGTTAATTTATTGATTTTTAGGGCGATGTTGTTAGGGCAAGGCGATATACAGGCTAATCCCCGGTTTTTTTGGCAGCGCGGTGGTCGGATGCCATTGTTGTTTGCTTTTACCTTGGTATTTGTAATGGGTTTGATGTCGTTGTGGTTGGGTCATCGAGCGGCCACGAATCTGGCGATGGGCAAAGGATATTGGGTGGCGGCAATACAGCCGAATTACGACACCTATGAGGAGAAGTTTGTGTTGGATCCCATGCAGATGGTGAGGGAGATGCAAGCCACCACGGATTCGGTGAAGCAGGCATTGGCGTTGAGGAAACAAGCGTTGGATTGTGTGTTGTGGCCAGAGACTTCCTTGGTGAGCAGCATCAATGTGGCTTACATGGAATCGGATCAACAGGTGGCTTATTTAAAGGGTATGCGGATGCACGATTCTGTAAAAACAAATTATTTGATGGGTGTTAACATGGTGCAGTGGTTTCCTTGGGAGGGTAAGGGCAAACCGCAAATGGTAATGCCAGATAAATCGGCTAGGACGGTAGCCGCGGCCCGACAGAGTAACGACCCAAATTATTGGTATACATTGCACAATTCGGCCTTGTGGTTGGGCGATACTTTGCAGTATTATCACAAATCGAAGTTGGTGCCTGGCACTGAGCAGTTGCCGTTTGTGAGTACATTCCCTTTTTTGGAATCGTTGGCGATATCATTGGATGAAAATTCGGCATCGGGGACATTGGGCAAGAGTGATCGGGCGATGGCTTTGGGCGATGGGGTGAAGGTGGCGCC
>DBCP01000048.1:40960-41490 GCA_002293105.1 Bacteroidetes bacterium UBA955 | reverse complement strand
ACCATTTTCGAATCCCCCAACCCCATCGCCAATTTGGGATTGGGCAAAATCGAAATTAACAAGCGCATGGTAAACGGGGTTGATCAATACTCACGCATTTTCTATCCCAGCAACTTCGACCCCAAAAAGAAATACCCGGTGGTTGTTTATGTTTATGGCGGACCACATGCCCAAATGATTACCAATTCATGGTTGGGTGGCGGAAACCTTTGGATGCATTACATGGCTGAAAACGGTTATATCGTTTATACACAAGACAACCGAGGTTCAGCGCATCGTGGATTGGCTTTTGAAAACGCCGTTCACAGACAGTTGGGCACAGCGGAGATGGCGGATCAATTGGATGGTTTGGCGTGGTTGAAATCACAGTCTTGGTGCGATTCTACCCGCGTAGGTATTCATGGTTGGAGCTTTGGCGGATTCATGACAACCAGCTTAATGACACGCACTCCGGGCAAATACAAAGTGGGTGTTGCAGGAGGACCGGTGATTGATTGGAGCTTCTATGAAATCATGTATACCGAGCGATA
>DBCP01000048.1:34996-40846 GCA_002293105.1 Bacteroidetes bacterium UBA955 | reverse complement strand
GATGACGACGTGGTGGTTTGGCAGCACAGTTTGATGTTCGTAGACAAGGCCGTGAAGGCCAAAAATGCCCAATTGGACTACTTCGTATATCCAGGACACAAACACAACGTGATTGGCCCGGATCGTGTGCATTTGTATAAAAAGATCAGTCAGTATTTCTTCGATTTCTTGTAGTAAATTGCGGCATGACGAAGACTCACGGACTCACCTTGGTTGAATGTCCGAGAGATGCTATGCAAGGCATCAAAACTTTTATTCCTACCGCGGTTAAGATTCAGTATTTAACCACACTGTTGAGGCAAGGATTTGACGTCTTGGATTGTGGCAGTTTTGTGAATCCCGAATCGATTCCGCAGATGGCAGATACTGCTGAGGTTATTCAGGCGATCAGCGAAGTAGATACAAATACAGAGTTGTTGGTGATTGTAGCCAACGAAAGAGGTGCATTGCGGGCTGTGGCTTATCCCAAAATCAAGTACTTGGGATTCCCATTGAGTGTAAGTGAAACCTTTCAAAAGAGAAACACCAATGCTTCCAGGGAGGAGGCTTTCAGGCGATTGGCGCGAATACAAGACATTGCAGTTGCTTCGGGCAAAGAAGTGGTTGCTTATTTGAGCATGGCTTTTGGCAATCCTTATGGCGATGATTGGAGCGCGCAAGAAGTGGCTGAATGGGCTTCCAAAATCGCTTCTTTGGGCATTCGAACCATTTCTTTATCAGACACCATTGGTTCTGCTAACGGGGAAACACTCGGCGAACTGTTCGAAGTGATTCAAGACCGTCTACCACATGTCAAAGTAGGTGTACATTTGCACGCAAGTCCAACTGATTGTTTGGTAAAAATCCAAGCGGCTTATGCACACGGTTGTAGGCGCTTCGATGCAGCACTGGGAGGCTTTGGAGGCTGTCCGATGGCCAAAGATGATTTGGTTGGAAACATTCCAAGCGAAATCGCATTCCCCTGGTTGGCAGAGCAAGAAGGCCTAGATTGGGTGAAGAATGTGAATTGGGTGAAACTCACCCAACAAGCGCTGGGTGTGTATCAGGGAAAGTCGTTTTAATAGATTTTTGCGTGTTGCTCAGCGCGCAACAATTCAATGATTGTATCCAATTTATCCATGAGATCAGAATGAGAAGCGGTTTGGGTTGCAGGTAAAGCACCAATTACATTGGATACATCCATGTTATCATTAAATAAATCGACCATGGTAATTTCCAATGAATCACAAATACGCTCCAGGGTATCAACACGCATGGTTTGCTTCTTTAACATGTAATGAAAACCTTGCTCACTTAAATCGCAGCGACGCGCCAATTCTTTGATTGGAATGCGCTTTGCAGCGGCGTAATTTTTAATTTTGTTGTAATCGAGTTTTGACACAGTAATATTTTTCTTTAGTAATCAGTTTAAGCCCCATACATGTATAGGTTTGATGTATAAACTCATTCTATCGAGTTTTATTTTACCGACTATTTTACCCAATCTATGATTTATGACAATACTCAAACAATAAATATTCAAAATATTGAAAATCAAATGTTTAGAATTGTCAATGTTGTGTAAAAAGGCAAAAAAATCGTAGAAAAATCGTCAGATTCCTACCGAAACTTATGGAAAATTACCCAATCGATTAACGCAATCGGGTTTGTTGTACAATGGACTGCACAAGTTCTTTATAATTCTTACCCACTGGCAATTGCTTCGTGCCGATTACAACAGCATTATTTTGAATGGCTTCAATTTTATTTTTCGCAACGATAAAGCTTCGGTGAATTCGAACAAACTGATCGGTGGGAAGCGACAGTTCCATGTTACGCATTGTTTGAAGTGTTACAATACGCTTGTCGTTGGATGTCCATATTTTCACATAATCCGCAAATGCCTCTATATAGTAAATATCGCTGTAGTTGACTTTCTGATGCTGTCCATCCACTTTAACAAAAACAAAATCGGGTTTCAAAGACGCTGCTTCATCCCCACCCTTTTTCATTTGTAGGTATTCCTCAAGACGTTTAATGGCTTTATCTAAACGCTCGGGAGAAATGGGCTTAAGCAAATAATCCAGTGCTTCAAACTCAAAAGCATCGGCCGCATAGTTGGGATGTGCGGTGGTAAAAATTACTGCATGGGGCGCGGGATATTGATGTTTCACCAATTCTAACCCTGAAATACCTGGCATATTAATATCTGTAAAGACGACATCTACGGTGTTATTATTCAACCAAGCGATGGCATCTCCACCGTTTGAAAAGGTAGATACCACTTCAATATTTTCGTGATTTGCGAGGTGAGCCTTTAAGACCTCTAAAGCGAGGGGTTCGTCATCGATGAGAATACAACGGATTATTTTGCTATGCATGTGACAATGTTAATATGAGAGAAACGGAATATTGGCTATCATCTTGTACGATGTCTAATTGATATTTCCCCTGATAGATCAGGTCTAAACGCTTGCGGAGGTTAGATAAACCAATGCCTCCCGCCTTATTGACTGATACTTTTGGTGCAGTTGAGTTTTCGACCAACAGCGCATATCCATCTTTGATTGTTCTCCCTTTGATGTTTACCCAACCTTGAGAAATTTCTGATTGCGCCCCATGTTTGAACGCATTTTCAACCAAAGTAAGGTACAGCATGGGTTCAATGGTATAATCGTATTGGGGTTCTTCGAGGTCTAGGTTCACCGTAATTCGATCGCCCAAGCGAAGTTTCTCCAACATAATAAAATCGTGTAGATGCTGAATCTCCTTTTGAATATCAACTTTGCCTGCACTGGCTTCATACAACACATAACGAAGAATATCGCTCAACCGCAACACAATCTGTGGGGCTAAGTCCGATTTCATGAGTGTAAGGGCGTACAAGTTATTGAGCGAATTGAATAAAAAATGGGGATTAATCTGAGCCTTCAGGTACATCAATTCGGTCTGAAGTTGTACTTGCTTGAGTTCCCTTTTCGATTGTTGGTCTTGATACCATTCTTTCAGAAATTTCAGGGTCATCGACAATATCAAACTGAAGAACAATCCTACGGCAATTAGGAATAGAAAAAACGAAGACCATACCTCATCTTGAATCACTTCTTGGGCTACCAATCGATGGGTTAATATCGCCAAGGGAAAAGTAGCACCTGCGATGAGTAGCAATACAGAAAATATGTAGGTAACGTAGTTCCGAACCAATAACAATTTGGGTAAGAGCAAGTAAAGATTCACGTATACTACGAGTGCGTGGGTAGCAACGATGGGTAATTGTCGTTGGAAAGAATCAATCCACGAGTTTCCAATCCGAATAACCGAGGCTGTGAGTGCTGTATATAACAGCCAAAACAGCACATGGTAGAGTTTGTGCTTGGTAATTGACTTCTCGAAGCCAGAAAAAAAGGTGTGTAATGAATTTTGAAAACCCAACCGCGGCCTCCTTTGGGATTAACGATTTTTCTTGAGCAAATCGATGCCCAATTCCAACCACTTTGAAGGGGCTACCATCTTGGGATTAAAGGAGATGGATTCTAGCAAAACTTGGGCACTGAAATTGGTGGAACCTGTAGTGCCGGAAAAGTATGCTTGGGCAGACAGAAAACCAACCACATTCACCAACAACAGGAAGGCAATTAATGTGAAGTTCTTTTTCAATCTTTTTTGCATGTTTAACTTTTGGCAAAATTGATGCCACAATATATTAGACGCAGAACATGGTAAAAATGTTACATCATTTAGAAAAGAAAGTTCGAATTATTTTCGATTGCAATCCTAGAACGATAGAATCAGAGGCTGTTTTTTGATTAAAATGGTCCAAAAACAAGTGATGTCTGTATCCTGTAGCAGCCAATACGGCTTTGCCATCTGTAAATGAAAGTGCCATGCCGGGGTGGTTGGCAAAATACATGTTGCGAGAAAATGGCACATTCGGTACATTTTCAAGCAACTGCTCTGCCAATGTGGCGTAAATATCGGTCTGACTCACAACCAAATACGGCGCTACGCCACGGTACATATCGCGCATGGGTCCGCCAGTAATAATAAGGGGAATCCTGAAGAATTCTTGTTCGTAATCCTCGGTTACCGGCAATCCCACTGTTTTTCCGTGATCTGACACGAAAACAATCACGGTAGAATCATACAAGTTGGCTGCTTTCAAACCCGCGACCAATTTTCCGATTGCCTGATCGGTATACTCTATGGATTTTCGGAGTTGTTGGGCTTGAGTAAGTCCTTTTTCTGTGACTACATCATAAGGCTCATGGCTACTGAGGGTTAACCATGCTGTGAAGAAAGGTTTTTTCACCGATTTGAGGTGCTGAATGAGTTTTGGCACCATTTCTTTATCGGGCGTACCCCAATCTGAAACACTGTTTTGATTGGGAGTTACCACTTGCTGAAACCCAATAAACTTCAAAAAAGAACCCATATTGGCAAAATCGGGATCACCGCCATACAGGAACGAGGTGCTGTAACCTGCTTCATGAAATTTTGCGGGCAATTTTTGCTGGGAGATTAACGTCCATTTGCTGGGTTGGAACATCAATCCTTGCCAGGGTTGAGACGGCCATGCGGTAAAGATAGAGGCCAATCCTTTGTCGGTTCGATCTCCAGTAGCATATGCTTTTTTGTACCACATCCCATCTTGTGCCAATTTAACCAGGTTAGGCATTGCGGTAAGTTCGGGGTCCCAATTTTGTTGAATATCGGCATGAATCCCGTCTATATATTTTGATGTTTTTGCGATGGGTTGTTTGGATTCGAGCCAATGTTGATTGATGCCTTCGAGAACCACAAATAGCACATTAGAACCGCGGCGAATGATTTGGGGCATGCGTTTTAGTCCGCCCGGAAAACTATCAGGCCCCGCATAGGCTTTCACTGCGAAGTCCTCTACCCCATGATTCATTAGGGCTTTGTTGGTTTTTTGTTGCAGGGTGGGTTGTTGGTACAGGGCGATGATATTCCAATTGGGGTTGGTGGCGATATTGTTTTGCAATGGATCAGCACTGAAGTGGGCGGCGGCAGTATTAAGGGGTATTTTTTTGAGTGAGCCACGGGCGGCGATCAACATTGGAACCACGGCAACAAGGATCCAAACGGAGGGTTTAAATTGGGGTTGTTGTTTATTCAACAGGATCGTGAGCGCTTTGGCAAGCAAGTAGACAAGAATGCCGATGATCATGACAAAGGCGCCGATCATCCATCGTTGTGCTGTAGATAACGATTGAAGGGTTGCTTCTGGAAATTGAAGCATAGTGAGGGCCAATTGATTGAAGCGTGAATTCCAAGTTTGTAGAAGGTGGATATCAATGGCAATCAGCAATGCTTGCACTACAATAAAAAGAGATTGTATTGTTTGGATGATGGGTTTTCTAAACGGAAAGAGGGCAAATAGCAGAATAACGAGGGCATAATAAGCGGCAACGGAAAGATCTTGGGAAAGTCCGGCCTGTTGGATTTGGTTTGCGGGGAGTTCGTAAACCACTTGCTGTTGGATGGCATTTAGGGTGAAGGATCGCCCGAGCCGTTGCGACAGCATGGCGAGGGCGAACGACCACAAAGCCAACAAAAAAAACCCGTTTTTCAACGGGTTTTTAAAAGCTATTTTATCAATCCATCTCAACGGTTAACAACCAATTTGGTTTGATACACACCATCGGTATTGTCTTTGATGATGATAAAGTAAATGCCTGACGACAAATTGGTGATGTCAATTTCATTCTCGATAAAGGACAATTGAACTTGCTGTCCATTGGTTGCTGTGGCCGAAGCTTGTGCAATGGCGTTGATACCACGAACAGAAATTTTATCGGTTGCGGGGTTTGGAAACAACGTAATGAAAGACTTATTCAGTGCTTTGCTCGC
>DBCP01000048.1:19045-34928 GCA_002293105.1 Bacteroidetes bacterium UBA955 | reverse complement strand
ACTGTTGGTGACCTTTAATGTTACCGAATACAGTCCAAATGCTGAGAATTTCACATCAGCGTTCTTTGATGTTGATGTTGTAGCATTTTGGAAACTGAACGTCGTTGGATTAATCGTCCACTGCCATGAAGTTGGATTGTTATCGCTCAAATCAAACAAACGAACGGTTTGAACAGTGTTAGGCGTAACCACATCCGCGGTAAAATCACAAATGGGTTTCAAGTTTGATGTATTTGATACGTTGATATAGTTCAATTTTGTTACGGTCGTTTTATCCGATGAGTTAGCGCCCACCAATGTTATGGTGTACGAACCCGTTGAATTGAAAGAAACATACAAATCTTTGTCGGTCAACTTCGAGCCAGATTGCAATGTGTAAGAGGTAGGCGTAATACTCCATGTGTAGGAAGTTGTGCGGGTACAAGACGATACCAATGCAACCGTTTGATTGACATTGACCGCGGTTTTGTTGGCCACAAAACTTACAGATGGAGGATCTTGAAGGGTTAATCGACGAATCACATTATTCACTTGGTCGCAGATATAGAAGGCAGAATCCGCTTTGCGGTAAGTAAACAAATTAATCAATCCGAATTTGGCATCTTTGGCAGCACCATCGGTATACCCCATTTCCAACTCTTGACCTGCATACACTTTCAGGGTAGTACCATCATAGACCTTGATACAATACTGATCAGCGACAAAGATGCGACCGTTCACTGCTACTACATCCGATGGCATATTTAACCCTGTTGAAATTACGGTTGTTACCTCGTTGGTAGTTAAGTTTAATCGTTTAATTTTCTTGTTGTTTCGATCAGCAATGAGCATGGAATTATCGTTCTCAAGGCAAATACCTGAGGGTGCATAGAAACGTGCATTAGAACCCACACCTGTGGCATCGCCCGCTGTTTCTGGCTTTCCCGCGATGGTGGTTACTTTACCCCCTGAAATTTTACGAATGACTTCATTGCCAAAATCGCAGATGTACATTTCACCCGCTGAATTGATGGCGATATCACTCGGAGAACTGAAATATGCAGCCGATGTTAAACCATCCACGTGGTCACCGGTGAAAGAGTAATTCCCTGCTACCGTTGAGAATACCGTACCATTCGACACGTTGACAAACTGGGTTCCTTTGCGAATGAGGGCGTTGTCTGTGTCAACAATATAAAGATCATTGGTGTTTTTATTAACTTCCACACCTTGTGGGGTATTGAAGCGGGATACGGTTCCTGTTCCATTGTCAATTCCAATGGCTCCCGGCGCTGTTGGATCGCCCAAAAAGCCACCGCGAATTCGACTCAAGCTACCATCCAAAATCATCACGTTATGCTGGTCAGTAACCCACATCCTGTTGTTGTTGTCTACTGCGATTCCCAAAGGATAGCTGAACAACTCGTCCAACAAATTATTATTGGACGTGGCATTGTAATCCCCGCTGCCAAGGTATTGTTTACCGGCATAAGTCGATACATTTTGGGACATCGCCATTCCGGCAAACCCCAAAGTGGCGGTCAATGTGATGATTGTTTTATTCATGGTCAATCTGATTGAGTGCTTGTTTGATGCTGTTTTCAATTTGTTCTTCAATGTTGTCGTAAGATCTCCGCGCTAGTGGATTTCCTGTCATGGCGTGATACAATTCTTCGTAACGCTCGGTGATACTGTTCACAAACTCATCAGACATAAAGGGAATTGTTTCACCTTCTTTGCCTTGGAAGCCGTTTTCCATTAGCCACTCACGCACGAACTCTTTGCTCAATTGACGCTGAGGCAATGCTTTTCGTTGCAAGTCTTCATAAGTATCTGCATAAAAAAATCGGCTGCTGTCGGGCGTATGGATCTCATCGATTAACATAATTTCATTGTTACGAAGTCCGAATTCGTACTTGGTATCAACAAGAATCAATCCTTTTTCCGCGGCGATCTCTGTTCCACGCTGAAATAGCGCCAAGGAAATTCTGTACAATTCATCCAAACGTTCCTTGGAAACGATGCCTTTTTCTAGAATTTCATTGTAGGTGGTGTCCTCATCATGTCCTTCTGTTGCTTTGGTAGCAGGTGTTATGATGGGCGAAGGAAACCTATCGTTTTCGTTCATCCCTTCGGGCAATATATTGCCGCAAAGTAGACGTCCGCCGGACTTGTACACACGCCATGCATGGCCAGTCAAATAGTTTCTTACGACAAATTCTATGGGCAAGGCTTCACAACGATAACCAATGGTCACGTGAGGATCGGGCATAGAAATCTTCCAGTTGGGTACGATATCATTGGTTTTATCCAAAAACAACCCTGCAACGGCATTCAATACCTGACCTTTGTGCGGTATGGCTTTTGGTAGCACGTGGTCAAATGCTGAAATTCGATCGCACGCAACCATGACCAATAGGTCTTCACCGATACTGTATACGTCGCGAACCTTCCCTTTGTAAAATTGGGTCTGGTTGTTAAATTGAAACTGGGTAGCGGACAGCGCTTTCAATGTCATATTGTTGGAATACAAATTTATTTGGGGACTAGCTTTTCTCGCTTGAATCTTTTTCACATTCCGCATCGCGATCGTAGGCGTGTACAATTTCCTTGACGAGTCTGTGTCTAACAACATCATCTGTGTCAAGTTGAATCATCCCTATGCCTTTGATATTTTTTAATAACCTCAGGGCGCGATTCAGACCACTTTGTTGTTTTCTTGGTAAATCAATTTGGGTTAAATCGCCCGTAATAATTAGTTTGGCATTGGGTCCCATTCGGGTTAGAAACATCTTCAATTGCAGATCCGTACTATTTTGCGCCTCATCCAAAATCACATAACAATTATCAAGCGTTCTTCCACGCATGAACGCCAACGGGGCAATTTCCACTGTTCTACTTTCGATCATACTTTTCAGTTTATCATTTGGAATCATATCCTCCAGGGCATCATACAATGGCCTGAGATAGGGGTCGATTTTGTCTTTCAGGTCACCCGGTAAAAAACCCAAATTCTCACCTGCTTCTACGGCAGGACGGGTTAGTATGATTCGGCGTATTTCTCGTTCTTTCAGCGCCAACACTGCAATGGCAACGGCGGTATAGGTTTTTCCTGTACCTGCTGGTCCTATTGCAAAAATGATATCATTTTTTTTGGCCGTATTCACCATTTTCACTTGGTTTCTAGTTCTGGCCTTGATTTGCTGTCCTCGAGTACCAATGAGTAGCGTATCGCCTGTAGTAATCAAATTTGCGGATGCACTCTCGGCGGGCTTTTCCACGGTTATGCCTTCAAGCGCTTCCAACACCATGTGTTCGTTGAGTTCTTTGTTTTTCAGAAATGTCTTTTCTAACTGCTTCATCGCCAATTCAAAGGCATTCATGGAAGCATCATCGCCAAACAGTTTGATTTCCTCTCCTCTTGCGATGATTTGCAACTTGGGGAATTTCGATTTGATGATGGTTAGATTCAGGTTGTTTGGACCGTAAAATGTTTGAGGGTCAATCTGTTCGAGGGTGTAAATTTTTTCTGACAAGCGCGTTTTATTTAAACACAAACCTAAACGAAAAACACCACCTTTCAGCACCTAGCAACGGTGAATGCGCCCTATTTTTCCCCCATATTTTCCACCAATAATTCACCACAAGACGTTCAATCTAGGCTTACAAACCATTGAATTTGTTGGATTACTGTCATAAAGTCAATTTGAGAAAATATCAACCCACGATTGCCGTTTAAACAAATGAATCAAATACCCTGTTCATGAAGACGCTTACCCGATTGCTTTTTGTTATTTCTGTTACATTTTTTACATCTTGTCAAACCTCCCAAGACCCCACTGAAGATCCCCGTTTCGACGGCAACCGAAAAATGGCCAAGGTCTTAGACAGTTTAAATTCCATTGCCGACCCCAATACAAATTACTTTTTGAGTGGACGAAAAGCGGCGCAGATGCTGCAAGAATCGCACAATTACACCAATCCCATTGATATTATAAACTGGGAAACCAAATATTGCTTTGAATTGCTCAATTCAGGAAACACTGACCAAAGCATCAAAACGCTTACTGCGATGATCAACAAATATCCTGGCGGTGGAGAAAAGGCATTGGCCGACCCGAATTTCAAAAAGGTTTTTGACCTATTGGCCGTGGCCTATTTGCGAATGGGAGAAAACGACAATTGCATTGCAAATCACAATTCTGCCAGCTGTATTGTTCCGCTGAAGCCCAAAGCTTTTCACAAGAACACCAAAGGCTCACTTACTGCTATCGAGTTTTACACCCAAATTTTGCGCGTTTACCCCAAAGATTACCAGAGCAAGTGGTTGATGAACATCGCCTACATGACCTTGGGTAAATACCCTTCCGAAGTTCCAAAAGAACATTTTATTGATTTTGCAGCACTTGACGAGAATGTTACGGGTTTCGTACCCTTGGAAAACTTGGCCACAGAATTGGGTGTGGATGTAAACAGGCTTGCAGGCGCCGCGATCATTGAAGACTTTAACAACGATGGGTACATGGATATTTTTTGTACCTCTTACGGACTATTCGACGAACCCAATCTTTTCATGTCTGACACCAAAGGTGGCTACACCGATGAAACGGACAAAGCGATGTTGACCGGTCTCACAGGCGGATTGAATGCGAAGCAGGCTGACTTTAACAATGACGGATTTGTTGACATCTTGGTGTTGCGGGGGGCTTGGTTAGACAAGGGCGGTGAATGGCCCAATAGTTTATTGAAGAACAATGGCGATGGGACATTTAGCGACATCACATATGCTGCGGGAATGGGCAATGCCTACCCAACTGAAACCGCGGCATGGGCCGATGTCAATAACGATGGGTTGTTGGATGTATTTATCGCCAACGAAAACAACGACCAAAACCAGTTCCCTTGTGAACTATTCATCAACAATGGCAACGAAACCTTCAAGAATGTCGCACAGGACTGGGGCATAGACGGCAACTTTGGCTATGCAAAAGCGGCTGTTTTTGCCGATTTCAATAATGACGGATGGCAAGATTTATACATAGCTTGTTTGAATCAAGACAACAAACTTTTCATGAACCGCGGCAAAAGTGGCAACGGCACCATAAAATTTGAAAACATCGCCGCGAAAGCTGGGGTAACCAAACCATTTCGCACGTTTCCGGCGATCACATTTGATTACAACAACGATGGATTTGAGGATATTTTCTGCACTTCTTTTCCAACTGATAAACTGTCCGTCGTGGGAGAAGAAGCCGCCATGGAAATGATGGGTATAAATAGTGGTACGGAGCGGGCAAAATTGTATCGAAACAATGGCAATGAAACGTTTACCGATGTAACTGCTGAAGCCGGATTGAACAAAATGATCTTTGCGATGGGGTTCAATTTTGGCGACCTCGACAACGATGGTTGGTTGGATGTATACACAGGAACGGGGGCTTTTGAATTCAATTCACTGGTACCCAATAGGGTTTTCAAGAACATGGGTGGACAGCGTTTTGCGGAAATCACCAATGGATCAGGCATCGGTCATCTACAAAAAGGACATGGCATTGCCTTTGGTGATTTGGACAATGATGGCGACCAAGACATTTATACTACGTTAGGCGGTGCGGTAGAGGGTGACAATGCACACAACGCATTGTTTGCCAATCCCAACCATGGAAACCATTGGATTACATTAAAACTACAAGGCAAGACTGTTTCCAAGGATGCACAAAATTCACGCGTAGTCATCCGATGTAAGGAAGGGAATCAAGTGCAAGATTTTCACCTCACGGTGGGAAGCGGTGGTTCGTTTGGCGCGAGCAGTTTGCAAGTTGAGGCAGGCCTGGGTAAATTCACCACTATTGAATCCTTAGAAATTTGGTGGGGCGGCAATCCAAAGAAAAAGGAAATTATCAAGGGGTTATCGATCGATCGTTGTTATAGCATTGCCGAAGGTGACAAATTGGGAAAAGTACTCGATCGGAAAGCAATGCCACTTAAAGGCGATAAAGCCGGCGGCGGTTGCTGCAAGAAATAACAACCCTGCGAAAAGATCAAATTTATCCCCGCAATCGCACGGACATTGAATATATTTGTATTGCTTCTTTGGAGTGATATCCAAACAGCTGCAAAATCTCATTCATGTCGAATAGCAACCAACCAAACCAGCCACTCATTCATTTGATTTGCGATTTTCGGATAGAATCGCCCGATTATACGGTTGTAATGGCGAGAATGGCTACAGAATTTGCAGCATTAAAAACACTCATTACGCCACAGCCCTTTAAAAAGGGTCACATTTTGGGGCAGAGTGTATTTTTAAAATTGGTGTTAAACGAGTTCCCTGAAGGCACCGTGCATATTTGTCGCTTCGGAACAATGAGCCGACTGCCCAATCGATTTGTCGTTGCCAAACACAAAGGGAAGTATTTTATGGGTCCAGACTCTGGTTTGTTGCCCTTGTATTTTGGGGAGGAGGAAATCATTTATTACAATATCACACCGGCCGAAAATGTCACTATTTTTGATCCGTTAAAGGAGGTTTATATTCCAGCATTAAAACAATTGCTTTCCACCAATATGGATTTGGAAGCCGCTGGATTCCCCATCAAAGAAATGATGGTTCGATCATCGCCGCCACAACCCACTTTATCGAATGGAATGATGCGATTAACCGTGATCTACAACGATTATTACGGAAATGCATACTTGAATATCAACAAACAGATGTTTGAGGAGGTAGGTCAAGGGCGTCCTTTCCGATTGATGTTGAACAGCACAATGGAAATTAGCCGACTCAGCCAATCGTACAATGATGTACCCGAAGGGATGGAATTGTGCATGTTCGGCCACGGCGATATCATGCAAATTGCAGTAAATGCTGGATCTGCGGCGCAATACCTATCCTTGAACGAGGATAAACCTGTTGTTTTATTTTTTAAAGAATGATCAATCGAATTGTAATCATGACCTTTCAATCAGATAAGGTAGATGAATTTCTATCCGTGTTTGATGTATCTAAAATTGCCATCCGGAATTTTCCTGGTTGTCAGGGATTAAAGTTGTTACAAACGGCTGGAAAACCCAATCAATTATCGACTTACAGTCTTTGGGACGATGAGGATTGTCTCAATAATTATCGCCATTCGGCTCTTTTTGAAGAAACCTGGGCCAAGACAAAAGTGCTATTCAGCGAGAAACCGGTGGCTTTTTCAACAGAAGTTATCAGGGATCTCAACACCCTTTAGCCCAGCCATTTACCGGGATTGAGTAATCCTTTCGGGTCAAACGTGGCTTTGATTCCATTGAATAAGGAATAATGGGTATCCCCCATCACAATGGGTAAATATGGTGACTGCACCAAACCAATGCCGTGTTCACCGCTGATGGTCCCTCCCACCGATTTGCAGTAGGTAAAAATTTCCACAATCGCCTTCGGTATTTCCTCTTTCCATCGCAAATCATCGATATCATTTTTCAGGATGTTTACATGCAAATTCCCATCACCCGCATGGCCATAACAAACCGATTGAAAACCGTAGGCCTCTCCTATTTCTTTCACTTTTCGAAGCAACCCAGGCATCGCAGATCTAGGCACAACGGTATCTTCTTCCTTGTAGGGCGAAACTTGCTTCACCGTTTCTCCGATGGCCCGTCTCACCTTCCACCACGCAGCGGCAGTATCCGCATTGGGCGATGGAAGGATATCCAGGGCGTGATGTTCATCCAAAATACCAAAAATCCCTTCAGCATCGGCAAAGAGGTCATCGCCTTCAAATCCATCAAATGCAAATAAAAGGTAAGCCTCAGCGTGCTCGTGCGTTGGAAAAGCGGTTTGAGTGGCAAGCATGGAAATTTCGACGCCGGATTTCTCCATTAACTCAATGGCGCAAGGTTTAAACTTGGATAAAAGCACAGCATTGACGGCACGGGCACAATCTGTGAGGTCGGCAAAAGATGCGAGCAACAATAACTCTTGTGTTGGTTTGGGTATCAATTTCAATACTGCTTGCGTAATGATTCCCAACATTCCTTCAGAGCCTACCATCAAATGCGTGAGCGAAAACCCTGTTGAATTCTTGAGGGTATTAGCCCCTGTCCAAATTACATCTCCATTGGCAAGAACCACTTCAAGATTCAAAACATAATCCCGGGTAATACCGTATTTCACAGCTCTGGGTCCGCCCGCTCCATGAGCAAGATTCCCACCAATACTGCAACTTCCTTGCGATGCTGGATCTGGCGGATAATACAACCCGTACTCCTCTACGGCCAACTTAAGGTTCGCATTTATGACACCGCTTTCAACGGTAGCAGTGAGGTTTTGTGAATCGATGTTTACAATTCGATTGAGCTTTTTTGTACTTAGCACCAATCCAGAAGATACGGGCAAGCATGCACCAGAGAGTCCCGTTCCCGCTCCTCTTGTAAAAACAGGTACTTCTAGGACATAGCAACGTTTCATTATTTCCGAAACCTCATTTGTAGACCTTGGGAAACAGACCGCTGTAGGTTGGAAGAACAAATCTTCGGTGTAGTCTGAACCGTAGGGCTTTGTATCCTGCGCCGAAAAAAGAAATTCAACTTGTGATAATTCACTGGATATCTGCTGTATGGCTTGGAATATTGGATTGTTTGTCATGAAAACTAATTGTTGGCAAGTTAAAATGTTCGATGGAATATTGCGACCTTTGGACTGAGCAAACCCAAATTTTCTGTAAAATGGTCAAACAACGTCGCTTATTAACGAGCATTGCCATATTCACCGCATTATATATGACCGCGGCTCTGGGTTGGTGGACATATTCCCTGCTTCAGTACAATGTGGCCGAGTCGAAATTGCAATTGGAACTTTTAGAAAACAAAAAACTATTATGCAATCACAAATTCCAATCAGACAAATTCGTAAAAAAACACAGTAATATAACAGAAAATTTTAGTTATATAATAAATACTAAAGATTATAATAATTTATCACTAATAGCAAATTCATGTGCTAAAGATTATAAAATGATTGCCGAGCTTAACCCAAGGATGGTTGGCAGTGATTCCATGGTGGTGAAAGTGAGGTTTTCTATACCCTCCGCGGAAACGGCGCAAATAGGAAGAAAGCTGAAAAACAAACAAAATGCTTGGCTTGGAGAGGGAATAACAGTGGGCTTCATCACCCTGATAATCATTGGATTGATGTATTACTACCTCGAAAAAATCATTCGCTTCAATCAGCAAAAGACAAACTTCATGATGGCGGTAACCCATGAGCTAAAAACCCCCATTGCCGCGGCTAAGTTGGCCATTCAAACAGTGATTCGCAACAAGAACAAGGAAAATCAAGACCGCATTTTGGAGATTTCCAAACAGAGTATTGACAGGCTTTCTGGCATGATGGAACGCGTATTAATGGCTACCCAATTTGAGAATCGCATCCCAACCAAAACAGAAAAATGGGTAGCCATTCATGAAATTATTGGAAAAGCGATTGATGAAGGTCAGTTTTCAGTTAACGAAACACTAAAAAATAGTTTAGTACAATCAAAGGATTTTTTAATTTTATGCGACGAGCAGATGTTAAAAATCGTTTTTATAAATTTATTTACAAATTCAATAAAATATAGCGACGAAAACTGCGTTAATGTAAGCGTGAGTTCATTCATTCGTGACGGCGTATTTGGCGTAACGGTTTCTGACCAGGGAATCGGCATACCTATGGATGAGCGAGGCCGCATTTTTGAGAAGTTCTATCGCGTTGGCGATGAAAGAACAAGGAGTAGACAAGGATCTGGGCTTGGATTGTATTTGGTGAAGCAAATTCTTCAACTACACAAAGCAAGCATTGATGTTTCGTCCAACACCCCAAACGGCTCAAAATTCAACATTGTATTTAACGCTAACGATTGTCGAATGGAATGATTAATTACAGAATCTTGGTTGTTGAGGACGAATCAGACCTCGCCGAACTGCTAAAAATCAATCTTGAGTCTGAGGGGTACAAAGTGACCTTAGCGCCTCATGGTGCCGTTGCGATCAATAAGTTAAAAACTGAAAGCTTTGATTTGATCATCATGGATATCATGATGCCAAGTATGGACGGCTTAACAGCTACGCATCACATCAGACTCTCCAGCAACAACGTACCCATTCTGATTTTATCTGCAGGCAATACGGCCCAAGATCGAATCAACGGCCTTAAATCTGGGGCCGATGACTATATGAGTAAACCCTTCGAGTTGGAAGAGTTGTTGCTCAGAGTTCAGAAAATTTTGATGCGTGCGCACCGTGACGACCCTGCTATCAACTTCATGGAATTTAATTTTGGTGGCAACTTTGTGGATTTCAATAGTTACAAAGCCATGGGTATCAATGGTGAATTCAAACTCACCAAGAAAGAAGCTCAACTTTTGCGGTTGTTGATAGAAAAGAAAAACCAAGTTGTTACCCGCGAAGAGATTTTAAAAACAGTATGGGGCTACACCGTATTTCCAAGCACCAGAACAATCGATAATTTTATTCTCGCTTTCCGCAAGTATTTCGAAGTTGACATTAAAAACCCAAAGTACTTTTTAAGTCATCGTGGTTTGGGCTACAAATTCAACGATAAAGATTAATTGGCTATGGCTTTTGCGGCTGTTGCAGCTGTCGACCAAGCGGCTTGAAAATTGAACCCGCCTGTTACACCGTCAACATCCAAAACTTCACCCGTAGCGTATAATCCCGCCAATCCCTTTATTTCCATACTTTTGGAATTTACCTGTGCCAGATCAATACCACCGGCAGTCACAAATTCCTCCTTAAACATCGTTCTACCATCGGTATCGAAAGGCATTCGACATAAATTTTCAATAATTTTATTAAACTCGAACTTGCTCAAATCCGCTGCCATCTTGGTAATTGGCGTTTCTGCTCGTTTGAGAATATATTCCCACAGTCTGCGCGGAATTCCATCTATTGAAAGATTATCAACTCGCCTCTTGGGATTTGACTCCACCGTCTCGCGCAACAAATCGCGCATTTCCTCTTCACTTAGATTGAGCCAAGAGACCATGGCTGTTGTGCAATAAGCTTTTTCGTTCATCCATCGCGCTGCCCATGCGCTTGTTTTCAAAACTGCCGGACCGCTTAGACCCCAATGGGTAACCAGCAAAGGTCCATGATATGCCTCTGGATAGCCCATGAGTTTCACTTTTGCATCTTGCACTGAAACACCATGAAGAACATGCAACGTGGTATCAGGAATATTGAATGTAAATAGCGAAGGAACGGGAGGAACAATATCCACTCCCAACGTCGAAATCATGTTGTACTGCGATTCTTTGGAGAATCCACCCATCGCCAAAACAACATCCGTTGCCATTTCGCTACCGCCAGTATTGAAATTCAATTGCCACCGATACGCACCTTCTTTCGGCATGGGTACGATAGTCACAACAGAAGCATTGGTTCGAAGTCCAATTCCCAACTTTTTGGCTTTCCACTCCAGCATTTGGGCCACCGTTTCTGAAGAATCAGACTCGGGAAACATCCGTCCGTCGCTCTCTGTTTTCAGCGGTACACCATTGGTTTCAAACCAATCAATGGTGTCTTGAACTGACCAATCGTGAAAAATCTTCTTCAAAAAGGACTTACCGCGAGGATAATGTTGCAACAATGTTGAAGTGCCTCTGCAATCGTGGGTCACATTGCATCGACCGCCACCACTGATCCTTAATTTCGACAGGGTTTTACCTGTTTTCTCTAAAATCAACACATCTACAGATGGGTTCAGTTCTTTCAACCTAATGGCTGTGAAATATCCGGATGCACCGGCACCAATAATTACTACTCGTTTGTCTATCATCGAATTCGAATGAAATTTTTATACTCTCCTACCCGCCACCCACTTAATTTTTCAATCCAATGCAAAAGTCCCGCCTTTAGGCCAAAATTCTTTTGGGTTGGATCAATATCAAATTGCCAATCCATTGCTGCAATTCTCGACTGCATCACCTGCGGGTGACTGCCTTCAAAGTGCTTTAACGAGTCAATGCCTCCATAATCAAACTCATCGCTCAACAACACTTTCTTTTCCATGTAATCATCGTTATGCCAAAGTCGATGAAATTGGGCTTGTTTTTGTTGCTGATATTTGGGGTGTTTTACCCATCCGTAGTGATAGATACAGGCATCAATCTTGGCCACTTTCAATTTCTTACCATCGCGGGTTCGAAAGCCTTGGGCATCTTTCCAACTGCTTATGTTGCGGTTGTTTTTGATAATTCGAATTTCTTGGCGATACCATCGTCTTGAATCACCCACCATCGAATAATTGCCATAAAAATGCAAATAATCAAAAAGTAGGGCGTCCACTTCAGCATCGTTCAAGTACTTTTCCATGGCCGCCTTGACCACCGGCAAATATCGCTCATGCAAACACTCATCAGCTTGAATGTAAACCAGCCAATCCGCGTCTATGGGCACTTGATCCAGGGCTTTATTGGTCTCATCCGCCAATACGGCACCCCCTTCGCGCTTATTATCATCCCAAACTGTATCGAATAAACGAATCTTGGGCTCTTGCATTGCCTCGATGTAAGCTTTCGTGCCATCCATGGAATTACCAACGGCAATCACCATGTCGTCACACAATGGTAAGACCGAAAGCAATGCCTCTTTCAGTGGATAATCGGCCTGAACCAGATTCCTAGCTATTGTAAAACCTGCGACTTTCATCTTTTCGTTCAACCAGCCAACGATCATCCAATCTGGGCGTGTACACCACTTCCATGTCGTTCAGCATCTCGCGTACATCGTTTGTAAAATTCAAGCCAGCCCTCGACACCATTCTCAGGGTCATATTTTCGTCGGCATCGTAAAAATTGAAATAGAGTGGACATTTCCCGGGGAACTGCGAAAGTACATCGCTCACGATTTGCTGTTTCCCTTGCTCCAAATCAGAAGGCGTCATATCCACTTGAATTGAACGATAAATGGTCAATGGATCCACATCAGACACCAACTGAATATGATGAATATTCATCCGCATTTCATCTTTGGTTTTGGAATAATCCGTTTGACCTTGAATGAGCAATATATAATCCTTGTCAATCAGGGGCTTGAATTTCAAGTACTTCTCTTTGAACAGCGACAATTCAATTGTTCCGGAATAGTCCATAAAGTTGAAGCGAACATAGGGATTGCCCATTTGGCTCATAAACTCTTTGGCGCTTGTAATGATCCCCATCATTTGAAATACCTGGGGCGATTTGTTCTCTATGGCATCGCGATATTCTTTGACGCTGGTGGTTACAATGCTATCATAAATGAACTTGAAGTCATCCAAGGGGTGCTTACTCAAGAATACGCCCACCAATTCCTCTTCTTCTTTGAGTTCCTCTAGCAAGGTGAGCTTTTCTACTTGAGGGAGTTTGGGTTCCTCGTTGGCTAAATTGGCCCCGCCCCCAAACAAACCCATTTGTCCGCTAAATTTCTCTTGCTGTATCCGCTGTCCGTAACGAATAGCCAATTCAATTCCATTGGTCCCATTGGCATCTTCCTTGACATATTGTGCGCGGTGATACCGAGGGTCAAAATCAAAGACACCGGCCTTCGCCATATTTTCAATGTTACGCTTATTGACCGCACGCAAATTCACCCGTGTGGTGAGCTCAAACAAGCTTTTGAACGGTCCATTTTTATCGCGATCCATCAAAATCTCCTCCACAGCGTTATCGCCCACCCCTTTTACAGCACTTAAACCGAAACGAATTTGTCCGCTAGGCGTTACGGTAAACACATTTCTACTTTCATTCAAATCGGGCCCCAACACTTTGATTCCCTGCCTGTGACACTCTTCCATGTAGAAAGTGATTTTCTTGATATCGCCCATGTTGCTCTTCAATACCGCCGCCATAAACTGAGCGGGGTAATTGGCTTTCAAATAGGCTGTTTGAAACGCGATGACAGCATAACAAGTTGAATGCGATTTATTAAAAGCATACTGGGCAAATTCTTCCCAATCCGAATAGATCTTTTCTAATACCTTTTCTGGGAAGCCTTTCTCAAGTGCACCGGACATGAAATCACCTTTCAACTTATCGATGATATCCTTGTTCTTTTTTCCCATCGCTTTCCTCAGTTCATCGGCTTTCCCCTTTGAAAATCCCGCCAATTTCTGACTCAGCAACATCACCTGCTCTTGATAAACAGTAATACCATAGGTTTCACGCAGATAATCCTCCATTTCGGGCAAATCAAACACCACAGGTTTTCTACCGTGTTTCCGGTCAATAAAGTCTGGAATATACTTCAACGGACCGGGGCGATACAATGCGTTCATGGCAATTAGATCGCCAAAGTGCGTGGGTTTGAGTTCACGCATGTATTTCTGCATACCTGGACTTTCAAACTGAAACACACCATTGGTTTCTCCCCTCTGAAAAAGTTCATATGTTTTCTCGTCGTCTAATGGAATTGTATCGAGATCAATGACATCGCCTACGGTTTCTTTGATTAGATGGATTGCGTCCTTCATGATGGTAAGGGTGCTCAATCCCAAAAAATCCATTTTCAATAAACCGGCTTTTTCAATTTGGTTTACATCATATTGCACCTGAATCCACTGCGATTCCTTGGACAACGCCACAGGCACCAATTCGTCAATATCTTGAGGCGCGATAATAATTCCGCAGGCATGCACACCGGTATTCCTTACACTTCCTTCCAATTTTTCTGCGTCCTTAAGCACTTTGGACGCATCGTCATTTCCATTGTAAATTTTTTGTATTTCCCGAATACTGTCGATTTCTTCAGGCTTCAAGTTTTTGGAATCGTCTTTGGCAAGTTCGTCAGGATCCACATGCAAAAGCGTCTGAAGGTTGAGGTTCCCCACCACCATTTTCGCCAATCGATCGGTATTTTGCAATGGATATTGCAGTACCCTACCTACATCGCGAATGGCACTCTTGGCGGCCATGGTTCCGTAGGTGATAATTTGGGCGATGCGACGCTCACCGTATTTCTTGGCTACATATTGGATTACACGATCCCTGCCCACATCATCGAAGTCAATATCGACATCGGGCATGCTCACACGCTCAGGATTCAAGAAGCGCTCGAAAAGCAAATCGTATTTTACGGGGTCTACGTTGGTTATTCCCAAACAATAGGCCACCAAACTTCCCGCAGCTGATCCTCGACCCGGTCCAACCCAGACATCCATTTCACGGGCTGCCGTAGTAAAGTCTTGTACAATCAAAAAGTAACCCGCAAATCCGGAGTGTGTAATGGTATTCAATTCAAAATCCAACCGTTCTTGCACAGGTGTTGGAATGGCCCCTCCATAGCGCTTTTTACAACCTTCATAGGCCAGGTGTTTGAGAAAAACATTCTGGTCATCGAAGCCTGTTGGCAAAGCATAGTTGGGCAATACGATATCCCTTGACAATTTGGGTGGATCAATGGAATCAATCAAACGATTGGTATTATCGAGCGCTTCAGGTATATCCGCAAACAGAGCCTCCATTTCTGCCTGTGTTTTGAAGAAGAACTCATCGTTCGGAAATGCAAAGCGGTAACCCTTTCCCCCCTCTTCATTGTTGGCCTTTGGCGTACTTTGAAACTCTCCAGTATTGATGCACAACAAGATATCGTGGGCATTTGCATCCTTCTTATCCGTGTAATGCGAATCGTTGGTAGCAATGATGGGAACATTATATTTCCGGCCCCACTTAATCAGCGTTTGGTTAATGTCTTCTTGAGAGATGCCTGTCCCGTCCAAATTCTCCAATCCATGTCGCTGTAATTCAATGTAATAATCTTCTCCAAAGATCTTATGCCACTCACAAAAAATGCGTTCTGCTTCTTCTTCACCTTTCCATAAAATTGCTTGTGGAACTTGGGCTCCTATACAACAGGTTGTTGCAATCAACCCTTCACTGTATTG
>DBCP01000048.1:12851-18912 GCA_002293105.1 Bacteroidetes bacterium UBA955 | reverse complement strand
GCACCTTGAGTGAACGACTTCTGAAATCGATCCTCTACCACATAGAACTCGCAGCCAATCACCGGCATCAACCCCTCTTTCGTCACGGCTTGATAAAACTCAAACGCACCGAACATATTGCCGTGGTCAGTGATGGCCAACGCGGGCATACCATCGGCTTTCGCCTTTTTCACGAGACTTTTGATACTCGCCGCACCATCGAGCAGTGAATATTGAGTATGGACGTGCAAGTGAGAAAAAACAGGCATAATTCGAAGCAAACGAAGATAAATCAAACCAAAAAAACTCATCGCCAATGTGGACAAAATGGAATAACTCTATTCCTGCTTTAATTCCACAACACCAAGGCAATTGATTTACTTTGCACTGTGCATTTGCAACGACTTCAATTGTTTCACTTTAAGAACCACAGCGAGCGATCTCTGGAGTTTTGCAATGGCATTAACACAATTACCGGTGCCAATGGCGTTGGCAAGACCAACATCTTGGACGCGGTGCATTATTTGGCCAATGCCAAGAGTTATTTCAACGGAATAGATAGCCAAATCATCGAACATGATGCGTCGTTTTTTACCATCAAAGGCCATTTTGAAGGGGAAGCGCCGGCCGATATCCTGGTTCAATTTGAAGGTGGCAAAAAAAGCATCAAAAAGAATGACAAGGCCTATCCCCGACTGCTCGACCATGTTGGGATGATCCAGACGGTTTTCATCACACCGTACGACATTGAATTGGCTTTGGGAAACAGCGATGATCGCAGGAAATTCGTGGATTTGAGTTTATGTCAGATCGACAAAGCCTATCTCCAAAACCTAAGCATTTACAAAAAGACCTTAGAACAGCGAAATGCCTTGCTGAAATCGATGCAAGGGCGATACATTGACCCGGATTTACTTGGAAGTTTTGATGCCAAGTTGATTCCTGCGGGCCTCTTGATATACGCGCGCAGAAAAGCCTTCGTGGATGATTTGCTTTCCCATTTTGTGGGCATTTACCAATCGCTAAGCCAAGGCACCGAGAACCCCAGCATCTCTTACGAAAGTCCTTTGCATGCAGGAGACTTTGCTACACTGTTGCAGGACACTTACCGCCTGGATATGGCCTCTCAGCGAACATCGGTGGGTATTCATAAAGATGATTTACAGTTCAATTTGGGCGAATTTCCATTGAAGAAATTTGGATCACAAGGACAGATTAAAAGCTTTATCATCGCCCTAAAACTTGCACAATACAATTATTTCCAAAGTGTTACAAACAATCATCCCATTTTGCTTTTGGATGATATTTTTGAAAAGATCGATGAGCAACGCGCGCAGCGATTGATTGAAATGGTTGGTGCTTCAGGCTATGGGCAAATTTTGATTACGGATACCCACGCGAGCCGGGTAGAAACCCATTTTCAGCATATTGATGCGAATAAACTGCATCACCATTTGTTGTGATTACATGTAAAGTCCCACCATCAAGTCGATGTCGTGGTATTTGATCGAAAATTTATCAGCCAAATTCTTATTGGTCAGACTGCCACGATACAGATAGGTGCCTTTGCGTACGCCGGCTTTCATGCGCAAAAACTCTCCAAATCCACCCAACTGTGCCATTTCATCGAGCATGGGTGTGAATACGTTACTCAGCGTGTAACTGGCGGTTCGGCTGACGCGCGAAGCGATATTGGGCACACAGTAATGTATCACATCGTGTTTGTGGAATATGGGTTTCTCGTGGTTGGTTACCTCGGATGTCTCGAAATTCCCTCCACGATCGATTGCCACATCGATCAAAACGGAATGGGGTCGCATAGACATAACCATTTCTTCCGTAATGACAATTGGACTTCTTGCGGTATTCCCAGATAGGGCTCCAATCACGACATCTGCACTAGCAACAGCACTTTTGATGACTTGTGGCTGCAAGGTGGATGTATACAAATGAAAACCGAACGACTTTTGGATTCTTCTTAGTCGATACATGTTATTGTCGAATACTTTGACATTGGCACCGAGGCCAAGGGCTGCTTTGGCCGCAAACTCACCCACTGCACCCGCGCCAATCACAACCACTTGTGTTGGAGGAACCCCCGCAAATCCACCGAGCAACTCGCCCTTTCCAACGTGGGTATTGTTGAGGTATTCCGCAGCGATAAGAATACTTGCCGTCCCCGCGATCTCACTCATGGCGCGAATAATGGGACGGGTACCACCGTCGTCTTCCAAATATTCATAGGCCATGGCGTTGATTTTCTTTTCCATGAGTTTTCGCAACAAAACCGAATCCAACTGATTGATTTGCAATGCAGAAATCAACAACTGTCCGGGCTTCATCAATTCAATTTCCGCCAATGTTGGAGGGTCTATTTTCAAGATGGTTTCACATTCGTATACTTCCTTGTTGGAATAGACAATTTGTGCACCGGCCTCGCTGAATTGAATGTCCGAAAAATTGGCATTTCTACCCGCTCCCGACTCGATGGTAATAGAATGTCCGTTCGATGTAAAATAAGCTACAGCAGCTGGTGTCAGTGGCACCCTGTTTTCTTGGAAGGTAACTTCTTTCGGAATACCGATGCTCAAGCCGCCGTTTTTCAGGTTCAACTTCTGCACTTGCGCCAAGGTCTGTGCTTCATTTTCAGGCGATAGGATATTTTTTGACAATGCCACTGGGTGTATAATTTATTAGCAACTCTAAGATAGCAAATACTTCTGAGATTAACGCGTCTTCAATTATTACAAATATACACATTTGTTTGTTGGTTAATTTTTGGCTCAGTCTTTGCTTATGGATGGAGGCGCACAATTCTGCGTTAATTTTGAAATCTATGATAAGGTCGTTTATACTATCGATATTGCTGGTGGGAAGCAGCGTGAGCACTGCGTTGGCGCAGGCACCGTTGGATCCTGAAGGTGGCAATCATATTTCCCGTATCGATAGTCTCACCCAGATTTTATTGGGTAATATTCCATCGCACAGTCCGGTTGGACATGATGAAGCCAGGTACAGAAATGGTCGTGAGTTCGAGGCGATGATGTCGCAAATTGGCAGTACGATTCCTTTTGAATACCACCGTATGGTGGAACAACACATTCGATATTTCATGGGGTATGGCGAGGGATATTTCAACCAAATCCATGAGCGAATGAAGCTGTACTTCCCCATTTTCGAAGAGATTTTGGACAAAAACGGTTTGCCCACTGAATTGAAATACATTTCGGTGATTGAATCCAACTTGAATCCAAGCGCCGTTTCTTGGTGTGGTGCAACCGGTCTGTGGCAATTCATGCCCTATACCGGCAAATTGATGGGCATGCGCATTGGCTACCCTTGTGATGATCGAAAGAGTATCGTAGAAAGCACCCAGAAGGCCTGCGAATATTTTGCCAATTCACAATCCATTTTCAACAATTGGTTGATGAGCATAGCGTCATACAACTGTGGTCCCGGCAACGTACAAAAAGCCATTCGCAGGAGTGGTGGCAAAACCAATTTCTGGGAAGTCCTTCCCTTTCTTCCCAAAGAAACCCAAAACTATGTACCCAAGTTTATAGCCGTTGCCTATGTGTTGAACTTTACTGAGAAAGGCAAAAATGCAGCACACAACGACCAAAGCATCGTGTTGGCACCTACAAAGATTGACTCTACCATGCATTTGGGCAAGATCAATGAATATTTGGGCAGTCAACACAACCTAGTGGCATTGAACCAAGAATTGCTAAATCAAAACACCGATATGGCGCATGGTAGCGTGATATTAATGCCATACAATGCCAGCATGCAGTTTATTGACCGATTTGATAGTGCGGCTGCTTTCGCCAAATACAACCACAATGTAGTGCCCACCAATTATCGCGCACCCTATGCGTACCCTAAATCGGTGCCGAGAGGCGTTCAGGTTGCAGGTTCAACGGGTGTTTCTACTGTAAAATCGGGTACACTGCGTGTTGTGCACGTTGTAAAGCGTGGACAAACCTTGAGTGCCATCGCCAAAACCCATGGTGTAACGGTAACACAAATCAAAACATGGAACCATTTGAGATCCAATTCTATTCAGATAGGACAGCGTTTGATCATTCAAAAAACCCGCAGGGGTTGAAGTAAACCATGCAAAAAAATAGGCTCGGCCTCTGGCTATCGTTCATTTTCTTCACTTTTAGCGGAATCTTACAATATGGATGCCAAAGCAGTGAACATGGCAACTTAGATACTGCGAGCGGTAATGCCGCAGAGATTTACGTGTTCTACCCAGAAAATTGGGAAGATTCGATTAAAGACATTTTCACTACTACCGTGTTTTTAGCGGATAGCAGTTTGGTGCGATTTGAAGAAAATCGTAAAAAAGAAGACCCCCAATATTTTGAATCGTTGTTCACTTTTGCGTTGCATAACATCAAACAACTCGATCAAGAAGATCCACAAACACTCGAACCCCTGCATGCAAATCCTTTGGTATGGGCGATTGACCCCAAATCGACATTGGATGGTGATTTTCATCGGGAGGGAATAAATTCATTAAAAGATACTGTTATTGACAATGTAAGCTGCCAGTGGGTAAGCAACGTTTGGGCGAAACCACAGGTCGTTTTATGGATTCACGATACCCATTCAGCGGGTGAAAATTTGGATGGCCCGTGGATTAAAAAAAATCAAGCTTTCTTATGCGCAGAGTCGCACAGGCTTGAACTCCGTTCTGTTACAAAAGAATCTTCACGTCGCCACGGCGCCTTGGAACAGAATCGTTATTCTGACAGTATTACCCGTTTGCTTGCCGGCAAATACAACGTTGATTTATTCTTAAATGCGGATTTGAAATTGGTTCAAGCCACAAATGACTTTGTCTGGTTGCGCAATGAGAATAGCCAATTCCACAACAATCTCATGGTGAACATCTACCCCTTGTCATCATCAGAAAACATGATCATGGATTCCGCGGTATTGAATCGCAATCGCTTTACCCAGAAATATTTAAAGACCATTGAAGGCACTTGGGTTGAAGTGAGCAGCAGTGGCATTTTTCCCAAATCTTTTTATTCTGTTATTGAAAATCGCAACAAAGTGTACTACTTGCGTGGTTGGTATACAGAGTTAAACACAGACAGACGGGGTCCATTCATTCGAAAAATCATCATTGACAAAGCCAACCAGCGCTGTATCGCGATCGATGGATTCTTATTTGCGCCCAATCAACCGAGGAATACATTGATGCGCGCGTTGGAAATCATGGTTCATCAAAGCAACGTAAAATCATGAAAATCGTTGTTTTTGCATCGGGCAGTGGGAGCAATGCCGAGAATATCATTCATCATTTTGCAGGTAGCAGTGTAACAATTGCTGCGATTTTCTGCAATGTAGAAGGCGCCGGTGTTTTAGAAAGAGCCCATCGATTGGGCGTACCATGTGAGTTATTCCATCGAGAGGAGTGGAAAACCGGAAATCGCGTTGATGACTTATTGGCTTCATATTCCCCAGATTTGATTGTATTGGCAGGATTTCTTTGGTTGTTTCCCCAGCGTTTATTGGAGCGATTCCCTCACGTGATTAACCTACACCCCGCTTTATTGCCAAAATTTGGTGGTAAAGGGATGTTTGGTATGCACGTTCACGAAGCGGTGGTTGCAGCCCATGAAACAGAAACTGGCATTACTGTGCATTGGGTTACCGAACGGTACGACGATGGAGCGCCTATTTTTCAAGGTCGATGTGCTGTTTCACCAAATGATGATGCGCACGCCGTCGCTGACAAAATCCATGAGTTGGAAATGGCCCATTTCCCTCGCGTGGTGGAAGAAGTGTTGAAAGACATCGCACCGAAACGGTAAATTCTTGGTCTGTGGAGCGTTACTTTGTAAAAGACAAAAGCGCATCGCACAATGAACTCAAACCACATAGAAACCTTGGTATTGCACGCAGGCATCGAGCCTGATCCTACCACTGGGGCCATCATGACGCCCATTTTCCAGACAAGTACATACGTACAAGCCGCACCGGGCGATCACAAAGGCTACGAATATGCGCGCACGCAAAATCCAACGCGCGATGTATTACAGAAGAACTTGGCGGCTTTGGAAGG